>CAJQRI010000023.1 GCA_905612265.1 uncultured Nitrospinota bacterium | reverse complement strand
CCAAAACCCATCAAGCCCTGTTTAAATAAAAAGTTAGCTCATTCCCCCCCCATACATATTCCCTCTATTAATGTCCCCTTTTCAGTTGACAGTTTGTCGCGTTATGGTAGGATTGTGTACCAAAGTGTCTTAATATGTTACCTTATGTCAGAGTTACACGAAACCGGTAAAACAAATTGATGAACAACTTTCTAGGTACATACAACATCAGTCTGGACGACAAGGGCCGCTTCAACGTACCCGCGAAGTTTCGCAATGCGTTGGAACAGTTTGGCCCGCAACTGGTGGTGTGTGTCATGGATCATTATCTCGTGGTCTTCCCCCAGAAAGAATGGTCTGAAAATGAAGAAAAATTGAGCGACCTGAACGCATTCGACAAGATGGACCGAAACCGGTTGCGTGAATTTTATTCTAAAGCAACTGAGTGCGAAATGAAATCTGGAAAGATACTACTCCCTGCCAACCAGAGAGGAATTGCAGGCTTGAACAAAGAAGCCATTCTAGTGGGCATGTCCAAAACATTTGAGGTCTGGTCCCCTGAAGAATGGTCCAAGCAGGGAGAAGCATAAAGGCATCCCATAGACTTTAGACATTTATGGAGTAGCCAAAAATATCATGCCAACGTACCACGAATCGGTAATGAGAAACGAAGTGCTTCATTACCTGAATGTTCACATGGAGGGTGTAATCGTGGATGGCACACTCGGGGATGGAGGCCATACGGAGTTCATCCTTAAAAACACAGCACCTGAAATCCGGGTCTTAGCAATCGACCGGGATAGCTCCGCTATAGAGCGGGCCAGCGAAAGACTGTCTCCTTTTCGCGACAGAGTAACTTTGGCCCACGGCAATCTCGGGGACATCAAAGAACTCGCGGCCGAAAATGGGATCACCAGTGTGGTTGGAGTGCTAATGGACCTCGGGGTCTCTTCTCCTCAACTGGATACAGCCGGGCGCGGTTTCAGCATACAACATGATGGTCCACTGGATATGCGAATGGATTCCTCTCAAAAAACTTCAGCCGCTGACCTTCTCATAAAACTTTCTGATGTGGAACTGGCATCAATTATTAAAGATTATGGTGAAGAGCGTTATGCAAAGCGAGTCGTCCGTGCAATTCGCAGAGAACAGGAAGAGCGACCCATCACCACTACCGGTCAGCTTTCACGGATTGTTGCGCGCGTGGTGAAATCGTCCCGACATTCGCGGATCCATCCTGCAACACGAACATTTCAGGCTCTGAGAATAGCTGTTAATGACGAACTGGAACAATTAAAAACTGCGCTGGCCGGCATGATGGGTCTGCTTCATTCAACAGCTCGTGTTGCGGTTATCTCCTTTCACTCCCTGGAAGACAGGATTGTGAAAACATTTTTTAGAGACGAGGAAAAAGGGTGCTCTTGTCCACCCAAGATCCCTATATGCGTTTGCGGAAGAATGCCGGCCTTAAAGATTTTAACTCGTAAGCCTCTTGTGCCGTCAGAAGAAGAAGTAGCACAAAACCCAAGATCGTGCAGCGCTAAGTTGAGAGTCGCCGAAAGAATACATGTTTAACGAAGCTCGTGGGCATATCAAGGGTCGGCTCCAATTTTCCTCGAAAGATTTCTGGATGGTCATTTCGGTCTCCATCCTATTCATGTTCGGAGCAATGGCCTTGGTTTGGCCCAACATCAAGAAGATCAAGCTAGCATATGAATATCAGGACCTTTCCATGGAACGTGAAAAACTCTCGCAAGAGAATCGCCTGCTCAATCTTGAGCGCGAAAGCCTAAGGTCTTTGAGTCGCATTCACCTACTGGCTAAAAGTAAAGTGGGCATGAAAGAACCCGACGAAGGCAAAGTCATCACCATTATTTTGAAGTAGAAATCATGGCAAAAAACAAAAAGCAGTCTACCGGAACGTTTCGCGACGGAATCAAAACCCGACTAATAATTGTATCGGTATTTCTTTTTCTATTCGGAGCAGCCTTGATCGGCCGTCTGGCTTCTTTGCAGATCGTTCAGCACGAAACTCTTCTAGCTAAATCAGACAAGCAGTATGTCGGGACAGTAAAGACACAGTTTGGGCGCGGGGTGATCTACGACCGAAATTTGAACGAGCTTGCACAAAACATCGAAGTGGAATCTGTTTACGTAACCCCTTCGAAAATACTGGATCGAAAGGCCGCTGCACGCATTCTCGCGGTATCGTTAAACTTGGACCGCGATAAGGTCTATAAAAAAATCTCCTCTAAAAGGGATTTTGTCTGGATCAAGCGGAAGTGTGACCTTAGCGAGATTGTAATGCTAAAAAAAGCAAGTCTGTCGGGCGTAGGGTTCCTGTCTGAGCAAAAAAGGTTTTATCCGAAGCGTGAGCTGGCAGCAAACGTTCTCGGGTTTGTCGGTATAGACAATCAGGGTCTTGCTGGTGTTGAGCATACTCACCAATCCAAGCTCAAGGGCACCACAATCAGGCAAGTCACCGAACGTGATGCCAAGGGAAGAAATATTCAGTCTCTTGGAGGATTGCGCGACTCCAGTCGTAAAAGTTATGACCTTGTGCTCACCATCGATGAGGTCATTCAGTATACCGCAGAATACTATTTGAAAAATCAGGTTGAGCGTTTCAAGGCTGATTCGGGGATGGCTGTGGTTATGGACCCTCACACTGGGGAAATCTATGCAATGGCTAACGTCCCTCAGTTCAATCCGAATCACTATGGCGCATTTTCTCAAAAAATCTGGAAAAATAATATTGTAGCCAGTTCTTACGAGCCGGGATCAATTTTCAAGCCCATCGTTGCTGCTGCAGCCCTCGACAAAGAGCTGGCTAGACCACAGGACGTTTATTTTTGTGAGAACGGAAAACTTAAAATTGGCAACGCTACTATCGGAGAGGCCTCCGACCATAAATTTGGTTGGATGACCATGAACGACATCATTGCAAAGTCCAGCAATATTGGAGTGGTCAAAATTGCCCAGCAAGTTGGGAAAAAGTCTTTTTATGAGTACATTCGCAAATTCGGATTTGGTGAAAAATCAGGTCTGTCGCTTCCAGGTGAGTCTGCTGGCCAGCTTAAAGCGCAAAAAAACTGGTCCAACCTTTCTCTGGCTTCTATTTCATTCGGACATGAGATCGCCGTCACCCCTATTCAAATGGTCAGCGCCCTATCGGCAATCGCCAACGGCGGAAACCTTATGGAGCCACATATCACCAAAGCGCTAATCAAGAACGGGAAGGTTGTTCAGCAATTCAAGCCGAAAAAAATTCACCGGGTCATTTCCGAAAAAGCCAGCCTTCAAATGGTCGAGATTCTAAAGTCAGTGGTGAAAACCGGTACCGGGAAAAAAGCGGCATTGGATGGATTTGATGTGGCGGGCAAAACCGGGACAGCGCAAAAATACAATATGGAGACGGGGTCTTACTCCGGCACAGAATACATTTCTTCCTTCATTGGTTTTGCTCCAGCAGATTCTCCTCGACTTGTGATTTTGGTGATGATTGACAACCCTAAAGGATTGCATTGGGGTAGCGTTGTGGCGGCACCAGTGTTTAAGAAAATAGCAAAAAAGGCTTTGCGTTATTTAAACGTTCTGTCAAGTAAAGAACGTGTTTTTATTCTCGATCGAGCATGATGGAAACGATAAATTCAACAAGTTCGATAGTATTTTCTGAAAGTGACTACCTTAACGTGACTGACCAGATCGGACAAAAACTTTCGCGCTTAACTCTCGGCCTACCAGCTACTAATATTCTGGGGACCATGGACAGAAATATTCGCGAAATCGTCTACGACTCTAGAAAGTCTGGGCCGGACTGCTTGTTTGTAGCTGTGCCCGGAGGGAACTGCGATGGAGGAGCATTCATAAAAAACTCTATCGATAAAGGCGCATCGGCGTTTATCACCGAAACGTCTCTCGATTCTCTAAACGGGCTCGACCTGGGGTCGCTTGATGTAACGGCTTTGTGTGTAAAAGATGCTCGCAGAGCACTCTCAGCCGTCAGTGCTAATTTTTATCAACATCCGTCAGAACGTTTATCTTTAACGGGAATAACCGGCACCAACGGCAAGACCACCACAGCCTATATTCTCGAAGCTTTATTTAGAGCGCAAGGAGCACGAACCGGAGTTATCGGCACCATCAACTACCATTACGGGGACAAAGAACTTTCTGCTCCTGTCACCACGCCTGAGTCTCTAGACTTAAATCGAATGCTGGATGAAATGATCAAAGATGAAATCATAAATTGTTTTCTTGAGGTCTCGTCTCATGCTCTGCAGCAGAACCGTGTTCGTGACATGCGTTTCAAAGCCGGGATTTTCACCAACCTGAGTCGCGACCATCTTGATTTCCATGGCGACATGGGAAGCTACAAAAACGCCAAGAAAAAACTTTTCCTAGACAACCATGTTCAATGGAAAGTTTTTAATATTGACGACCCAGTCGGAAGAGAGTTTTCCGGAGAATTTAAAACGGATTCCTTCACCACAGGCATTGAAAATAACGCGGATTTCAAGGCAGAAAATATCACGCTGACAAAAGCGGGTTCTCAGTTCACCTTAAAAACTCCCTTTGGGACTGCGGAGATTCAATCCAATCTTCTAGGCCAACACAATATCCACAATCTTCTCTCTGCGGCAGCGGGTGCTATGACTCAGGATATTTCTCTCAAAATAATTCAAGAAGTGTTTCGGCGGATCCGTCCTATCCCGGGTCGGTTTGAAAGCATCGACAACGATCAAGGGTTTTCTGTGATGGTGGACTACGCCCACACTGATGACGCTCTTTCTAAAGCGATCTCTGCGGCAAAAGCATTTACCGAGGGAAAGCTGATTGTCGTCTTTGGTTGCGGTGGTGACAGAGACAACGGAAAAAGAAAGGCTATGGGGCAAGCCGTTATAAATGAGGCAGACTTCTCAATCATCACCTCTGACAACCCCAGGACAGAAGACCCTGAGCAGATCATTGAGGATATTCGTCAGGGTGTTCCTTCTTCTGCTCAAGAGGGTATTGATTATTTGTCGATCATCGACAGGAAAGAGGCTATCGAGCATGCAATTGATCTTGCTGAAAAAAACGATTTAGTTCTC
>CAJQRI010000022.1 GCA_905612265.1 uncultured Nitrospinota bacterium | reverse complement strand
GCTTAGATGCCATTTTGCAGAGCAAATAGGTGGGAAGCCCAGAAGGATCGGAAAAAGGCTCCTTCATGGTTGACTTAAGTTCTTCTATCAATTTATCCACGTCAATATTCATACGATTCGAGATTAGTTTTACCCCTAAAGCATCGGCTGATAGTTTTGCGCCCTCTAATTCATCGAACTTAGTATTGTTAAAACCCATACTAAAAGCTGTTGTCATTCCCTTACTAACCATCTGCATGGCTTGAACAATCGCAAAAGAATCTTTCCCGCTGGACAAAAATGCTCCTAAATCAACATCAGACACCATCTGCCTCTCAACCGCTTGTTTAAGTAGTCTCTTGAACTCTTCACGAAGTTCGTTGTCAGATCCCTTTAGTTTTGAAACAGAAAGTGGAAGATCCCAGTACTTTTTAAATATTTTTTTTCCATTTTCTATCAACAAAAACTCGCCAGGCAGTAATTGTTTAATACTCTTATAGGCCGTCATTGGAGCAGGAACATAACCAAAGGTAAAAAACGAATCCATCCCATAAGGGTCATTATCTTGGGGAAGGTCGGGGAAATGAAATAGAGCGGGAATTTCCGATCCGAAAATTATTTTCCCCTTCCAGTCAGAAAAAAATAGCGGTTTAACACCAAAAGGATCTCGAACCAGCCATAGTCTTGCTTTTGGTTTATCCCAGATTGCAAAAGCAAAAATACCGTTTAATTTCTCGAGACATTCAACACCCCACTCTAAATAAGAATGAAGGAGTACTTCCGTGTCCGAGGTTGTATGGAAATTATGCCCGAGTGACTTAAGCTCTTTCTTTAGTTCACGATAATTATAAATTTCACCATTAAAAGTCAACCAAACCTCACGTTTTTCTACCGCCATAGGTTGTCCAGCACGGTCGCCATCAACATCCAAAATAGCCAAACGCCGATGGCCGAGACCAATCCCTGGCTCTTGGTATGAGCCTCTTCCATCCGGACCACGGTGACTTAAGGAATCAATCATCGGGTCAAATTTTTCGGATGATAACTGAAAGCCTAACCTTTGGTAGTCAAAGTATCCAACAATTCCGCACATAGTGTTACCGACTAAAGATTAATCAAGAAAAAAATAGGAGGTTTCGAGTTGAAGTTACGGGCTACTTCTATTCACAGGAAGGTCAAAAGGTTAGCTTTTATAGGCCATGGCATCAAAAATCATACTATGTCCCATAGACACAAAAAATTAATTTCTCCAAATGTAAATTTACAAGTCTCCTGAAATTAAGAATCGTCCTTTAAATGCTTATTATAACAATCCCAATACAAATTACTACTAAGCCGACTACCTTAGATATAGTCGCCTGTTCATTGAAAAAATATACTCCAGCAAAAAAAGCAAAAATGTAAGCTGACGCCGTTAACGGATAAAAATGAGAAAGCTCATATTTCCCTAGAAGATATATAAAAAATATTGCTCCTACGGCGCACACCACTATACTTGCTAATAAGTAGGGATTCTGAAACCACAATATGAAATTGGATAAGACGCCAATCTCCTTTTTCCAAAGACCATCGTTTCGTTGCAAACCATATTTGAGAAGCACCTGCCCTACAACACCGATCACACTACATAACGTCACCAGAAATACTGCCTTCATTTTTTTAAATCCTATTTAAAATAAAAAAATTTCACAGGAGCAACGATCCCAATGACAATTGGGTAAGTTAAAGCTAACTTATCCCTGAAAAACTACCAATAAATTCTTCTATCAGAGAATGCTGGAGGGGGGAGCTATACGATCTACATTGATAGCATTCATGCTTCCATTTTTCAATGAGCACATGTGCTTCCACTAAGCTTGCAAAAGCTTTAAAACGAAATCATTACTCAAGTCGCTCTTTCCTAAGCTCTGTTATCTGGTCACAGATTAGACCCATAAAAATAGTCAGTGCCCCGGAAATTATCAGAGTTGACGCAAATACTGAAAGTCCACCATCACGGAGATACCATAAGCCCCAAAGTAACCCGAAAAAGATTTGCAGGAAACCCAATATTGAAAAAAAAGGTAAGGCATTAAAAAGAATAAGAATCCGGGTAATAAGAACAAAAGTACCTAGTCCGTCATAGACAATGTTGACCGATGATTTCCCTTTTCTCTTATTTGCTATTATGCTTACAAATTCCATGCGGTAACCCCGCTTTTTCATAAGAAGCGTCGAAGTTGTTGACGCAGAAAAACCTTCAGGAAGAAGATGTAGATAACGTTTTATAACTTCTGCCTTAAAACATCTGAGCCCAGAATTCAAGTCTGGAATAGATTCACCGACTATTAATTCTGCAACGAACTTCAAAAGTAATTTTCCTGGCACCCGATCCGGTCTTATGTCCGACCCTTCCCCGCGGGCACCAATAACCATATCCATCTCATCTTGCAATACCGGTTGAATAATTTTATCTAGGTCATTGGGTCGGTGTTGGCCATCTGCATCGAACCAAGCTATGACTCCTCCCTTAGCACATCGAATCGCAGTTTTCAGAGATGCCCCATAACCACGGTTTCGTGAGTGAGATAACACAACGATGCCTTCTACAGATTTTGCTAACTCAAAGGTTTCATCCGTAGAACCATCATCGACAACGATAATTTCGGAATCTTGAAACTTCGCCCTCAACCCCTCTAAAGTATTTTTAATTCCTGCGGCTTCATTGTAGGCGGGAACACAAATAGTCAAATCATTATATTTCAATTAAATTTCCTTATCTCTGTTGTTTGGAGCGCAAGATATCTACGCAAAAAAATAATTAAAGATCACAGCAATTGAATTGTTCAAATAGTTTTCACATTAAAATCTAAATTCATTTGGCCGCTATTATTTTTTTGCAATAACTGTCCAAGAGTAACTGTCTGTATGAGTTATATCAGTAATGGAAAAACCAGCGTTACTCAATAAGCTCTCCACCTCACTTTTTTTGTAGTACTTTGCATATGAGGGGTTGAGTTGATCAAAAATCACGTAATTTCTCTTTTCCCATGTCATTTTTTGAAAACCATTTAACATATAATCTTTCAGAGGCAATGGAAAAACTTTCACCAAGACTATATAGAGGGAGCACAACAAATTTAAAACCGAGCATAAACCTCGAAGCATGAAGTCTGGAAGGGCTCGGGTAATCCGCCTTAAATTATTAAAAATTGCCAAATAAAGTTCGTTTCCTTCATAACCATATACCCAAAAAACAAATTCCCCATCTTTTTTGAGCGCATTATAGATATTTTTAACTGCGATGTCAGCGTTTGGTATGTGATGAATAACACCTATTGAAAAACAAAAATCAATCTCATCATATCTATTAATTTCTTCGGCCTTTATGTTATCAAAATCAATTTTTTTTAATCCGCCTACATTATTTCTTTTTGCAACATCAATTGCAACCGAAGGTTCGACAGCGATAATTTTTTTGGGTTCGCATTCAAGTAGATTTTTGAGTATTCTCCCACTTCCGCACCCAACCTCCATAACTATTTTTCCCTTAAGTCTTCTTAAGTCAAATGGCTTTATGGTATGATTCAGCATTTCTTGTGAACCAAAGTAGCCGTCAATCTTTGAATCAACTAAAAACTGCTCCCCAAAATCCTTATACGACTCAGTGTGATCAATTCGCAAAACTAAGCCTCCCAACAAATGAGACAACTCGATTCGAGCAAGCGTTTATCACAAAAATTTCAGAATCCCAAAACTTCACTTTCAATCCCTGCAAGGTGATTTTAATTCCCGCGGCTTCATTGTAGTCCGGAACACAAATAGTCAAATCCTTATTCTTCAATTGGCCTTCCTTTTTATACTTTTTCGTTTACTGATTCCGCTTCTTCCCCATATCGAACACCTTCAAAAATGATTAAATTCATCATTTTCTTAGTGTTCACTTTTACTACGGAACAATAGCATCAACTTCACATTAAGATCGACAAATGAGTTTAGCAACGTTTTTCAGTTATACATGAAATTCTGAACTTTAATAGTGTTAATATGATTGCTAAGGAGTATGAAGATATATTAATATTACTCCAGTAGTTTTTTAAAAATTGCGAACTTTTTATACTCCAATATCACTCTCGACATATAGAACTCAGCGGCATCACGCATCTCCCGAAGGTGAAAAAATCGCGGAGAGTTGAAATAATCACTCAATTAAAAGAATAGTGTCTGGTCTTGAAAAAAAATTCCATAGATTACATGGAGCCCTCTGAATTCCATGAAAAAATTGAGAAATCACGTCTTGTCTCTCAGCTAAAATGGGTCGCTGAGAACAGTCAATTTTATCAAAGCCTTATTGGAAAGGAAATTTTAATTTCGGCTTCCAAAGCTGGATCCGTATCAGGACTTCA
Source organism: uncultured Nitrospinota bacterium (assembly GCA_905612265.1). GTDB lineage: Bacteria > Nitrospinota > Nitrospinia > Nitrospinales > VA-1 > LS-NOB. The sequence goes on along the minus strand of CAJQRI010000022.1, from coordinate 1,433 downwards.
ATTTACAACCAAAGCGGATCTTTTAACCGATCAAGAAAAGCATCCTCCTTTTGGCAGCAATGTATGTGTCGGTTTAGATGAAATAAGCAGAATTCATAAAACTTCGGGAACCACTGAAAAACCGCTTCTCATTCTTTTAACAGAAGCCGATATTAAAGATGCTATCAACGCTGGTGGAAGAGCTTTTCAGTCCGCAGGCCTAAAACCTGATGATATTGTAGTCCATTGTTTGAATTACTGCATGTGGTCAGGCGGCCTTACCGACCATCAATGCCTTGAGGGCACTGGAGCATCGGTAGTGCCATATGGTGTAGGGAATTCGACTGAACTAGTCGAAATGATTATTTCTCTTGGTGTTACTGCTATTCACTGTACTCCTTCTTATTTGACCAAGTTATGGGATATTATTACTCAGGGATTTGACCTGGAACCTAAAGACTTGCCTTTAAGGCTGGGCCTTTTTGGAGCAGAGCCTGGACTTCAATACCCTGGAAAACGACAGCAAATTGAACAGGACTGGGGAATTATAGCTATGAACGCTAATTACGGCGTTTCGGAAGTTCTCAGTATTATAGGTTCGGAGTGTGAAGCGCGAGACGGGTTTCACTATATGGGAAGAGGTTCGCTGGTTGCCGAGCTTTACCAGTTTGAATCAGATCAATACATTCCGCTGAGAAAAGGTGCTGTCGGCGAGTTGACACTTACAAATATTTCCAAAAAAGCGCAACCTTTGATTCGATATCGAACGGCAGATATCATAGACATTGTCGACACAGACCCATGCACCTGTGGACGCAGTAGTTTTAGGTTTCATATTAAGGGGCGGTCAGATGATATGATCGTTATTGGCGGCATCAATGTTTTTCCTTCAGCCATTGAAAGAATTTGCTCCGAATTGCTGGATCAGTTGAATGGTGAGTACCAGATCGTTTTAAAAACCCCTCCGCCTCACGAAAACCTCTTGCTACGCGCAGAGTATCGTTCGGACCTTAAAGAAGAGAAGTTAAAAGAATTAAAATCCACATTGGAAAAAGTATGCCGAAATAAAATTGGATTTCGGCCTGATATCGAATTGCTTCATCAAGGGAGTCTTCCTCGAGAGGATGGAAAATCCCGACGAGTTATAAAAAGCTATTAATTTTTTGTGTTGATCAATGTATAAGAAAAAAATAGAAGCAATATATGCTGAAGAGATTGCCGAGTTTCTGAACCTGGAATTTAAAGGGCGCAATTGCCCTGTTTACGGGCCATCCCGCTCCAAGGAACCAGAAGAAAATACAATGATCTTTTTTTCCTCAATGGATGAGATCAGCCTGCACATGCTGGAAAAATATTCGGAGCTTTTGGTTTTTATACCCGCTGGAACAATTGAGGATTTACCTTGTTCATACATCGAATCGCCAAACCCTCAAAGGGATTTCGTTCGGGTTTTA
>CAJQRI010000021.1 GCA_905612265.1 uncultured Nitrospinota bacterium | reverse complement strand
TGGGTACTCCCCACTCGGCTAAATCATTTCTTAAGTCCTTAACCATTGGAGGAGGAGCACACATATAAAAATCAAAGTTATTAGATGGAAGTATTGATTTGAAATTCTCAACATTTACCCTGCCCTTAAGATGGTAATCTTTGTTAAAAATATCGGTTTCTGCTGGTTTACTATAAAAAATTCTCAAGTTTACTTGTTCATGTTCTCGTGCCACTACTTCTAAGTGCTCCTGCATCACATGCTCTGTCTTATCCCGAACTCCAAGGAAAAACCAGACCTCCCTCTTAGACTCAGATTCAGTAATTGCGTTGAGCATACTAAGCATCGGGGTAATACCCACTCCTCCTGCAAGAAGAACAACTGGAGTATTTTTGGTCATATCCAGATAAAAATGCCCGCTCGGAGCTTTGACATCCACAATATCATTTTCATTCAAGGAGTCATGAAAGTAGTTGGACCCCAATCCCGGTGCAAATGACGTGTCTCTAGGCGCCAGAACCCGTTTAATTGACACACGATATCGATCAGGGTGGTAGGGGCTATCTGAAAGTGAATAACATCGAATGATTGGCTTAATTTGGCCCGGAATGTTTAGTTGAAACGTCAGATACTGCCCCGGCAAATAAGCTGGCAAGGCATTGCCATCATGAGGAGCAAGGTAAAAAGAAGTAATATCCTTAGTTTCCTTTATTTTTGAAACCAACTTAAATTTTCTAAAACCGTTCCAGGAGAGGTTTACCTGATTGTTCTTTAGCTCACTTTGAATCCCTATACTTTTAATTCTTGTCTCTAAAACCTTTGCTTCAAGATCGGCTGATCTCTGACTTATGGAAATACTCCGCGAACTGTTAATGGTTAGCACGACCAAATACAATACCAGCCCTAATAAAAACACCAACGACAGAATACTGATCATCAAATTAATATCTAGCAAAATACCTCCTTAAAGTATTAAATATACTAATGATACTTTATGGCGTGATTGGAATTGGATCGGCCTTCACGGCCAGCATATTTTTTTTAAAGCTCGGTTTTAAGTGATATAAATGGCATGCTTGACATTCCATATCAATTTGATCTTCTGAATGACACTGCGTACAGGTTTTTTTCTTGATAGGGTTAAAATTATTTACCCAGCTGGTCGAGTTATATTCCTTGAATGAATCCATATAACCTTCTTCTTTATTTAAAACATGGCAACCGGAACAAGAACTTTCCCCCATTATATTTACATGGTCATCATGTTTATATTTCACGTATGGACGTTTTTTTGCATTTTTATAGTTCCAGTCTACAGCTAGGTATGAATCACCCTTAGTATCTTTAAGTTCCGTTATTGCATGGCACTTGATGCACCCACCCACGCCATCTTTTATCGAAAGAATCTGTTCACGCATTGCAATAGCCCTTGATTCACTAGCATCCACGCCTTTTTCTGTAGATACCGCCAAAGCAAACTCTATCCAGCTTTTAGCTACTGGGTCAGCATGTCCTGCCGGTTTGTAACGAATTTCCAGCATATCAGCGTACCAACCACCATATTTATTTTCAGCAGGGGGCTCATACTCTCTGTTCAAGCCCCAGGTGCAAGCAGCGCGCTTCAAAACTTCCGGATTTAAACCCGCTAATAAGTTCTCTGACATAGGCATTGGAGTCTGGTTATCTATCAGTTCTGCAAAGGAAGCAGTGCTTTCTTCAGCCATAGACATAATTAGGTCCTGAAGTGGTTTACCATAGCTTTCTGGGTCATCATCAGAAAAATTCAGAAGAAAAGCACTCACCAAAGCGGGTTGTTCGGTGGAAACACTAAGAAATTCCTCTTCAACTTCCATTTTGGTTTCAGGAAAATCACAAGCTTCAATCAACTTGCTACTGTCAATTCTATTTTGCAACAACTCCGGGAGCCTGATGATAATCAGTTCTTTTTTCTTAATCTGGTTATTATGGCAGTTAGCGCAAGTTGTCTCATAATTACCGGGTTTAATTTCCCTGTCAGATAATGTGATCGTGTGGCAATCCACACACGATATAGGCGCCTTATCAGAAAATTTAGGATTAGAAAAATGTTTATTTAAATGCGAGCCATGGTCATACTTGATCGAATCGCGAATAAAATAAGGGTATTTTTGCGAAAATTCAGGATGGCCGTTCTCAAAGCTTTTAAATTTATTTTTATGACAGGAGTTACATTGCTTCGAGCTTAACGTCCGTGTAACCTTAGATATACCACTATGCTCTCGATGGCACATGACACATTGCGTTTTAGAAACCTCTTTATCGGTTAACAAATTATTATTGTGAGCTACAGTACTTTCTCCCCCAAAGCTATGGCAGGTCACACATTTACCAGATAAATTTGAAGGCCTAAAAACTGCTTTTACCCAACCAGAAATCCCTTGATCATGCACCTCATGACAAGCATTACAACCTTGTTTTTCTGTGAATTTTATATGTGATTTTGACAATGGACCCGCATCTGAAATACTAATAAGTCCGTTAAAATGAGAACTCAGCCCTAGAGAACCTACTATTAAGGCAATAACAGCTAATAAAACCAGCAACGTTACGCGACCACGAATAATCCGTAAAGAACTGTGGGGGGCACATGCAGGTCTCTGGATACAACATTCCCCATTTGGCTTTGGACCCTCTTCGCAAGGTCCACCAAATCGTTTATCGCGCCTACACTCCCATCGATCATTTTTCAGATAAGGGGTGCATTCCCGAGTTCCACCACAAGCGCCATCTGTTGCTGGCCCTCGGTTAC
>CAJQRI010000020.1 GCA_905612265.1 uncultured Nitrospinota bacterium | reverse complement strand
AATGGCGATGGAACCAGCGATGTTATTGTTGGTGCTAGATTAGATGGCAATAATTCTTTAATAAAATCAGGAAGTGCCTTTGTTTTCTTTAGTAGCGGAGTGTTCCCCTCAATTACCTTCAGTGATTCAACCTCCAGCCAAAGTGAAGATATAACTCAAGTCACAATTCCAGTCACGCTCTCTAAATCTTCTTCCTCGACCGTAACAGTTGACTACGCCGTAACAAGCACGGCAACTGGAAGTGGGGTCGACTACACATTATCCAGTGGTACCTTGACATTCAGTGCCGGAACAACCAGTCAGAACATCAGTTTCACAATTGTCGATGATGGCGAGGAAGAAAATACTGAAACTATCACCATCACCCTTTCTAGTCCTACAAGTTCTATATTTGTCACATCTACTATCAGTACTCATACATTCAGCATAAATGACAATGACTCCATTCCTATCTCATTAGTCCACGCCGCTCATACCAGAGACAGCTCCCGTCTAGCGATATCGCCTTATGCTCAGGTTATTCCCAATGATAGCTATACCTTCATTGGGATAAGTCATCCTTCACTTGACACTGCAGCCACTCAAATTGGCCTTGTAATAGAAGCCATTGGTATGACGACTACTTTAAATAATAGGGCCGGTAGAGCCGCTGTATTTACTGTTGATGCCGGAGAAACCCATAGAGTTTTTATTGTAAACCAAAGTCACCCCACCATTAATAGCGTAAACACAGAATTCCAAACTGCCATCGACAAAAATGTTCATTTAATCTCGACAGTTGACACGGCTCAATTCGGTTCTATCAGGGTAACTACTCTAGACTCGAATCCAAACAAATCCGTGGTAGTTAATGGCAAACATACCTTTAAAAACCTTGCTCAGCTATCTATGTGGGGGACTATTTATATGGAATCTAGTGGTTCTGGTTTTGCCATGGAATTTGTAGGAGACATGGCAGACTCTCGAATTGTAGGTAATCTTGGTGAGCTTAAGGCTGGTGGCAGAGGAGCCGCAGGGGGCGCCGGCAGTCAAACAATGAGGCCCGGTGCTGGTATAAATTAAGGTGAGACTGCTAAATTTCCATCTCCACCAGCACCTGACGTATAACCCAATGCGTCTAACAGTTGCACCTTGCTCATGTGATATCCCTTCATTAGCATTCATGCCCCGAAGGGGTATAAAGCTGGGTCTTACGTTCAAGAAAGTTTGCTAGAGCTTAAGTGGCTACTATAAGTCACTTAGGCTTTTAGCTTTTTCTACAGTACCTACCTCTGGAATTTAGCAATTTAGCAATCTTCAGTGTGAAGTATTTCATGCATCCTACCCTCAACGTATAGACTGAGTCGCGCAAAATATACGACTTTCAAAAATTGGTCTAACACGTGCACAGGAACATATCGATACTCGGCTCACAAAATTGGGGTGTGGGCTATGCTACAAAATTTTAATTAGTGGGAAGAAAACAAATATTCAGCAAAGTTTATATTTCCTTTCCCTCATACACATTCATATGAACTCTGAAGCTTGCTATCCACACCACCATCTATTCACAAGACTAAAACCGAAGTGTTTCACTATAAAGTGGGGCAGTAGTGGGGCAAAACGAATCTAAATAAAAAAGCACCTAGCCCAACTAGAGCTAAGCGCTTGTTTTATATGGTGCCCCCGAGGCGATTCGAACGCCTGACCTACGGATTAGGAATCCGTTGCTCTATCCTGCTGAGCTACGGGGGCATATTTGTTTACAATAAATTACCTACACCCTTCATTCAACCTGAATGAATTTTGTGTCAAATGACCTTTAACTCAGGCTACTTTACCCAATTTAAGGGATTCGTCAAGAGGGGTATACTTTACTAACCTCTTTATAAATTCAATTAATTTGAACAAATTCTTTGCCTTTATAGTAATGCAAATATCGCCAAGTCACTTCTTTAGGATTGTGCCCTAATAATGCCTGCTTCCAATCCCAAGGAACATCAGATTCGGTTAACCTTTCCCCGAATGAATGCCGAAGACTATGGACATTAGTTTGAAGAATACCGGGTGTCACCTTCCCTGCCCTATCTCTGGCTTTACTGAAGGCGGACGTATTTAGCCTACCAAGTTTTCGCCCATTATAACTGAAAACATATTCAGAGTTGTTCCCGACAAGAAATTCGACGATAGATTTGGCAATACTGTTGAGTACAACTGGTCTGACCTGATTGTTTTTGCTAAATTCCTTTGGTAACTCAAAATACGATAGAGTATCATCAATCTTTTACAACCAGTCCCACCTCAAATTACACAGCTCCTAATCGCGACAACCAGTGTTTATACCAAACTCAAAAACTGGTTGGAGATGACCTGGAAGTTCTTTGAAAAGAACTACTTGTTCATCAGGAGACAAAGGCCTCGCTTCTTTCGTTGGTTTCAACCCATAATCTGCCAACAACCCACCTTCTTCCTTCTCCACTCCTCAGTAGCCAGTCTGCCTATCTTGTTTATGAAAAATTTCATAAGTTATGGCCTCAATTGAGGCTTTCTGTTACTTTTTTGGGGTAGCCTTTATATTTTGTTTTCGTGTAGCCATTATCCCATCTTGCGCCTAAGGCAGTTGGTGAAATAGTCATCCAAATAAACTATTATTCGTTTCCGTCTACAGAGTTTCACTCAAAGGGTTTCTCTCCATCTTCTGACCAATCAGTTGACAGGATACAGTTACAGTATCCCCATCTGCTATCTTAACAACCTTGCCTTGAATAGTATCTGCAAGTGCGGACGAATAAAGGGTTAGTGAGAGTAAGTAAATTATGATGTATTGCATAGGTGGTCCAATTGTAGCAAAATCTAGATATTCGGAGGACTTAAAACATGAAAATCAAGCCACGCACATTCTTACTCTCACTCACTCACTTTTCTTTTTTTATTTAATGGAGGTTTTTTTTAATGAAATTGGACGCTAATAAAAAAATTCTTATCGTAGTAGCACTTGTTCTTTATCTTCTCTACAAAATGATGGGTGGATGAATATAGTTTTGAGCCTAAGGGGCTATCATAAGTCACTTAGGCTCTTAGCTTTTTCTGCAGTACCTAGCTTTAGTAAACATAAAGTTCTCTCGTTATCAACTTCAGTCCTACCCAAAATTACTCACTACTCTTAACGAGGTAGCTCCATGATTGACTCAATATTAAATAGATTTTCATCCCTTATTTACTACCCGGTTTTTAGAAAATTTAATGCACTGAAATAGGCTCCAAATAGCCCTATATTTTCTCCAAGCGATGTGGGAATTATTTCGGGGATGTTCTTTAATAAGGTATATTTTTTAATCATATCCGGCTCAGGAATAATCTTATTAAACTGCTTGAGGCCTAACGAACCCATAATGATTATTTTTTCCGGATCGTACGCATTGATCAAATTCCCTATCCCATAGGCATTGTATTTTTTCACTTTGTTCACTACGTCCTGAAATCGAGGGTCCTCAAATATTTCAGAAGATGATAATTTCAGTCCCATTTTCTCAACCGTTTTTTCAATTCCTGCACCTGAAGCTTGTGCCGCCCAGCAACCACGATGACCTAGACAGGGATTTGCTAAATCAGAGTTTTTTTCAAGAACAATATGACCAACCTCAGTTTGCCTATTATATAAGCTTCCATTTATAATGACTCCCACACCAATTCCCGTACTGAGGGTCAGCAGGCAAAAGTTCTTCGTATCTCTGAATTTTCCAAGAGCGAGTTCTCCTTGGCTGGCCATGTTGAGATCATTACCAAGGATGAGCGGAATGTTAAAATAATCTCCTAAAAGATTCTGAAAATCTATCTCCTCATCAAATCCCAAGGGTTTAGAACCCAACAATATCGTCCCCTCAACAGGACCAGGAAATGCTAGACTCGCAGCCTGGATCTGACTTTCAGAAAGTACCGGGTGTTTTTTTCTCAAGGAGGAAGATATTCTTTGGATTTGCTGAACTAGAGAAACAACACTTCTCTTATCTGTCCTTTCATTAACGAACGGCTCTTTTAATTGACCATTAAAAATAAATGCAGCTCTGGTATTAGTTCCACCTATATCGTAGCATTCGATAATTCCTTTTTCATTTCTGGTGGGATTAGTCATGTCTACTTTTAGTTTTTTTCATTTACAAACTTACCGTTTTCGAAAGTTCTATTTCTTTAGTTGAGATGCTGCCAACTCATCCAGCACCCAGTCACCATTCCCATTTAGAGGTCTTATTTTTCCTGCTGGCAATTCGCTTCCTTCAAAAGGAGGGCTCAAGACTTGGGAAACGATGGCAGCCTTATCCTGTCCTGCAACCATAACGGTTATTCGTTGCGACGCATTGATCACGGGCAAGCTTAAGGAAATTCGATTCTGACCTGTATCTCGATGATTAGTCGCTCCGCAGAACTGGGAAGACGAGTTTTCAAAAATAGACCCCGGAAAAATAGATGCGGTATGACCATCTAACCCAACACCAAGAAATATCCAATCCAAACTTGGGTTTCCCCCACTGCCCAACGCAAAGTGCTTTTTCAATTCATCTTCATACCTAACCGCTTCAAATAAAGGATCATTTTTCCCAGGGAATCTATGAATATTTTCTTCAGGAATTAAAATTTATTTCAACATTAAATTGCAATCGAGTTGATAATTACTTTCGCTATGATTCAGTGCTACGCAACGTTCATCAACCCAGAAAACATGGAACAATATTCCAGGGGATTTTTTCCACCGTTCGAATTCTGACACATACTAGAACACATACTGAGGAGTGCTCCCTCCAGAAAGTCCCACAGTAAAAGTAGTTTGATTGGCCAACGCCTGATTTGCACCTTCAAACCAATCATCCACTACTTTTACACACAGATTTTTTAAAACTGAAGAATACTTTAAAGAAATTTTGGATTAGTATTTATTCCGATTTAATCGCATGTCCCCCAAATCGATTTCTTAATCCTGCCAGGACTTTCATACTGAACGATTCGGGTTGTCGAGACCTCAATCTTGACAAAAGAGATAGGGTTATAACCGGGGCAGGTACATTTAGATCGATGGCAGTTTGCACCATCCACCTCCCTTCACCACTGTCTTCGACGTGATCTTTAATTTGGGAAAGTTTTGGATCCTCTTCAAACAAACTTCCCGCCAATTCAAGAAGCCAGGATCGCACCACGCTACCATTTTGCCAAACTTTACTTATTTCATGCATGTCCAGGTTGAACGAAGATTTTTCCATAACTTCAAAGCCCTCAGCATATGACTGCATCATGCCGTATTCAATACCATTATGTACCATCTTCACAAAGTGACCAGCACCGCTGGGGCCACAATATAAAAATCCGTTTTCTTGGGCCAGGGAACTGAAAATTGGTTTCAAATTATTGCAGGCCTTTTGGTCACCTCCTACCATCAAGCAATAGCCATTCTCCAAACCCCAAACCCCTCCACTGGTTCCACAATCGATGAAATTAATTCCTTTTTTCTTAAGCTCCGCCTCATGAACTGATGCGTCACGCCAGTTGGAGTTTCCGCCATCAACAATAGTGTCTCCTGCTTTCAAAACTTTGGTTAATTCTAAAATATTTTCTTTTACAGGATTACCTTCTGGAACCATGAGCCAGACTATGCTAGATAGAGGCAAATTATCCACCAGCTCAGGGATAGAATTCACTTTGATTGGTTCACTCTTCGTTCCAACTTTGTTTTCTGAAATATTTGGGTCATAGGCAACTACTTCATGCCCATTCCGGAGCAAACGTTTCACCATATTAGATCCCATTTTTCCAAGTCCAACAAAGCCGATTTTCATTTATCACTCCATCAATTTATTTTTTGGTGATACATATAATTATTTTGATAGCATAACCTTTTTTATTGTAAAACCCTTTTCATTCGCCTCCAATGAAAAAGTAAATATATTCTAATAAAAATAGTAACGAATTATCGAAAGTAGAAAGTCTTTGGTTATCAAAAGAAAAGATTGACCTTCTTGAAGTTGCGATAAATGCTCCTTGGCGAGAGGTTGCCAATATTCCTGATGTCCAAACACAGTTTGGTTGAACAACCACACTATCTCCGGACAATAGGCTTACCATACAATTGTTAAAAAAAGGAGCCTAGTCAAAACAATTAAGCCCTTTTATATCAATTTGATGGAAATTTTCATTTTTATAGATTTATAAGATAGGAAATTATTATGGCCGTTAACTTCAAGACGTTCTTAGTCATTAGTTGCACAGCAATGGACATTCTTTGCGTGGAGTCCAGCTGAGCTCTCCATTCTTTTATGCGATTATTTTTTCTTTCAATTTAGCCGTATACATAAACCTTATAACGGTGAGGACATCTCTTTAACTAAAATCAGTTATGTAATAAGCAGAGTTTACGCTAATAAAGAGATGTTAAATAATATTTAAAAGTTCAACTTTATTAAAGGGCGAATTCAAATATGAAGTGCAACAGTTAGTAAAGTGTTCTTTTTGAAGAATAGCTCATATGGTGTTTTGAAACCAAGGGTTTTTCACGGTCGATGGTTAAGTTGATTCATGATGTAGTTCAGTCCTTTCTGGGTGACGTTATTCAAGGGTTGTGATTTTGGTTAATATTGCCGGATGAGCAAAGTAGATATTTCCAGATAGCATTTGAGCTATATTTTGGTGTTCGGAGAACTCCAGTCCGTTGTTTTAGCGAATGGTGTGGATCTGGCTTCAATGTGGATGAATATCTGAATAAAGGTGCCTATGCCTCCATTGATAAACCTGCGAATTTTGCCTATCTTATACAGCCGATCCAGCAGGCCTTGAGACTTTAACCCTAAATTATATTTTATAAAAACATAGGTGCTAAGTGCTAGTAAGAACCCTAAATAACTAGCTACTATAGCCGCGTAAATAATTAAACGAGAAGGCCATTGGTGACACTCGTCTCATACATAATAATCATGCCAAGAAATAGTGTTGCCAACCCAATGAACACCTGCAAACTTTGGTAAGTACGATTTGCGGCATATTCAGAGTGTCGAAGGGGAATTATCATTAAAAGGGAAAGCAGGGCCATACCGACCACTGATCCAACCCCAAATAAGAATATATAAACAAGTCTTGTTTCAATGGATGAAACGGAGTCGAGAGTCAGTACTATTAAAGCCGCTGAGCCTGCCATTCCGTGCATCATTCCTACCAATAATGCTCGAATTGAAAACTGTTGTGTGTGTGTATGTTGATGCTCGACATTATCTTGTACATGAGAGTGAAAGTGCAGGTGGGTAGTTCCATCTAAATGATTATGCATGTGAAGATGAATTCGTTTCTTGACAATATTTTTTATAATGGCTCCGCCCATGAACACCAACATGCAACCGACAAAAAATTCTAATGTAAGAGCCAACTGCGCCGAAACTACAGTGTCTAATATCAAGACAATCGAACTGAAAATAAACAATGTGATTGTGTGCCCTAATCCCCAACTAGCCCCTAGAGTAAGACCTTCTCGGACCGATGTGGTCTTAGACGCTAAAGAGGCGACAGCCGCAACATGATCGACTTCCAAAGCATGTTTAAGACCTATTAGAAACCCCAGTAATAATGTGTTTACCAGTGTCATTGGTGCTCGATTCAAGGGAAGATTATTTTATTAAACTATCTAGAAAATTCTTGGTTGTTGGCGACCCACCATGATATCCAAAATCCAATTTCCGCCAAAATCTATTCTTAAAAGAACTCTTTTTTCTTGAGCCACAACCCCTTTTCCAATAACCGCCATATATGGGCCTTCAGGTAATAACCAAATGGCCTCCTTAACCGGCTCGACAAAATGGTCGTTACCTTGACTCGACCTCTGAAAAGTAGTCCAAATATTAAATTTGTACAAACATATTTTGTAAGAGGGTGGGAGTTATGGGAAGGAAACGATTTATTGCAGAGCAGATCATTATAAAGCTTCAAGAAGTAGAGATTATTGAATCTATTGGAGTTAAGAGTTAAGAGTTAAGAGTTAAGAGTTAAGAGAAATGAATAACTTTGGGTAGGACTGAAGTTATCAACGAGAGGACTTTATGTTTACTAATGCTGCTTTAGTTACCCTAAGTTCTCTATTGGTTTCCACAAGTTTTACATAAGAATATAACCAGCAATACCTATGCATACCTCGTGGAAAGTTTATTCGTGTTTTGGCTTGGTGGTTGCTGGCGGTTTATCAGAGGTTTTGCTTTGGGAGATAGGAAAGCCAAATTATTTGGTTATGGTTACTACATTAATTAAGAGTTAATATTAAAATTAATCCAAACATAAACCCAAGGGGGAGTGTGGTAACCCAAGCTAAAATAATATGTGACAAGACTTTGAGGTCAATATTTTTATTTGAAATTCCGATCCCAAAAATAGAGCCACAAGAAACATGAGTGGTTGAAACAGGAACTCCAAATCTGCTGGCTACCAAAACCATTACCCCCGTAATCAGATTGGCTGTAAACGCCTGACCGGGATTCATAGCAGTTACTTTTTCCCCCATGGTAACAGCAATTCTCTTAGAGTGTATCAATCCCCCGACCGCCATAGCAATGCTAACCACAAGAATTGAAATGTTCAAATCAAACCTGGAACCAATAAGCAAAAGAGCTGCAATTTTTGGGGTGTCATTTAATCCTCTTGAAAAACAGACAAGCCCACTGCTTAGATAATGAAGTCCGTTTAAAATATTTCTAGCTGACATACCAGCGAAATTCCCTGAGTACGACGAGTGGCAATAAGCCTGGCTGGCAACTACTGCTTCCGGCAACACCAAGGATGTGTAATAGTTATTTTCAAATTGTTCTTTAGTTACCCCATGGCCTTGGGCAGTTGCAATAATTTTTTCTCCAACACAAAAACATGTTTCCTGATCAATATTGAGCTTCTTCCTTATTTTTTTAAATAAGGGATAAATAATAAGGGCAAGTACTACGGAGAGTACTGGTCCAGCTACTAAGGGTAAAAAATAAGCCTTGGAAAGTATATCCCAGTAGATTCCAGTCTCAGAGCTAACCCAGCCAGCTCCAGCCAGTGCTCCGATAAGAGCATGTGTTGTTGAAACAGGGAGGTTGAAAAAAGTTGCTGTCATGACTGTGAGGGCTGCTCCAGTACCGACAGCA
>CAJQRI010000019.1 GCA_905612265.1 uncultured Nitrospinota bacterium | reverse complement strand
TGGCAAAATCCCGCAAGGAAGCCATATTCTTGGTCATTGACCTTCATGGTCAATCCGGAGAATTAAATTCCAAATATAAAGTCTCAGAAATTTCAGAATCCATACGAATTGAGATGGAGCTCGCACAGAAAGTCATTGACAAGGATCGGTTTGAATTCGAATATCAGAGGAACTCCCGCATAAAAAATATTCTAGATAAGCTGACTGAGTTTCGTGATGACCTGTCACCTCCAAAAGCTTCCCCGAAAATAAATTTCAGGGAAACCCAGATTCTCGAAAAACCTAACTCTGCAACCGGCCAAATTCTAGCACCTCACGGCGTCAAACATAACCAAAATGGAGACTTACTGGTTATCGACTATGAAGGCCACATGGTTTTCAGCTATTCCTCATTGGGAGATTACCAATTCCATTTTGGTGGATGGGGCAATGCACCCGGAAAATTACAGTATCCGGGCGATATTGCCATAAACAGCAAAAACGATATATATATCGTTGAGGAAAGATCCGGGCTGGTGAAGAAATTTGATGAAAAAGGAAAGTATCTTTTTCAATTTGACTTGGGTCAATCGGGTATGTTGTATAGCCCTTCGATTGACAACCATGATAATATTTGGATCGCTAATCCAGAACGTAACCAAATACAGATTTTTGATGATCAGGGCAACACCCTGAGAAACCTGCAGGGTGAAAACTCTAACCTTAAGGAACCTATCGGCATATTTTGCCTGCCAAATGGGGAGTATCTGATAGGAGACAAGTCAGAGTCTTCACTCAAACATTTTGACGCACAAGACAACTTGATTCACGAGGTCGGTAAAACTGGTTTGGGAGTTGACGAAATTTATTTTATGGCATGGCATCCCAAGCACGGCATTTTCGGCGCCGATTACTGGAACAATCAAATCGTGCATTTTAACAACAAGCTCCAGGTCCAGAGCATTTACCAGAAACCCGGCAGAAGAGCTGGGCAATTGGGGAAAGTAGCAGGGCTATCCGTCTGCAACGATCAACTAGCCGTGGGTAATTTTGATGGCGGAAAAGTGCAGATCTTTGATCTTTCCTCTTAAAAATCTACTTTTCAATAAACATTAATGATCGGGTAGCGGCGGTCTTTAGAGCTTTGCAGGTTTTCACGTTCCACGTCGTTCAGGAACCCGTTGCCGGAAAAATTATCTTTAAATGTTGAGACCGACTCTTCCTGAAATTTTCCTGGTCGGTATGCTTTTACGATTTCTTCCATCGAGAAGGGTTCCGGTAGCTTTCGGCATATTGATGCTCTGTCACGAATTTTCTCTTCACTCCAGCGTTCCCCATTTGTCGCAATGAGCACCGTTGCAATCTGATCATCATCTTCAAAACAATAAATTTGAGGAAACACCGACAGAAAGGTTTGAATATCCCGGGGTTTTAGGGTGTTTCCCTTACCGTAAAGGTTTGAACCCACTACGCCAATAGGGCTCAGCACCGCACGGATTTCTTTATAAAACTCATAGGTCTTCAAATGATAAGGAATCGACCCGCTTTTAAATGCATCAAGAATGATCCAGTCATAAGGTTCCTGTCCCTTGCGTTTCTGAATGAATACTCTGCCGTCTTCTTCAAAAACGCGACAACTGCTCGACTCACGCAGGGAAAAATATTTCTTGGAGACATCGATAACCTTGCCGTCCACCTCCACAATATCTATCTTCAAATCAGGGAACCATTGGGCAAGACAATTGCTGAGCGCAGCTCCCCCTAAACCCACCATAAGCATTCTTGCAGGTTTCGGTGAAAATAACAGAGAAGCCATCATCATGCGCGAGTAAACCAAAGCCAGAGGATTTTTCCCCTGAGTATCCACTCGACTTTGCAGGTAATATTCACCATTACCCTTAAACCAGAGCTCTCGGTGTTCCCCATTCTGGATAACATAAATATCGTTATATCTAGTTTTTTCCTTAGCGAGAACCTTCATCTGAGGTTCCTCCTTTTTTTTACCAAATAATTGGAACATTCTAAAGTCCTGAAAAATTAATCCCTAAAAGACAGGTTTCTGAGTTAAAAAGCGGTTTTCATTTTCCGTAGATATGATAAACTTTTAATATATATTAGTGGTTTATCAATAAAAACTAGACGAAGAACTAAGGGAACCCATACCCTTTCAAAGGGTTAAATCCATTACCCTCAAATCATAAAGGAATATAGTCCATGCCGCAAAAAGTTTTGAAACATAAAGTTGGGTTAGAAACGCATGGCTTGAAAAATCTCAAAAAGATTAACTGGAATTTATCCACACCTCAGCTCTACGAGCACATAATTGCGAACGAAGAAGGGCATGTTTCGCATCTTGGCCCTGTGATTGTGAGTACGGGAGAACATACCGGACGAGCTCCTAAAGATAAGTTTATCGTCCAAGAACCTTCTAGTCAGGAAAACATCTGGTGGGGAAAAGTCAATCGACCTTTCACTGTGGAACAATTTGATGCCCTCTACTTCAGAGTACTGTCCTATCTTCAAGGAAAAGAAGTTTATGTACAAGATTGTTGCGCCGGCTCCGACCCCAAACACCAGACCCATATTCGAGTCATCACAGAGCAAGCCTGGCACAGCCTGTTCGCAAGGAACATGTTTATCCAGATCAATGATATGGCTAAACTGGAAACCCACGAACCCGCGTTCACCGTTATTCAGGTTCCCGGCTTTAAAGCTGTACCCGAGATTGACGGCACCAATTCCGAAGTTTTCGTTATTGTTGATTTTGGCAAGCAATTAGTTCTGATTGGCGGAACGAGTTATGCCGGGGAAATCAAAAAATCTGTTTTCTCTATTTTGAACTACCTATTGCCACAAAAACAGTCCGTGTTGTCTATGCATTGCTCTGCAAATATCGGAAAAAAAGGCGACTCCTCAGTATTTTTTGGGCTTTCAGGAACCGGGAAAACCACCTTATCGGCTGACCCACTTCGAAAGCTGATTGGTGATGATGAACATGGCTGGAGTGACCGAGGCGTTTTTAATTTTGAAGGCGGCTGTTACGCCAAAGTTATTCGCCTGTCCCAAAAATCAGAACCAGAAATTTATGACTGTACTCGCCGGTTTGGCACCCTACTTGAGAACGTAGTAATGGATATAGACACGCGTCGACTCAATTTGGATGATGCCAGTCTCACAGAGAACACCCGGGCCAGTTACCCCATCACCCACATTAAAAATGCTGTGCTCAGTGGCATGGGGGGTCACCCTAATAATGTTATCATGCTGACCTGCGATGCCTATGGGGTCATGCCTCCGGTTTCCAAGCTCACTCCAGAACAAGCCATGTATCATTTTATCTCAGGCTACACCGCAAAAGTTGCGGGTACTGAGAAAGGATTGAGCCGTGAACCCACCGCCATTTTCAGCACCTGCTTTGGCGCTCCTTTCATGTCCCTGCATCCTTCTGTATATGTAGATATGCTGGGTGAAAGAATTGCGAAACATAATGTCTCCTGTTGGCTAGTGAATACGGGGTGGACAGGTGGACCTTACGGTGTCGGACACCGGGTAGAAATCAAATATACCCGAGCCATGATCAAGGCTATTCTCGAAGGCCAGTTAGACAAGGTGGAAACTACGGAGGATCCGTTTTTCGGTATTCATGTCCCGGTTAAGGTCAAAGGAGTCCCGGATGAAATCCTTCTACCAAGGAACACTTGGAAAAATCCGGAATCCTACGACGAAAAAGCCAAAGAACTTGCAAATCAGTTTATAGAAAATTTCAAGGAATACGAAAGTAACGTGGACAAAAAAATTCTGGACGCAAGTCCGAGACCAGACGGGTTGTCAAAAAAAACCAAGGGGAAAATCCATAAGTTGCGGAAATAACCTCCCTGGAAATTACGGATCTCATTCTTAATTAAATAGAGCGGAACTATGGGTTCTTCACCTATAATTGCATTAACGATGGGAGATCCTTCAGGGATCGGGCCTGAGATCATTGTCAAGGCTTTCCAAGATGACACATTACCACTTCAATCCCGAGCGGTAGTCATTGGTGATGCACGCCTGCTTCAGGAAACGGCTAAAAAATATGCACCAGAAATTCTGATCCATACCATCAACAAGCCTGAAGAAGGTTGGTATAAGACCGGCACTATTGATGTAATCGACCTCAAAAACGTGCCTGAGAATATCCCAGTTGGCAAACCCAGCGCCGAAGCAGGCCGGGCCAGTTATAAAGCCATCAAAGCCGCTGTCGATCTGGCGCTCCGCGACGAAGTCTCAGCCATAACTACGGCACCCATTAACAAAAAGAGCCTACACCTTGCAGGTTATCCGTTTCCTGGGCATACCGAGTTACTAGCTCATTTGACAGGCTCTAAACAATCCGTACTCATGATGGCGGGAAAAAGTCTGCGAGTCGTACTTGTTACCACTCATGTTCCCTTGGGACAAGTCCAGCCACTTATCACCGAAGAAAGAGTGCTCAACACTATTCGCCTGACTCATGAATGGCTGAACCGACATGTGACGGATGTTCCCAATATTGCAGTGACAGGACTCAACCCACATTGCGGCGATGGTGGAATTTTCGGGAATGAAGAATCTGATTTTATTTTACCCGCACTAAAAACCGTACAGAAGGAAGGCATTCAGGCCAGTGGCCCCTTCTCCGCCGATGCTCTGTTCGGCAGACCCGACGCACAAAAATATGACGCAGTGGTCTGTATGTATCACGATCAGGGAATGATTCCAGTCAAAATGGACTCTGCCGGGCAAGGAGTGAACATTACTTTAGGCTTGCCAATATTAAGAACCTCTGTAGATCATGGCACCGCATTCGATATTGCGGGAAGAGATCGAGCCTGCCCCGAAAATCTTAAAATGGCTTTGAGGACGGCAACCCGGTTGTCACAATTCACACTCTCCATGAAATGAGGAAGAGGCCATTCGGACAAAACTTCCTGATCGACCTAAATATTGCCCAGAATATTATCCAATTGGCCAACATCCAGCCTGGTGATTCGGTGGTTGAAATTGGGCCGGGCAAAGGTGTTCTCACACAAATCCTGATCGACCAGGCTGATTCTTTAACTGCGATTGAATTGGACTCCCGGCTTTCAAAAGACCTGCAAAAACGTTTTGGTAATACCCAGTCTTTTAGACTGATCGAAGGCGATGCCGCAAAATTTGATTATGCTTCCCTAGGAGCAGGACTTAACGTCGTTTCCAATCTCCCTTATTACGCCGCTACTCACATTATGAAAAGATTGATCCATTACCGGAATCAAATCTGCACCATGACGCTGATGTTACAAAAAGAAGTGGTCGACCGGTTGACAGCTAAACCCGGTCAAAAAGAATACGGCTCGCTCTCGGTCTATGTGCAGTATTATTGCGATGTTCAGCGTTTGCTTGAAATACCCAACACTGCGTTTTCACCAAAACCAAAAATCGACTCTTCTCTTATTGGCCTAAAGCCTCTGCCCCAACCAAAGGTGCAGGTTGAAAATCCAAAGCTATTTTTTAAGCTGGTGAATTCCGCGTTTTTTCATAAACGGAAAATGCTAAAAAACAATTTAAAAGACTGGGAGTATCTGTTTAAACAGGAAAGTGGGCAAGCCCAGTTGGCAGGCATTGATCTTAACCGCAGAGGAGAAACCCTCTCTCTCGAAGACTTTGCCAATCTTGCCAATCATGTACACTCTCTCACAGCCGCCTGAAAGGGTGGATAAACATTGAGGCTTTATACCCTCCTCGAAAACTACCAACCATCAAACCATGACCAACTCAAATAAAGGCAAAGTGGTTCTCGTAGGTGCCGGGCCGGGCGATATCGGCCTGTTGACCTTGAACGGCAAACACTGGCTTCAAAAAGCCGATGTCGTTTTATACGACCATCTGGTCAATCCGGACATGATTCGCTTCACACAAAAGTCAGCCGAAATAATTTATGTCGGAAAAAAAGAAGGCCTTGCCTCCATGGAACAGGAGCATATCAATCATCTGCTTATCAGCAAAACCAGCGAAGGAAAAATAGTTGTCCGCCTGAAAGGTGGCGACCCTTTCGTGTTTGGGCGTGGAGGAGAGGAGATTCAAGCCGTCCAGGCAGCGGGTATTTCCTTCATCATTGTTCCCGGTGTTACTTCAGTAACCGGCGTTGCCGCTTATGCCGGCATTCCACTCACACACCGCGATTATTCTTCTACTTTTTCTGTCATTACCGGAAGCAACGAAAAAAAACAGGGCGACATTCATATCGATTGGGAAAAGATAGCCGGTCGATCCGGGACGTTGGTTTTTCTCATGGGCGCACGCAAGCTGTCTTTGATTGTCGAAAAACTCATGAGCTTCGGCAAAAGCCCCAAAACCCCTATCGCCGTCGTGCAATGGGGAACAACAGCGCGACAGAAAACCTGGGTCGGCACTCTCGACACCATTGTAGAAATTTCCGCAAAAGATAAAATTTTGCCCCCAGCCCTGACCATCATAGGAGAAGTGGTGAACCTTAAACCTGTCCTCGAATGGTATGAACACCTGCCACTGTTTGGTAAAACTGTTGTCGTCACGCGAAAGGGTGACCAGGCCGAATCCATGATCGACCAACTGCGAGAACTCGGTGCCGAGCCTTTCTTTTTTCCCGTGATCGAGACCATCGCTCCGGATGACTGGTCTCCTTTAGATAATGCGCTGAGCAACCTCTCTCAATACCAGGGGCTGATATTCACCAGCGTCAATGGAGTACGGTTTTTTGCCGAGCGACTCAAAACTATTGATCAGGATATCCGTGAATTAAAAGGACTTCGAGTCTTCACCATCGGACCAAAAACCGCCGAAGCCGTTCGTGATCTGGGAATTCACGTAGATGTGGTACCCGAGAATTTTGTCGCCGAATCCCTGATCGCAAGCATCGGCAAAGAAAACATCAAAGGTAAACGGTTTCTTTTGCCTCGCGCTACCGTCGCCCGTGAAATTCTGCCTGAACAACTTCGGGAAATGGGAGCTATCCTTGATGTCGCTCCTACCTACCAAACTGTTCTACCTGATCCTCAAGTAACTGAATTGTCCATGAGACTTGAAGCAGGGAACATTGATGTCATCACTTTTACTTCTTCCTCTACCGTCAAAAACTTCCTAGCATTGACTGGTGACAAACTCCTCCCCGCAATCCGAAAAGTAAAAATTGCCTGCATTGGCCCTGTCACAGCAAATACCGCCCGGGAAGCAGGACTAAATGTGGAGATCCTGCCAGAACAATACACCGTTTCGTCTCTCCTTGATGCTATCGAAGCATTTTTTCAGTCCGACTCCTAAGCCAGCGATTGTTGCGGGTGGGTTGCCACCTTCACATGTAGCAGGTATAATGAGGTCTTAACATAAACCCATTTACCGACGCCCATTAAGGGGGGGATGCCGATATGTCGATACGATCTATTCAAGTCAGCCACATTGTTTTAAGCACCGAAGAGCTTGCCAACGTGCTTCTCGACCACCTCCGCGAGGATGAGTATAAAGACCGCGAGATGCTGTTTAAAATGTTTGCCAAACTGGCTAAAAAATACAGTGCCTGCGGAAGCCGCAATAAAGGTGGTGACCTGGGTCTACTCGAACACAATACTGCCGCTCCCGAATTGGAAAGAGCCGCTATGGCAGCCCCAGTAGGTGAAGTGCGAGGCCCAATCAAAAGCAAGTTTGGTTATCATATTTTTGTACTAACCAAAGAAGAAGAAATGGTAGACATGGGCATCGATGGACTGAAGAGCGCTTCGTTAGGACCGGGTGACGGCACCCTTTAATTGTATCCATTCACTGCGTTCACCCAATATCAGAAACCTGAATCGAAATCCGGTGCGATTCCACTCATGATTGAATCCATTCTTGAAAAAGCCCTTGCGGGTCAGCGAATCCAAACTAAAGAAGCTCTTGAACTGTTTTCCTCAACAGATATCCTACTTCTCGGTAACGTCGCCTCCAGATTAACTCGCAAAAAAAGAGCTGATAAAAGCATCACCTATATCGTCGACAGAAACATCAACTACACCAATGTCTGCGTTACTGATTGTTCTTTCTGCGCATTCTATCGTAAGGAGTCGGATGCAGACTCTTATGTTCTGCCCTATGAAGTCATCGCAAAAAAAATTGAAGAAACCGTAGCAGCCGGTGGCAACCAGATTCTTCTGCAAGGCGGACATCACCAAAATTTAAAAATAGATTATTTTGAAGACTTATTTCAAAAAATCAAACAACAGTTCGGCATCCATCTCCATGCCCTGTCTCCTTCTGAAGTCATTCATACCAGTCGAATATCTAAACTCTCACTGGATGAAACGCTCACCCGACTCAAGAAGGCCGGATTAGACTCCATACCCGGCGGTGGGGCAGAGATTCTCGTTGATCGAGTCCGCCAAATTATCAGCCCTAAAAAATGTAACTCGAATGAATGGCTGGAGGTCATGGAACATGCCCACGGTATGGGCATCCCCACCACCGCTACCATGATGTTCGGTCATGTCGAAACACTGGAAGAGCGCATCGAACACCTTGATCGGCTGAGAAAATTACAAGATAAAACCAAGGGCTTCACCGCTTTCATCGCCTGGGGCTTTCAGCCTGGAAATACACAACTGCAAGGGGATAGTGGAATAAAAACTGCCATCACAGGATTCGAGTACCTAAAAACTCTTGCCATCAGCCGGATATTTCTCGACAACTTCAATAACCTGCAATCTTCATGGGTGACACAGGGGCCAAAAATCGGGCAGGTCTCGCTTTACTATGGAGCCAACGATATGGGGAGCACCATGATGGAAGAAAACGTGGTCGCCGCCGCAGGAACTGTCTATTGCATGGACGAAGAGGAAATCATACGGTTGATCACCGACAGCGGTTTCATCCCCCAACGCCGCAATATGAAATATGACTACCTACCTCACTAAGACCCCAAAAAAATTAAATATACAACGCCATTCCAACTACTTACCTGTATAAATAGTTGCCCGATAAGGGATCTTTCTGCCGCAGGATGGTTAGCGGAACACAGGGTCCTCCCCCTGCACAAAAACTTACATAATCAATGCGTTACGAAAGGTTGATCGAGAACCCGAGTAAAATCACTGGCTTAGGGGGACATGTTGCCACTATGGGGTTCTAGCGCAGCCTAAACCCTTACTAGCGATCGGCAGAGGAGTAAAACGGAGAAGCTTTATATTGCACAATACCTCTCGACATGAGGACGTTGAGGACAGCAACTCCAGGCACCCCCAGTATCATACCGGCAAGTCCAAACAATTCCCCACCCAGCAAAACGGCAAGGATTACGGCTACCGGATGCAACCCAATATTATCGCCCACCACTCGAGGTGTGATAAGCATGCCCTCCATAGCCTGCACGAAGCCAAAAATACCCGCGACTGCCAGCACCGACAACAACTCCTGAGTGTGCATATAAGTTAAAAGAGCCGCGGGCACAAAACCTAAAACCAACCCCAGGTAAGGGACAAGGTTGACCAGTCCAGCCATCATTCCAAGGGACAGGCTCATTGGCGTGTCGCACAAAAACAAACCTACCGAATACATGACCCCCATCAAACCGGCAACCATCAACTGCCCGCGCACAAAACGCGAGAGAACCTGATCGACCTCCATAACAAGGTCTTTGCATTTCTCCTGAAACCGAGGCGGAACCAACCCTAACAATTTTGCGTTGATCGAATCAAAATCGCGCAGTAAATAAAACATCACAACAGGAATGATCACCAGATTGGCAAACATCAAAAAGATATTGAATAGATTGGAGATCGACCCCCAGATAAACTTACTGGAAAACTGCAGAATCTTCATCGGCAGTTCCCCAAAACGCGACAACCCTTTATTGAGAAAATCTTCAACCTTTGCATGATCCAACCCACTGATCAAATCCAGAATCGGACGAAACCACTCCTGAAAGATTCCAACATAGGTCGGTATATTTTTTGCGAGGCTTTCCGCCTGCATGCTAAAAATCGGGACCATTAAAACCCCAGAACCCAGAACCAGAAGAAAAAAAATCATCATCAAAACTAAAACAGATAGTGTCCGTGAAAACTTAAAAGAAGCCAGTCGATCTACCAGGGGGTCCATCAAGTAAGCCATGGCAAACGCAATAAAAAAAGGGGCTACTACGCGGCGTGAAAAATAAAGCGCGATGCAGACCCCAAGAGTCACTGCAAAGGAAATCAATAATAGGTTTTTATTTTTTTCTTGATTCATATTTACATATCGGTCATAGATAAAGGCGGAGCTTCAGGAACCTTCTTCACTGGAGCTTCCACTCCTTTTTCCCAATAACGATGGAACGAAGGGATAAGGAAATCTGCAAGCTTTTCGCTGGCATTGTCAAAAGCTTCCAGCTCTGCCTGCAAAGCATACTCATGCTTGATCGTGGAAAAATCTGTCTTGGCCGCAATCAACGAAGACTCCAAAGTCGATACCACTTTGACATTGATATTGGCTTGAACGGTTTTGATTTCCTCTACCGCCGTTTTTCCGCGTAGGCTGGACACGGCCGTACCCACGATAACGATATCAGCACCTGTTTTCAACCCAATACTCCTAGCAGATTTCAGATCACCCTTAATGGCGTTAAGGACTGTAGTTTCTGAAACCATTTCGCGTACCTGTTCTCTCCCTATCACTTCTATTCCTTCCTCCATCAGGTTTTTGACAAGCTGGGTCTCTGAAATAGGAAAGACATCCCAAAAAGAAGTCACCGGAGCAGAAGTAAAACTTGTCTCCTTGATCAACACGACCAGTTTATTTTCACTGACAAGACCCGTGACCACCCCCAACCTGGCCAGAGCCTGCCTCACCGCAGAGGAAAAAAAACGCATTTCTAATCTCACCTCACTGGTCTTCCCGAACGGGTCATCATGCGCTTCTGCAAAACGATAGCTTTTTACATAACTGGAAGCACGTCTTAAAATTTTCCGAAGATCCCCCTGGCTGGCTTCAAATCCCATTGCTTCTTTCAATGCTTCTTCCAAACCATTCTTCAGAGCCAAGTTCACGGCTTTTTTTCGGGCTACAACATAATTTTCGCCTTGCACCTGAACGGTTGCGGCTCCCTCATAAACATCTCCTAAATTTTGTTGTGCAAACACTTCGGCATTGAAAAATCCGCCTGCAATGAGCAACAAAAATGTCATAGGAAGAGACAGAAAATACCCGCATGATGGCACGCTCATAACCGCTTCTTTCTCCTTGGCTTAGTCGGCGCAGGATCATTCATTACAAATTTTTTCAGCGATTTGATTTCTTTGGTGCTGAGAAATCGGCAGGCTCCCAAAGGCAACCCTGTCAGGCTCAGCCCTGCAAAATGAGTGCGCTGGAGTTTGATGACCGGGTGACCAATATGCTCACATACTCTTTTAATATGGTGGTTTTTTCCTTCCACCAACGTTAAAATGAGGAAACAGTTTTTGCCGCTTACCCTCCCTACCTTTGCCTCCATAGGCTTGAACTTGCTGTCTTCAAGGTGCACCCCTCGGGCCAGTCTTTTCAAGGTTTTTTCATTCGGCACCCCTGAAACCTTGACCTTATAGGTACGCGGCACGGCATACTTTGGGTCCAATAATTTTTTTGCGAGCTGACCATCATTGGTGAACAACAACGCCCCCTGGGTATTGTAATCCAGACGACCCACGGGAAAAACCCGCGCCTCCACCACCCGGACATATTCCATAACAGTAGTTCGGCCCCGCTTGTCATCATCCATGGTCGTTAAACAGCCGGTGGGCTTGTTCAGAATAACGTAGGCAGGCTCCTGACGTCGAGGGATGAGTTTCCCCTGCACCTTGACGTCGTCTTTAGCCGGGTCAGCTAGAGTCCCCAACTGGGTCACAACCAGACCATTCACGGAGACCTTACCCGATTCAATCCATCTTTCAGCTTCACGGCGGGAAGCAAGTCCGGCTTCGGCAATTATTTTTTGCAAACGAATTTTCATGACAATATAAGAAATTTATGAGAGGTGGACAAAACCAGCGAAAAATCTCCGCTGGTGAGCAATGGCTTGTGGACTATTAGCAGACTACTAGAGAGGGTCGTTACCGCTTTCGGAAACAGGCTCAACCTCACTGGTCAAGGCCTCGGAAGCCTCCGAGGCTGAGAATTCGATTTGAGTTTGAAGCGGAACTTCTTCTCCTTCCAACACTTCTCGCAAATCCTCAAGAGTGGGTAAATCGCTCAAGTCCTTCAAGCCGAAATATTCCAAAAATTTTTGAGTAGTTCGATACATAATAGGTCGACCAGGAACTTTTTTCCGGCCAGCGGGACCAATCACCTTTTTCTCTAACAGAGTCTTGATCACTCCACTTGAATCTACCCCACGAATCTCATCCACCTCTTGGCGGGTGAGCGGTTGCTTGTAAGCGATGATCGACAAGGTATCCAGGCTGGGTTGAGACAACCGGGTGGAACGATCAAGCTTCAGAAATTTGCGGATGTAATCATTGTATTCATGCCGAGTGCACAGCTGGTAACCATCCGCCACTTCTGTGATCTGCAAATTGCGCGAACTATACTCTTCTTTCAATTCATCAAGAATGGATTGCAACTGGTCTTTATCTATTCCATCTAGAAAAATTTTGCACAGTTCACCTGCATTGATTGGCTGATCTGCTGCCAAAAGAACATTCTCAACAATAGATTTTAATTCTTCACGTTCCATAATTCCTTTGCAATTTTAGCGAACCCTCTAGGTTCCCATTAAACCCCTTGTGGTAAATCAACCCCCGACCCTCTTTAAAAAAGAGAGGGAAAACCCAATCAAGCCAAGATACCCTTTTGCTCACCAGACAGAGACATTGCCAGTCGGACCCACTCCTAGTGACTAGTGATCGGGGTCGAAATATTTGCTTAACGCCAAACCTTGCGAGTGGTAATTAGAGTTCAGGGACAAACCATACAACTTTTCTGGCCGTTCCACCACTTTTTCAAACTTCAGGCGACAGAAAGTCTGACCGTCTTCTACCATAAAAGGGACGTCATGAGGTCGCACTTCCATCACCGCCCGGGTGCCCTGATTTACAAGTTCATCAGTACCATTCCAACCAAACCCGGAATCGAAAAAACCCGCATAATGCGTGCGAAGTTCCCCGCTATTGGGTTCATAAGCAATCATTTCTGCCAACCAGTCTGGCCAAATACACACTCTTTCCTTCGACATCATTATATAGAAACTTTCCGGTTCTAGAATCAACCAGTTCTTTTTATTCCGGTAAATCGGCTCCCAGAACTCATCCACCTTGTAATGCTTAACTTTAGATAGATCAATAACGGTGGAGTTGGTCTTGGCCTTGTAGGCAATGATCGATTCCGGCTGATCCCCCGCAACATCCACGCTGACATAAACCCCTTCCTCCACCTTCACTTCACCGACAGGAATGGCAGTTCCTTCCTGGTCAAATAAAATAGGGTTTTTCTCATACTTGATCATCATCTTCTCTTTATTCAGGCTCTGCGATGCCACGTTCGAAAGCCTTAATTGATTCAAAGACAACCCCGCATGAATCTTCACAGGGAATGAGCGGGAAATGATCTCCAAATATAACTTGCCGTGATAACCAAGCGGGATCTCATCAAACCGGTGCCCACCATCCACAATGACCCGGGTGAACATATCCAGTCTGCCCGTCGAACTTTTTGGATTCGCCAAGCCATACAGAGAAGGTGGTAAAGCCAATTCCTCCATCAAGGGAATCAGGTAAATGGCATTTTTTTCCAATATCCCGCCATCAGTAATATCAAATTCGTAGAGGCTGACCTCCTTAAGCTTCGTTGTGACCGGCTCATTTTCTGGCAGGAAACTGCATTGGATTCGATAAGCCTTAGGACCCAGCCGTAAATCCATGCTCACAGGTTGAATCTGGGAGTCAGTAATCGGCTCACGAGAGTGAATCATCCCCTGACGATGCACCTGCTCAATCAATTGACAGGGAAGATATCCAGGTTTCCCTTCTAAATATGCCATCAGATCCGTTTCCAATATTTTCTTTTCTACTATAGAGTTCATTAAAAATTTCAGTATACTGTTGGAAAATCCGCCTTAAAACAAACTATTTATTGCAACTAAACCGCCATTTACCGTCCTTTTGGTAGGTACACCCAGTTGACAGGCAGTTTGAGGCTATGATTTAATCGTATTACTCAAAATAATTCAACATGATTATTCTGAACCCAAGGAATAAAAATCATTTTCAGACGATCTTTAGTCGATCAGTCTTATTAACGTTCAACCAAGCAAGGTTCCGGAAAAAACTATGAGTTCCAAAAACAAAAAAATTGAGTCTCTAAAAAACAGTCTCCTGAAACGCTCTTTCATGATGTTTACATGGTTGGGCGTATTGAGCCTTGGACTGTGGGCCTTGATGTATTATTCAGCACCTGAGAGCAACCTGGAACCTTATAAAAATATTCAAGAAACCAAAATTAAACCAGAAAGGAAAGCCCCTGAGCCTGAACAAAAGGAACCCGCCTTCACCCTGCCCAGCGACTTGGACACAGGAAAACTGATCAAAACCGCCACATCCGTACCGGCCGCACAATCACGAATGCCCCGAGAAACCCTGGAGCATATCCAGAAAGGCATGCTGTTTACAGAGGAAGGCAAGTTCAATGCAGGGGATATGGAGTTTGAAAAGGCCGCCAAAATCAGCCCCAATTCACCAGAGCTATTTTCTATCTGGGGTGCGGCACTTCGCATGTCGAAAAAGTTTGAAGGGGCCAATAAACGTTTTGCCCGAGCACATGAACTCTCGCCCAACGATGAGGAAATCATTTTTAACTGGGGCATGACCGAATTAGAAGCTGACCATCCAAAAGAAGCCATCAAACTGTTTCAAAAAACTGTAAAACTTTCTCCCAACAACCATATGGCCTACAACATGTTGGGGAAAGCCCATGGCCGCGAGAAAATGTATGACGAAGAAAAATCCGCTTACAAAAAAGCCATTTCTATCAAACCAGATTTTGCCCAGGGGCATTTCAATCTTGGCATTGTATTGGGCATCCAGAAAAAATTTGAAACTGCTGCGCCGCATTTCCTCAAAGCTATTGAGTTGGATAAGCAGTTCGAAAAACCTTTCGTCATCCAGATGCTGACCGCTTTGGGACTTTATGACTCTGCGGCTGAAAAACCAATTAAGAAAAACACACCAAAAGCTCCTGAACCGGTGCAGAAGGCAAAAGTGGATACGCCCCCAGCCGAAGAAAAAGTCAGTGCCGACAAAAAGCCTGAAGGCTCTAGTTCTGACCACAAGATGGAAGAAGGGTCCAAGAAAGTTAAAAACACAACTACGGTAAAGGGAAATATCAAGATCAATGGCCGCAAGCCCGGACCCAATACACTTGTATTTCTAGAAACAAAAAGCAAGTTGCGAGTGGCTAACCAGAAACCCCAGATACTGACCATACACCAGAGCAACTTGCAGTTTAGCCCCCAACATTCGGTTGTACTTGTAGGTTCCACCGTCACATTCGCTAATGAAGACCGTGAGGTACACAATATTTTTTCCAAATCTCTCAGCAACCAGTTCAACCTGGGAGCCATGGCATCAGGATCTTTAAAAACCATTGAGTTCACCCAGGCCGGCCCCGTAGTGCTGAGGTGCAATATGCATAAAAACATGATTGGAACTCTATTCGTAGTTCCCAATGGTCATTACACCAAACCCAACACTAATGGAGACTACCAGTTTGAAAGCATCAAAAGCGACGGCTACATCATGCAGGTGTGGGATCCGATGCTCAACCCCGGTGAGGTAGAGGCCAACCTCAAGTCTGCCGACCTGACTGGTGTTGACCAAACTTTCGACTTCGACATCAAGTCCGCTTCGGTTCCAGGAGAAATCCATGATATGACCGACCCGACCGATTACAACGCTATTGTGAACAACATAGAAAAAGAAATGCTACAAGCCATCGAGGACTGGAAAAACGGCAAAAAATTTATCTCCCGAAAACGCATGCTCATGGCTATCACCAAACAATATGCTGGAGAAGGCCTGAAAGGCGCGATCGCTAAAAGTTTCAGCTCTAAACGTAGCATCCAACTGGAACAAAAGCTGGATAAAATCCGCAAAGAAATTTCCGGATATGGCAAAGCTGATGCGGTGATCACCGAAAGCTCGCTCATCAGTCAGGCTAAATTCGCCGTCTCACAACTACGTCTGAACGTCAAAGAACTCGAAGCTCGCCTACAGCCGACTCTCGTGGGTGAGACAAGTAACTAGCAATACTTTTATTTGCAGGCAATATTTCTTTGACTTAACAATTTCTTGCCTGTTTCCTCCCCTTAATCGAGAGTGATAATTTATTTCCATGAGCTTACTGATCTACAACACCCTGACGCGGAAAAAAGAGGAATTCATTCCTCTTATAGCAAACCAGATCGGCATGTACGTATGCGGAGTCACCGTCTATGACTATTGTCATGTCGGGCACGCCCGCGCCGCTATCGTCTTTGACACTTTTTATCGTTATTTCCAGTACCTTGGCTACGAGGTTTGCTTTGTGCGCAACTTCACCGATATCGACGACAAGATTATCAATCGCGCCAATGAAACAGGCGTTGACTGGCAAGAGGTAAATCAAAAGTATATCGCAGCATTTTATGAAGACATGGAAAAACTGAATATCACCGCTCCTACTGAAGAGCCAAAAGCCACCGCCCATATCCCCGAAATGCTCGACATGATCCAGTCTCTGGTCGATCAGGACAAAGCTTATGAAACCGGAGGGGATGTCTTTTACTCGATCAAATCATTCAAAGACTATGGGTCTCTTTCAGGAAAAAACATCGACGACCTGCAATCGGGAGCCCGCGTCGAGATCAACGAAACCAAACGCAATCCTTTGGACTTTGCTTTATGGAAAAAGAGCAAGCCGGGAGAACCTTTCTGGGAGAGCCCTTGGGGACCAGGCCGACCAGGTTGGCATATTGAATGTTCTGCAATGAGCAAAAAATATCTTGGCGACACCTTCGACATCCACGGAGGAGGCAAGGACCTGGTCTTTCCACATCACGAAAATGAAATTGCGCAATCCTGCGGGTGCACTGGTAAAAAACCTGTTCGTTATTGGGTGCATAATGGATTCGTCAACATCGACAAGGAAAAAATGTCCAAATCTCTCGGCAACTTTTTCACTATCCGCGAGGTTTATAAAAAATATCATCCTGAAGTATTGCGTTTGTTTCTAATCAGCAGTCATTACCGCAGCCCCATCGACTTTTCAGAAAAAAATCTCGACGATGCCACCAAAGTACTTTCTCGGTTTTATGAGGGACTGGCAGGGGCATGCAAAAAAATCGAAGGCCTGACACCTACCCCGGACTTTCAAAAAAAAGTTAAGAACCATGCTTTAACGGAAAAGTTTGTAGCCGCCATGAACGACGACTTGAACACGGCTGTCGCAATAGCCCATATGAACGAAGAACTGCGCAACCTTAACACTGCTGTGCTTGGCAATAACAACACCTCTTTGGAAGACATTGCCGTTGCAACAGCGGCATGGAAAGCGGCAGGCCTAATTCTTGGGTTGTTTGCCCGCACTCCTGAAGAGTTTGAAAAAGAACTTTTTGAAATCAAGAGCATTAATCTGGACTTGGATGTCAGAAAAATCGAGCAGTTGATCACAGATCGCAACTCAGCACGCCAGTCCAAAAACTGGGCCGAAGCAGATCGCTGCCGAGATGAACTGACCCAAATGGGAATTCTTATCGAGGATACTCTGAATGAGACTGAGTGGAAGCTGAAATGACCGTAATATTTCCTGACGCCTATCTGAAGTTCAAGAACATCTAAAAACAACTGCAAATCCGGACTCCTCAAACTCCTGTTAATTTGAAAGTCTTACCAAGACCGGGTTCCCACTTCCTCTCTAATGAAATAATATTGGAGTTTCGGCGCAATCCGACCCGCCAATTATCCATACAGGCGGCTGGTAAGATTAGCTTGCTTGAGCTTGCCTCACGAGAAAGAGGACATATTTGCCGGCTTTGTTGGAAATAATCAAAAAATCATCACCTCTTTCTAATCAGGAGGTTCCCGACAAACAAACTTCAAACTCTTTCAACGATTTATTTTGTCTGACCGCCGATGGCAAGACCCTTGCGCAACCACAGCAACTGATTGGATCAGCGCGATCTCGCGAAATTATTATCAACACTGGCCTGCCCATCAGCTAGATTTTTGCGCGCGCAGGAAAATTCAAAGAGCTGAAAACAGGACTGAACGCCCTTTTTCAGACTGGTAAGAGCACCAGCGATCACAAACTACTTCGATTTATCACACATTATATTTTTGGCCCTCAGGAGGAAATGCTCCGGGTCCTCTACACTCAGAAAAACAAAAACAGGGGTTGATGCAGGTGTATCAGGATTTTTGCACCCAGAACGAGAATCATTGTCTGCATTGCACATTTCCCGATGTGGTGAACAGGTATTTTTCCTTAAAAAACCTAAAAAACGCATCAATCCCATTGCGCAATCACTCAATTTCGCCTAAAATTGACATCCCCCTTGATTGTATTGAACATTCGAGATAAAGTTATGGTTTCCCCATCAGCAATAAGGAATACTTGTTTTAATGGATCATTTAGACGAATTAGAAAATCAAAGCATATTCATCCTGCGTGAAGCATACAAAAACTTCAAAAACTTGGCGATGCTGTGGTCGATAGGAAAAGATTCCACCATTCTGGTCTGGCTCGCACGTAAGGCTTTTTTTGGTCATTGCCCCATTCCATTGGTTCATATTGACACGACCTACAAGATTCCCGCTATGATTGAATACCGGGATCGAGTCGCTAAAGAATGGGGACTGAACCTGGTCGTCGGCAAGAACCAGAAGGCCTTGGATGAAGGCATGAATCATGAAAAAGGCCGATTAGTTTGCTGTGAAGCATTAAAAACCAATGGTCTGCACTGCATCATGGAAGAACACGGTTATACAGGACTGATTCTGGGCATCCGAAGGGATGAAGAAGGCACACGCGCTAAGGAACGTTATTTTTCGCCACGCGATAAGAACTTCGAATGGAACTTCAAGGACCAGCCTCCCGAGTTATGGGACCAGTATAAAACCACCTTTGCCGATGACACACACATCCGCATTCATCCGATTCTGCACTGGACGGAATTGAATGTCTGGGAATACATACAGAGGGAGAAAATCCCCATCATTGACCTCTACTTTGCCACTCCAGAAGGAAAGCGTTACAGGTCTTTAGGTTGCGCCCCTTGCACCGGCACCATTGACTCCACTGCAAAAAACGTAGACGAAATTGTCGAAGAACTTAAAAACAACACCACCACATCAGAGCGCTCCGGACGAGCACAGGATCAAGAAGATACCTATGCCATGCAGAAACTGCGAGCCCGAGGATATATGTAAATGGGCAATAACGGAAGCACTTCAGAACTTTCCAGTCGTCTTTTACGGCTGGTCATCGTTGGTCATGTGGATCACGGTAAGTCTACCCTAGTAGGACGTCTTCTCTCCGACACCGGGACTCTGCCCGAAGGCAAGCTCGATTTTATTCGCGATATCTGCAAGCAACAGGGCAAGGAATTTGAATTCGCCTTTTTGCTAGATGCGTTGGAAGAGGAGCAGGAACAAGGCATAACCATTGACACTTCGCAGATTTTCTTCAGTACTGCACAACGTAAATACGTGATCATCGATGCACCCGGTCACAAAGAGTTTCTCAAAAATATGGTGACCGGTGCCGCCGATGCTGAAGCCGCCCTTCTAATGATTGACGCTAACGAAGGTGTGCAGGAACAATCGCGCAGACACGGATACATTTTAAAATTACTGGGGCTCACTCAAGTTGCAGTAGTAATCAACAAGATGGATTTGGTGGATTACGACGAGAAAGTCTATAGCAAGATCAGAACAGAATATACCGCCTTCCTCGATTCGTTGGGAATTGAAGCACGGGAGTTTATTCCTGTTTCTGCAAAACTCGGTGTCAACATCGCCGCGTTAAAAGATGAAATGCCCTGGTATAAAGGACCGACCGTTTTAAATATGGTAGACCAGTTTGAGAAAAAACCGCCACCAGATCATCTCCCTTTCCGATTTCCTGTTCAGGATGTTTATAAATTTGATGAACGGCGCATCATCGCCGGGCGGGTTGAGTCGGGCAAGCTTAAGACCGGGGATCGAGTCATCTTCTCCCCCTCCAACAAACAGGCGGTGGTGAAATCCATCGAAGCATGGAGCGTGCCTGAACAACCAAATGTTGCGACCTCTTCCGAGTCTATCGGGTTTACTCTCGATGAACAGATCTTTGTAGAACGTGGTGACGTGTGCTCTCTTATGGACCAGTTGCCCATCGTCTCCACCACCTTCGATGCCAATGTTTTTTGGATGGGTAAACGTAATCTAGAAAAGGGTAGGAAATTCACCCTCAAGTTGAACACGCAAGAAGTGGAATGCGAAGTGGTTGATTTCAAAAAAGCCATCGATGCCTCTACTCTGGAAACCTTGACAAACCAAGATTATATCGCCAAAAACGACGTTGCTGAGTTGACCTTGAAAACGCGAACTCCTGTAGCTTTTGACCTGTTCGGGTCCATCGCCACCACCGGTCGTTTTGTTCTAGTGGATGAGTTTGATGTTTGCGGCGGCGGTATCATCACCACATATACTCCAGCAACAAAATCTGACAAGCTCAGAGACGAAGTCCGTACACGGGATTTCAATTGGATCAAAAGCGATATCACACCCGATGAAAGAGCATACCGCAATGGACACCGAGCGGCACTGATTCTCGTCACAGGAGACCCTAGTTCAGGTAAAGGTCCTCTAGCTAGAATCCTTGAGCACAGCTTGTTCCAAAATAATTTTCAAAGCTATTTGCTCGACCGTAGAAATGTCAACCTGGGTGTCGGAGCCGATTTGGACGACCCCAAAAACAGCGGTGAAAGCGAATCAGCCCGAAGATTAGGTGAAGTGGCAAAACTTTTTCTCGATGCAGGCCATGTGGTCATCTCCACCAGCAATGCCTTCCATCAGGAAGACCAAGCTGACCTGAGATTACTGGCTAACCCCTATCAAGTTGTAGAAATTCAGGTGGGGAGTCAATCGTCAGGAGAGCCTGACCTAGTCCTCTCTTTGGATGAAGCACAAAATGCTAAAGAAGCCTCGGTCAAAATTCAGAACTTTCTCAAAGAAAAGAAAATTCTAATGGGCCACAACTACTCTATATAATCTAATCAGCGTGGGGCCAGATTTATCTGACGGGCAAAGAGTTATCTCGGCTTGAATAAGTTTTTATTCCCACTTTTTAAAGATGGGTGGAGTGATTGACCACCAACAGTTTTTCGGTTGACTTTACCCCGGTTATCCGGCATTAATAGCGTTCATTAAAAGCGAAAAATACAAGCGGGAGTTAGCATCACAATGCCTAAAATCAAGGTCATCAATACCGAAACTGACGAAACTATTGATTTAAAAGCGGGTTATGGAGCGAACTTAAGAAAAGCCGCGCTCTATAATGATGCTGAGGTTTATAAAGGGTTTAATAAGTTCCTAAACTGTCGGGGACATGGCCTATGCGGAAAATGTGTGGTAGAAATTGAGCCCATGGAAAACGTAAACCCACGTACCTTTTTTGAGAACCTCCACAAACTCGAAGACCACCAAAAGCTCGGGTGTCGCGTAAAGGTTTATGGCGATATCACCGTCAAAGCTGCCATTCAAGACTGACGTCTACGAGCATTTTACTCTCTCCCTCAGCACACCCTTCACCGTTTACCTTTAAATTCTGAGAATAATCAGCAGTGGTAATAGTACTAGGCCCATTGCGCCGATGAAGGCGTGGATCAGCATGTCCCAGCGTTTGCTGAACGGAACGAGTGTGATACAGTAGAGGCAGACCAAATAATCCAACAGCGTATTATCGTCGTGAGTGTGGTTCATCAACAGGTAATAGCACAGACAAAACGCGATAGTATAAAACAGGAGTCGATGTATTTTTAGGCCCTGGGCAGTCTTCTTCCTGAATGCCAAGAACAACCCCAGAAAGATATTGAGGATATAAAATCCGATCGCGGCCACCACCCATATCAGTGAAGGCGACGATGTTATTTTGGGTATCAGTGTGGGTTCCATATAACAGCTGGGTTTAAATTTAATTTTGTAACCTACCTCTAACCCATCCTTATCAGGAGGGGAATTAAGAAGGAAGAGAATATTAACATGGACTTGAATTTGAAAGATCGAAAAGTGATCATCACCGGCGCCGGTGACGGTATCGGCAGGGCTATTGCCCTGGCCTTTGCCAAAGAAGGTGCAAATGTTGCAGTCTGCGCCCGCAGCCAGGACCGTTTAGATTACTTGGCCAGTGAAATTCAAGGTGAAGGACATCTTTTCTATTCCGCTGACCTCGGCACAGCAAAAGGTGTCGAGACCTTTCACGAAAATGTGATAAAACAACTGGGCCGGGTCGATGTACTGGTTAACAATGTCGGAGCCATTTTAAAACTGGCTAATTTTTTTGAACTTACAGATCAGGACTGGGAAGATTCGTTTCAAATTAATTTAATGTCCGCTGTTAGGTTGAGTCGACATTGCATTCCATCTCTCAAGCAATCTTCCTGCGCTAGAATCATTAATATTTCATCTATTGCGGCAGCAAGTCCGCAGGATGTTTTTCCTCATTACAGCGCCATGAAGGCTGGACTTTCCAACTTAACCGTTTCTCTAGCCCAGACTCTTGCACAGGATAAAATTTTGGTCAATTCCATTTCTCCCGGCCCGGTGTGGAGTAAATCATGGGAAGACGAAGCACGCAATTCCCGGTCTGATTTCGAACAGACCAAAAAAGAAATCATGGAACAAACCGGGAAAACTGTTCCACTAAACCGAATGGGCATGCCGGAAGATTTAACCGGACTAGCCCTATTCCTAGCATCCGACTCATCCAGCTGGATAACTGCCACAAACTTCACTGTCGATGGCGGGGTCACCCGGAATCCTTTCTAATAGAAACGTATGAAGACTTTGAAAACCAAATTTTTTGTTAGACATAATATTACTGGCTCTCACACCGGGGCAAGAAATTCATTCAACCATCTTTCTGGATGATAAAACCTTCGATGTTTCCAACACTCTGGTTTTGAAAAACCCCGCGGAGGAAGTGATAGAAGAACCAGCCTCCCAAACTTTCGATAGACTGTTGCCAGAATCGTTCGACTTGCGTTTTAAAGGAAGTCAAAGTATTCTCCCGATAGAAAATATTGTCAGCAAGAGCAAATTCCCCCAGCCCTCTGGCATTTAACATTAGCCCTCATGCCCGAAACGGGTACTTAGTAGAAGGGAGAGCTTTAATGGACCCCTCTTTTCGAATAGGAGTTGGGGTGTTATAATTTTTAACCAACTTGAAAAACGAACCCTATTTACTATGTCCATTAATCCGCAAATCTTTCGCGAATATGATATCCGCGGTGTAGTTGGCAAAGACCTCACCGCAGAAACCGTTCAACAGATCGGCCAAGCCATTGGCACCTACATGAGACGCCAGGGAGGTAAATCACTAGTGGTTGGGCGGGATGTTCGCTCCAGCTCGGTGGAGTTCCGCGATATTTTATCTCAGGCTCTCAACTCCACCGGATGCGATGTTGTGGATATTGGAATGGTCCCCACCCCCGTTGCCTATTTCGCCCTTCATCATCTTAATGCAGACGGCGGCGTGATGATAACCGGCAGTCATAATCCGCCGGAGTTTAATGGGTTTAAAATCAGTCTCGGTAAACACAGTCTATACGGAGAAAAAATTCAGGAGCTTAAAGCCCTGATCGAGTCCAAAATTTTTGAAACGGGATCGGGGAAAATAGAACAGACAAGTGTTATGGAACCATATATGAAGAATATCTGTTCCATCTTGAAGATTCCCCGAAAAGTGAAAGTTGTGGTCGATGGCGGTAATGGATGCTTTGGTATTGTGGGACCAGAACTACTGAAAAGACTCGGACTGGAACCCATAGAAATTTTTTGTGAGCCTGATGGCACCTTCCCAAACCATCACCCTGACCCAACTGTGGAAGAAAACCTACAAGGGTTGATAGAAAAAGTCCGGTCCGAAAATGCGGAACTGGGTATCGGGTTTGACGGAGATGCCGATCGTATTGGCATAGTTGATGAAAAAGGCAATATTTTGTGGGGCGACCAACTACTGACTATTTTCGCGCGAGATATTTTATCGAGAAATCCCGGCGCCACCATTGTCGGCGAAGTCAAATGTTCTCAAAACCTGTATCAGGATATTGAAAAACATGGCGGGGTTCCCGTCATGGCACCGGCGGGCCACTCTTTGATTAAAAAGAAAATGAAGGAAACTGGCGCTCTTCTGGCAGGAGAAATGAGCGGCCATGTCTGTTTTGCTGACAATTATTTTGGCTTCGACGACGCAGTGTTTGCCGCAGGCCGAATATTGGAAATTGTCGCTCAGTCTGACATGAAAGTTTCTGAAATGCTGGCCGATCTTCCCAAAACAGCTTACACGCCAGAAATTCGCATAGACTGCCCTGATGACAAAAAGTTTAAAATAGTCCGTGAACTGACACAATTTTTCAGGAGCAAGTACGAGGTCATCGAAATTGATGGAGTGCGTGTCAATTTTGGCGATGGCTGGGCATTGATTCGCGCTTCCAACACACAGCCGGTAATAGTACTAAGGTTTGAGGCAGAAACCCAGACTCGTCTTATTGAGCTGATCAGCATCATAAAAAAACAAATGGATCACTACCAATCCATTATTCAGTTTGATTATCAGGCATGATAAAAAAATATCTTCATACCCGCTTTCGTGTGTCTGACATGGGGCAGTCCCTCCAGTTTTACAGAGATATTCTGGGCATGGAAGTCTTGGAAAAAAAAACCTCACCGCGCGGTTCAACGCTGGTCTTCCTGCGTTTTCCCGGTACAGACTGTGAACTGGAGTTGTGTTCATTTCCTGATTCTGGAAAAATTGAAGTCCCCGAAGACCTGGTGCATCTCGCCTTTGAAGTAGAAAATTTGGACAACTGCATCTTCAAGCTGGAACACTCAAGAACCCCCATCACTGAAGGGCCAATCGAAACTTCAAATGGCACTCGCTTTATCTTCACTGAAGATCCAGACAAATACGAAATCGAATTGATGCAACACTCTAAGTAAGACCTACGGAAGTTAAAGTTTGAGAAACTCGAGGTTATCGATGGTGAGCCTAAACCGGCAACTCTGGAAGGCTTTATAGCCTTCTCCACTTCCAAGCTTCATGAGGTCTGGAAATGAGAAACGTCGAGCAAAATATTGTAATCAGGTAAGGGGGAAATGTCTTAAAAAATAAGCCCATTTTTCTTGAGCCATTCATCATCATCGAATTTTTTGTTGGTAAACTCCTGGAATTCGATTTCTTTTTTAGAAAGTTCCTGCCCATCGATGAACTGCGGCTTTCGTGAAGACTTTTTTCTCTTGCGCTTCTTGGGCGCTGGCTGCTCCTCCTTTAGTTCTTCTTCAACTTCCAATTCTAGCGAATCGGTCAGCACTTCCATCTTAAGGACTAAAACCATAAAACTCTTGGGGCAGATATCCTCGTCTTTCTGAATTTCAGCAACAATTTTTTTAACCTTGGGTGAAGTCATGACCGCTTCGGTAATCGCCTTGGATAACTTTTCAAAACTTCGTTCAGACCCATCGGAGTCACTCATTAAATCCCCCTTTCATTTTCCTGATAAAAAAACAAATTAACACCTTGCTTCGTTCAACATTAAACCCCTCCCACCACCTTGTCAAGCAGGTAGCTCCTAATACTGAGGGACAGAAGAGTCGATTTTCTCCGACCATTCATTGATACCGCCTCGCATGCTTTTCAGGTTGTGGAAACCCATTTCCTCCAATGCTTTCAATGCTTTCATTGAACGCACCCCCGCCTTGCAATGAAGTACAATCTCGTCATCGGGACTCAATCCATTCAATAAAGTAGTATCTTTAGCTTCAATATCGCCCAGTGGAATCAGGGTAGCCCCTTCAATTTTGCAGATACTGTATTCCGACGGTTCCCGAACATCGATCAGCTTGAACACATGCTTCTCATCCATCATTTTTTTGACCTGCTCGACAGCAATTTCCATCTCCAGATCGGCGGAAGATTCTTGAACCGGCACGATGCCGCAGAACTGCTCATAATCGACCAACTCCGTGATGGTCGGGTTCTCCCCGCAGATTGGGCAAGCCGGATCCTTGCGCAATTTCATTTCCCGGAACTTCATCTTCAACGCGTCGAACAGTAAAAGTCGTCCCACGAGCGAGTCGCCTATATCCAATATCAGCTTGATGACTTCGTTCGCCTGAATCAGCCCGACAATACCTGGCAGAATTCCAATCACTCCACCCTCAGCACAACTGGGTACCAAACCTGGTGGCGGCGGTGCCGGGTAAAGACAACGGTAGCAAGGACCCGTTCTGGAATCGAACACAGAAGCCTGGCCTTCAAAGCGCAGAATACATCCATATATATAAGGTTTCTTCAACAACACACAAGCATCGCTGGCAAGATAACGGGTTGGAAAATTGTCTGTGCCATCAACAATGATGTCGTAGTCGGCAAAAATCTCCATCACGTTTTCCGAAGACAAACGCGTGTTGTAAGTGGTCACATTGATACTGGAATTTAGATCGGCAATACGAGCTTTGGCAGAGTCCACCTTCAATTTCCCGACTGTCGACTCCCCATGTGCTACCTGCCTTTGCAAGTTGCTGAGGTCAACCACATCAAAATCTATCAAGCCCAGATTACCCACTCCGGCCGCCGCAAGATACAGCGCCAAGGGCGAGCCCAGTCCACCCGTGCCAATCAAAAGCACCTTCGAATTACAAATTTTTTCTTGTCCCTCAACCCCCACCTCGGGCAAAAGTAAATGTCGGCTGTAGCGGTTAATTTGATCCTGTGTCAAAGCCATAACGAACCATCCTTTAAAAAACGATCACTAATTTCTCTTATTCAGATTAGATTCAATTCTACCAGAAAAGATTCTCCAGACAATCGGGCTATGCCTGGCACTCATGGTAGGCTTTTTCAAACCCGGCAATTGAGCCTTCGATGACCGAGTCGGGAAGACAATAGGAAATGCGGAAATATCCGGGAAGACCAAACCCTCTACCTGGCACCACCAGCACCTTTTTATCGGCCAGTTTTTTAACGAACTCCACCTCATCTTCCAACGGAGATTTCGGAAAAAAATAAAAAGCTCCCTGCGGTTTCACCACCTGATAGCCAATCCGGGTTAGTTCATTATATAGATAATCGCGTTTACGGCGATATTGTTCCACATCCACCGTCACCCCTTGCACCTGTTTCACTACGCGCTGGATAAGTGCCGGGGCATTGACGAATCCCAACACCCGGTTGCAAAAGATCAATCCCGCCATGAGTAGCCCCGCAGACTCGCATTGCGGATGCACCGCCAAAAATCCTATACGCTCACCAGGCAAGGCAATATCCTTGGAATGTGAAGTGATGTAAATACTGTCCTGGTAAAACTCCATAATGTTCGGCGCTTCCACCCCATCAAACGTGATCTTTTTATACGGATCGTCTGAAATCAGGTAAACGGCTTTGCCGAGTTTATCAGAATGTGCTTTTAACACTCGAGCTAACTCCTGCAACTCCTGACGCGAATAAAGCACCCCTGTCGGATTGTTTGGGGAATTGATGATGACCGCTTTGGTTTTTTCGTTGAGAGCATTTTGCAATGCCTCAAAATTCAGCCGGAAATCATCGAGTGTGGGCACCGCCACTGCCTTGCCGCCGTGATTATCAGCA
This sequence comes from uncultured Nitrospinota bacterium, assembly GCA_905612265.1. GTDB lineage: Bacteria > Nitrospinota > Nitrospinia > Nitrospinales > VA-1 > LS-NOB. The sequence goes on along the minus strand of CAJQRI010000019.1, from coordinate 14,733 downwards.
TAAAACAGATATTCCACAAAATAAGGCGCAAAAATAATTACCTCATCACCCGGATCGAGCAGAGTCTTTAAAGTAATATTGAGTCCACCCGCCGCACCACAAACCATCACCACATCGTTGGCCGAAAGCTCCACCTTGCATTCAGGAGATAAGGACTCAGCAATCACCGCCCGCACATCGGCCAACCCGGCATTAGGCATATAGCGGTGCAGTCCGTGAGATTCATCCAGCGCACTTTCTATCAACGCTTTTCGGACCTCCTCCGGCGGTTCTATTACAGGATTCCCCAAAGAAAGGTCGAACACATTTTCCTCACCAAACTCCTTTTTTAGCCGAATTCCTTCCTCAAACATTTTACGAATCCAAGAAGAATTTTCCATGAATCCGGTGATTTTTTGCGCTATCGCCATACCATAACTCCACTATAAAAACTACTTCTTCACTTTGAAGGATTTACATGCCCATCCATAGCATATTCTCCCGACAGGATCAACGCTCCACTCGCCTTGGAAGCAATAAGCTATAACCCTATTAACCGCCAACAGAATTTGAGCACAAGAAAAGGATATGCTTCATTGTTTGCTGAGGCTCTACGCGTTATATTGGACTGAACAGTATTTCAAATATCATGTCAACTCATGACCACACCAATCATTCAATTCATAGACGTGTACAAGTCCTACCAAAGTGGATCGCAACCGGTGACCGCATTGGAGGCGGTGAACCTGAGCCTTGATGCCGGAGACTTTGTCACCATCATGGGCCCCAGTGGCGGAGGAAAAACCACTTTGCTTAACCTGCTGGCAGGGCTCGATCTACCCGACAAGGGTCAAATCATCCTCAACGGTCGCAAGGTATCCGATTTTTCCGATCATGAGCTGACTTTGCTGCGCCGTAATGAAATCGGTTTCGTGTTCCAGTTTTTCAATCTCATGCCAACCCTCACGGTGATGGAAAATGTAGAACTGCCGCTTCTGCTGGCGCATTCATCCCGAACCGATAGCGAGCGCATTAAAACGCTGCTCGATTATGTCGGACTCTGGCACCGGGCCAATTCTTTCCCTGCTGAACTTTCGGGAGGAGAGATGCAACGCGTCGCCATTGCCCGTGCCTTGGTTCATCAACCCGTCATCCTGCTTGCCGATGAACCCACCGGAAATCTCGACTCGGAAAACGGACTGAAAATCATCGGCCTCATGCGAAAGGCCGCCACCGATTTTAAAACAACTGTGGTCATGGTCACTCACAACCCACAGGTCGCAGCCATCGGAAATCGCCATTTCGAAATTCGCGATGGTAAACTGACCGATCAGATAACATGAGCTTTCTGCTTTATTTTAAAGACCTGTTCACCGCACTCATCCTGCGTCCTTTACTGCGAGACCCGTTTCGCACTGCCATCACCATCCTTGGCGTGGCAGTGGGAGTTGCCGTGTTCCTCAGCATCCGGCTAGCCAATCAGCAAACCATGATGTCTTTCACCGAAAGTGTGGACCTAGTTTTAGGTAGAGCCGATGCGGTCATTCGGGTTGAAGGTATCGCTTTCGATGAAGTGGTTTTTGAAAAACTCCACACGCTCAGAGATGAGATCAAAGCCTACCCGGTTATTGAGGGTTATGGAGTTGAGTCGACCAGTGGCGAGGTGGTAGAGATCATCGGCACCGACCTTTTGCAGGACAATGGCATCCGCGACTTTTCTATCAAAACTATAGAGAAAGACCTGAAAGGATTGATTCCGCTCATAATGGATCCAGCAGGAGTTATTCTTCCTGAAAAATTCGTGCCGGGTACCCACTTTGAACCCGGCGATACCATCGAATTCCTGATAAAGGGACAAGTTAAAACTCTCAACGTCAATGCGATACTTGAAGACAAAGGAATCGCTAAAGCCTTGAACGGGAATTTCGCCCTAATGGATATCGCGGCGGCACAAAATGCGTTTGACAAAATAGGTCGATTGGATCGCATCGACATCCAGTTTCTAAACTCAGTCGACTTCGAATCGATGCAGGAAAAAATCTCCGCCCTGATTCCCGGACATATGAAAGTTGAGCGCCCACAACGTAAGAACCGTCAGATTGGAAAAATGTTGCAGGCATTTCAATATAACCTGACGGCCTTAAGTTTTGTAGCTCTACTGGTCGCCCTCTACCTGATCTACAACATGATCGCCCTTTCGGTAGTGCGTCGAAGAGTTGAGATCGGCACCCTGCGCGCAATTGGCGCCACACCTGCCTTAATCGCATTGATCTTTTTTCTGGAAGCCGGAGTCATCGGTGCTATCGGCTCTGTATTAGGAATCGGGTTGGGATATTTTTTCGCTCAGTTTTCTTTGGATGCTGTTTCTCTCACCGTCAACAACCTTTACGCGCCAAGCTATGTCACAGAAGTGGATTTTCAGTGGAGCAAGATGGGTCCCTATTTTATTTTAGGTGTCGTGCTCAGCCTTATATCTGCTCTCATCCCCGCCTGGGACGCAGCCACTACCCCTCCTACCACGGTCATGCGGCGTGGTAGTTATGATCTCAAACTGTTTCGCGGAAGCCGGGGCTTAAACACAACCGCCCTGATCGTGGTTCTGCTCTCTGCGCTCTGCACGCAACTGCCACCCATTAACAACTTCCCTTATTTTGGGTTTTTCTCAGTCTTTTTAATCATCCTCAGTCTTTCCTTGTTAACACCCGCAGTTTTACTCTGGACTCGTGACCGACTGCATTTCTTATTTAAAAACCGGTTTGGCGGTGAAGGACTTCTAGCCTGCATGAACCTTTCACAAAATGTAGGGCGTAACGCTCTTGCCATCTCGTCACTGGCTATCGCGTTCATGATGGTCATCAGCATGTCGATCATGGTGCATAGCTTTCGCCAAACCGTGATCGTGTGGATCGACCAGACATTACGAGCCGACCTGTTTGTCCGTGTAGCAGGAGGAAGAGATATCGACTACCAACATACCCTGCCATCAGAGTCGGTAGAGAGACTGAAATCCCTTAAAGGCATTGCCGCAGTTGATCAATTCCGTGCCCTCGACATCACTCACAACGACCTTCCTGTTGTACTGGCAACGGGTGATTTTTCCGTGCTCTCTCAATACGGCAACCTGGTTATCAAAACTGGTCCACCAGCGCAAGAGCTTGCTCAAGTTATGGTCAACCAGAATAGAGCTATGATTTCTGAAGCCTTCTCTCTCAAACACAAAGTGAGTATTGGAAACAATATCGAACTGCAAACTCCCAACGGTCCAGCCCAAATGGAAGTTGCTGCTATCTATTTCGATTATTCCCGCGAACGTGGATACATTATTCTTGATCGCACCACATTTTTAAACTATTACGAAGAAACAGAGATCAACAGCTTTGTTATTTATCTTGAAGACAAAACCCAATTGAACTTCATACGCAAAGAAATTCTTAAAACTTTAAAAGACCACCGGCTCATCATCCGTTCCAATTCCGAATTAAAACAACAGGTGCTGGAAGTGTTCGACAAAACTTTTGCCATCACCTATTCTCTGGAAATAATAGCCATACTGGTGGCAGTGCTGGGGCTTTTCAATACATTGGTATCGCTGATTTTAGAACGCAAAAGGGAGATAGGAATTTTAAGGTTCATCGGCGCATTCAAAGGGCAGGTTAAACGTATGGTCTTGATCGAAGCTGGAATACTGGGGCTGATCGGTTCGGTAATGGGGTTTATAGCGGGGGTAATTGTTTCATATATCCTGATCTTCGTGATCAACAAACAATCTTTTGGATGGACCATTCAGGTCCATTTCCCTTACCTCTTCATTCTGGTCATGGTGACGATGTTCTGGGGAGTTTCGATACTGTCCGGACTTTACCCCGCCCGACTGGCAGCCAATCTCAACCCGAAAGAAGCCGTGCGAGTGGAGTGACCACTAAGGTTTTTCTGCTATACGAATATCTACCAATTTAATCTCCAGTTTTTCTCTGCCGTTCCAAGTGTTGAGATTGAATTCATAGGCAATGTCAAAAAGTTCCGTGGTTACATCGACTGACTCCAGCACCTCGGCTAAACCAAAACCCACCCCTTCAACCTGGCTTTTCCCTTGTTTTGCCCGGAACCGGATATGATTTTTTTCCTTACCAATTAATTTCACTTCCTGAAGTTTCACGGCCTTCGACAAAAAACAAGGCACAGGGTTCTCAGCTCCAAACGGCTCAAGCAAAGCCATCCGGTTGTAAAAAGATCGGTCAATTTTTTCCAGCCTCAGAACAGAATCCACGCGTACCTCAGGAATCAAATCTTCTTCAGTTAAATACTTATGCCCCACCTCGTTCATGGCATTACGGAAACCTTCTACCTGTTCCTCTTTAATGGTGAGTCCCGCGGCGTAGGCATGTCCGCCAAACTGTACGAGGTGCTCACCACAATCAGTGAATGCACGAAACAGATTAAACTTTGGGATACTGCGTCCAGACCCTTTTCCCTCCCCTCCCTCTAGAGCGATGAGGACAGTAGGACGTTGATATTTTTCGACCAGACGAGACGCGGCAATTCCGATCACTCCGGGATGAAATATTTCAGATGCCAGCACGATCACTCGATCTTCTTGAATGTCGATTTCATCTCGGAACATAGACTCAGCTTCTGCCACGGTTTCTTCTTGAATTTCTTTTCGCTCGTTGTTGGTAGCTTCCAATTCCTGCGCCAGAACTTTGGCTTCTTTTAGATTTGTCGATGTCAACAGATGTAGGCCGCTATCGGCCCGACCCAGTCTGCCTGCAGCATTGAGTCTGGGACCGAGACCAAAACCGACAGAACGCGCATCGACATTCCCTATAATGCCTGCGGTTTCTTTTAAAGCCACCAACCCGGGTTTTGCGCTGACGGACAACATTTCGAGTCCATGCAGAGCCAGAATATGATTCTCACCGGTTAGCGGAGCGACATCGGCAATGGTACCTAGAGCAAACAAATCTAAATGTCGTTTTAAATTTGGCAGACGTTCCTTGGGCCAGCCTGCCGAATGTAATCCGTTTCGCACTGCGATAGCTAGTTTGAATGCGAGCCCCACTCCGCTTAAAAAGCGATAAGGGTAATCACAGTCGGCTCTATGCGGGTTGAGCACGGCAATGGCCGGTGGCAGACCTTCTTCCCCCACTTGGTGGTGGTCGGTCACAATAACATCCAGTCCAATTTCATTCGCCAGCTCTACCTCTTTAACACCAGTAATGCCGCAATCGGCGGTGATCATTAGCCTCGCCCCGCCTTCGCGTATTTTGCGCACAGCGGCGGAATTAAGGCCATAACCCTCCGACTGCCGTTCTGGTAAATAGGCCTCTACTGGACAATTCAAGTCGCGGAAAAAATGCGTGAGAAAAGCGGCAGAGGTGACACCATCTACATCGTAATCACAGAATACAGTAATGGCTTCTTTTTTCTCCAATGCCTGAATCACCCTGTCAACAGCTTCGCGCATTCCATTCATCAAAAATGGATCGTGTAGGCGAGCAAAATCTGCTTCTATAAAATCTTTGGCCGTTTCCTCAGATGTCACTCCTCGATTAGTAAGAATCGTTGCCAACGCCGTAGGTAACTGGAGTTGACGTTCTAACAAAGACACCGTTTCTAAAGACGGTTCAGCTAAACACCATTTTTTATTTGATAAAGAAACCATAAGTGTTAACGATTAAGATATTGAGTGACGCCTCTGAAGGTTCGGCGATGGATAGGACTAGGACCATGCTCGGCAATCAAGTCCCGATGCAATTTCGTCCCATAGCCTTTATGTCGATCAAATTCATATTGCGGGTAGAGATGATGATAGCCTTCCATAATACGATCACGGGTGACTTTTGCTAATACGGATGCAGCAGCTATGGAGTAACTTTTCGCGTCTCCTTTCACAATCACCCACTGCTCGATAGACGAATCTATCTTCTGGTTACCATCAATGAGAAGCAGATCGGGGTCTGATGATAATTTTTCCACCGCCTGTTTCATTGCCAACCGCGCCGCTTGGAGAATGTTAATTTCGTCAATCACTTTCGTGCTTACCACGGCTATTCCATGAACCATCTTTTGTATTTTTGGGAACAGCTCGTCACGTTTCGCAGGAGAAATTTTTTTGGAATCGTCCAGACCCTCAAGAAACACATCCATAGGCAATACTACTGCGGCGGCAACCACAGGTCCTGCTAAAGGACCCCGCCCAGCCTCATCCACTCCGGCAACAAACTGATAACCCTGATCACGCGCATTTATTTCATAGTTCCACAAATCCCGTTTCATCGGCAAAGCATAAGACATTCCCAACCGGAGTGCTATTGAAAACCACACCAAGTTCTTCTATAGTTAATTTATGCAATATTCTTTAAAAATTATTTTTGTGGTTTTTCTTTTGACCGCCTGTGCCACCACACCGATTTCAGATCGGCAAGCTCTGATTCTCATTCCCCTTTCGCAGGAAATTGCATTGGGCAAACAGGCTTACCAGCAAACCCTTAAAAACCAGAGGGATTCTATAAACACACATCTGAACCAAGTGCTTCGGAGTGTGGGTCAGCGAATCGCAGAGGTAAGTGACATGCCCAAACTGGAATGGGAGTTCCGGTTGATCGAGTCCGAAGAGAAAAATGCTTTCGCCCTGCCCGGTGGGAAGGTTGCGGTTTATACAGGCATGCTACGCATTTGTGAAAATGAAGCGGGGCTGGCTACCGTATTGAGTCACGAAATCGCCCATGTGATTGCCCGGCATGGAGCTCAAAGAATGTCGCAACAAATGCTTCTCAGCGGAGCCATGATAGGTGCCAGCATCAGCCTGCGAAACAATACTCAGAGACGTATTATTATGGGTGCTTTAGGGCTGGGCATTATGTATGGCATCACTCTTCCTTTCAGCCGTGGAGATGAAGGGGAAGCCGACCAGATTGGACTAGTCTATATGGCTAAAGCCGGATACGATCCAGAAGAAGCTATCCGGTTCTGGAAACGGTTCAGCCAAGCCAAGGGAGATAAGGGGCCTCCAGAATGGGCCTCCACCCACCCTACCGACAAAACCCGTATTGCCGGATTGAAAACCTATTTTTCCCGCGCTAAATATAAGTACCAGAATGTCAAACTACAACGCGGGCTAGGCGAAACATTTAACCTGCCGGCAGAGAAAACAGATAATAACGAACCCGAAAAACCCAAGCCTGTTCCCGGCATTTCTGTTGAGACTTTGTCGCCATAAGTTTAGCAAAGTGTCCCAAGTAAAATGATGTTAGGCCTATTGAATCCCCCCTCATCCTAAACTTCTCCCTCCAGGGATGAAGGAACATTTCGCTCCCTTTTCCTTGATGGAGAGTGCTTTAATAATGGTTTCTACAAACAAAAATAAATAGCCCTGCAATATGCATACTAGTGGCAGTCGGGAATGGCAACGGCAATGAAATCAGACCAGGTTTCTTCCCATTCTTTAGAAGGGTTGGCACCTTTCAACATTTCTATTTTTATGCAGTTATTCCGACCTCCCTTGGTGCTAAAATTTCAGTAACGTAGCGACCAATATTCTCACCCTTACTGCCGTCTTAATGGGATTGAGGAATATTGGCAATTTTTTCTGCCAAATCTGTAACATCCAGAGAATCCTCTCAAGGGATCGAATTTATGATTCTTCGTCCATGCTCTGTATTCCAAATTTTCTGCCATGGCGCGGATGCATCTATTCAATGTGGAGAGCTTTAAACAAGAGGTGGCACCGCGCAGAAAAAAGGCTTGATCACTCTTTCTGTGCGCGGTTTGAGATATCACGCCACCATCGCTGAGAAATCATCAGGATGCCAATAAAGCCTGAGGAACAAGAAAACCCTCTCTCCTTTTAAAAGGAGAGAGGGTGGAGAAGAGGCGACACTCTTTGCAACTCTATTACATGAACACTTTAAGATGATTAGTCATTTTTAGCGGCAGCTTTTGCGGCTTTCGCTTTTTTCCCGCGGGTCTTGACCTTTTTCACTTTAGTCGTAGGCCTCGGTGTCTTGAGCTCTTTCAGGCGAGCCGCTTTGCCACGCAATTCGCGTAGGTAATATAGTTTTGCCTGACGGACCTTGGCACGTCGGACGATCTCAATTTTTTCGACTCTGGGGGAATGAAACGGGAATATGCGTTCCACTCCAATACCAAAGGAAATTTTGCGAACGGTCAGAGTCTTGCGAGATCCACCCCCCCGCATTTTGATGACCACACCTTCAATGACCTGGATACGTTCTTTCTCACCCTCAACGATGCGCATATGGACCTTGACTGTGTCGCCTATATGAACATCGGAAACTTCCTTCTTCATTTCTTTTGCTTCAACCTGGTCTACTAAATTCATGAACCTCTCTCCTTGGGTATCTATATATTAACTAATTGATGATTTTCGATTCAGTTTAAAATTCTTTATCAAGACCTGCCTAATAGGCGGTCCAATATAATTGCTACCGCTCCTCTTACCGGCAGGTGATTGAAACCACTATTACCTTCGATGGGTTCTAACACATGGTCAGCATTGCGGGTCAGATGTTTTTCCAGTCCCCAGCCAGTACCAAAAACCAGAAGCACGGGGCCACCCTTTTGCAATTGTTCTCTAAAATTTCCATATCCAATGCTGTTCGGCTGCTGTTTTGCACCGGTGACCACTACACAGGGTTTTTCCCCGCACTGTTCAGTCACATCGGTCACAGCATCATCCAGGCTTTTTATAACCCGGGTTTTCAACAGGGCTTCCTTTCGGGTCGGGTTGTACTCCGCCCCATGCCCTTTCAGCCAATGCCCGATCAACCTCTCGACCAGTTCCTGCTGAGTCTTTAGAGGCGTGACCACATAAAAAGTACCCACTCCATATGTCCGGCAGACACGAGAAATGTCATGCACATCCAAAGTGGTGACGGATGATACCACTACTTCCCCAGTCTTGTTGTAGACAGGAAAATGGACCAGCGCCAAATGAATATTCGAATATTGCGCCTTATCCAAAGCCAACCTGTTTCAAACCCGTTTATTTTTTTCGAGCAAGTCGGGCCGAACCTGCGCGGTTTTTTTTAGCGCTTCCGCTTTTTGCCAGTCGCGTATTTTTTTCGGGTCGCCAGAAACCAAAATTTCTGGAACCTTGAGTCCTTCATAATCCCGAGGTCGAGTGTATTGCGGGTATTCCAGCAAATCGTCGTGGAAAGATTCTTCTACCACCGATTCCGGGTCGCCCAGCACCCCCGGCAACAACCTTGATATTGCTTCAACGAGAACCATAGCCGGAAGTTCTCCGCCAGTTAAAACATAATCCCCTATGGAAATTTCCTCATCGACATAATGCAGACGAATCCGCTCGTCAATGCCCTCATAACGACCGCATATCAGAGTCAGGCTCGGTAAGCTTGAGAGCTCCCAGGCTTTTTCCTGATCGAAAGGTCTACCTCCGGGGGATAATAATATCGTCCGAGTTTCGGGAACTTCCTTTTTGACCGCAGTAATAGCACGGGCGATGGGCTCGACATTCATGACCATGCCCACTCCACCTCCAAAAGGGGAGTCATCCACCTTCCTGTGCTTATTCAGACTGTAGTCACGCAAATCATGAACGTTAATATCTAGCAGTCCTGCTTCGCAAGCCCGTTGGATAATACTGTCCCCAAAAGGAGAGGCAAACATCCCGGGAAAAATACTGACAATGTCAAACCGGAGTGTCCTCAATCAAACCCTCAATACGATGAAAAATCAGTTTTTTCTGTTCCAGATCGATGGACTTGACCACCGTATCGATCATAGGGAGCATCCATTCCTGATCCCCGTTTCGCACTACATATATATCGTTGCTCCCCGTGGGGACAACCTCTTCAATGATCCCATAGGGTTGGCCCTCTTCATCGAAGACCGCAAGCCCTTCAATCTCGAAGCGGTAATACTCGCCTTCCGCCAGAAGTTTGAGATGCTCACGTTTAGCAAATACTTCGGTCCCGGTCAGAAGTTTTGCCGAGTCAATGTCATCGATGCCTTCTAATTTAACAATGAAGGGGACGTTGGCACCGCGAATCGATTGAACCTTAACTTCCTTTTCTTTCAGCCGCACAATCTGCCCGCGTAAAGAGTCAACCTCTTCAGGGTCATTCGGGAAATACTTCAACTCGCCTTTCAGACCATGGGTGCGACCAACCTTGCCAAACGAAATCCAATCCATATCATTCAATAATTTCCAACACAGCCCGTTTTTTCAATTTAGTCGCTGTCGCATTCAGGATAGTGCGCATAGCCCTATCGGTTTTCCCCTGCTTGCCAATGACCTTCCCTAAATCTTCTTTCGCAACTCTCAGTTCCAATACCGTTGTTTTTTCGCCTATCACTTCTTGCAAAACCACTTCATCAGGCTTGTCCACCAACGACTTCGCAATCATCAAGGTTAGACCTTTCACAATTACCTCCTAGTCCATAGGAAACTAACCTCAGTATGAGGAGGAGCAACACAAACTTATTATCCCAGTTCGCGCAGTTGTGAAAATCGCGGTTTTGCAAAATGAATGGGCTAAGCCCCTACCCCAGCCTTTTTGAAGAGGGTCCCTACAGTTTTGCTGGGCTTAGCACCCTTCTTGATCCAAGCCATAGCTTTATCCGCATCAACCTTACAACCCTCCTCATCATTAAGAGGATCGTAGGTTCCTAGAATTTCAAGAAACCTACCATCTCTTGGCATTCTAGAATCTGCCGCCACAATCCGGTAAAAGGGTTTCTTTTTTGCTCCTCGTCGAGTTAATCGAATTACAACTGCCAATGTACTTTCTCCTAAGTTACGGGCTTAGCCCGGTATGTATGACGTAAACACCCGTCATTAATTAATGCACAAGAAAACTATTACTTATATAGTCCAGCGTCACGCTGTTCGGGACTGGCCCGCAAGACCTGCGGTTCAATAAACCGTATTCATTCACTCAATGAAATTTATTTAGAAAGGCCTACCCGGCATACCGCGTCCGCCCATCAGACTGCCGAAGTTCATCCCGCCGCCACGAGCAACCTTTTTCATCATCTTTTGCATTTGCGCAAACTGCTTCAACAGCTTATTCACATCATTCACGCGAGTACCACTGCCTTGAGCAATCCGGCGTTTTCTGCTGGCATTGATGATGTTGTGCTTTTCACGTTCCCTCGAAGTCATGGAACTAATAATAGCTTCAACCTGAACAAAGGCACTGTTATCTATTTTCAAACCTTTCGTCAGTTTTCCAGCGCCGGGGATCATGCCCAACAACTGCTCCATCGACCCCATTTTCTGCACCTGCTTCAACTGATCGCGAAAATCTTCCAAGGTAAACGCGTTACTCTTGAGTTTTTTCTGTAACTTCTCCTGCTCTTCCTGCTCGAAATTCTGCTCTGCCTTTTCGACAAGGGACATGACATCGCCCATACCGAGAATACGAGAAACAATTCGGGCAGGATGAAACGGCTCTAACGCATCGAGTTTTTCTCCTATTCCTATAAAGCGAATGGGTTTGCCGGTCACCCTTCTGATGGAAAACGCCGCACCGCCGCGCGCATCACCGTCCATCTTAGTCAAGACCACGCCATCGATCCCGATAGCATCATTGAATGTCTTGGCGATATCGGCAGACTGTTGACCCATCATCGCGTCTGCCACAAACAACACTTCGTGCGGCTGAACCGTTTTCTTGATCTGCTTTAATTCTTCCATCAGAGCTTCATCAACCTGCTGACGACCTGCAGTATCGATGATCACTATCTGACTCATTCTGTTGACGGCTTCATCCAGCGAATTTTTACAAATCGCTATTGGGTCTTTCTCTTCCCCGGCGTCATACACCGGCACATCGAGGTCCCGTCCTAAAATATTCAACTGTTCTATTGCCGCCGGACGGTAAACATCCGCAGGGACAAGAAGACAGCTCTTTCCTTTTTCTTTAAACCGCTTGGCCAGTTTACCAACCGTAGTGGTTTTGCCTGAACCTTGAAGTCCTGCCATCAAAATAATAGTCGGCGGCTTTGAGGCAATTGCAATATCAATAAACTCTTCGCCCAGCAAATGCGTCAAGTGATCGTTGACGATTTTGACCATCTGATGCCCCGGTGTCAGGCTTTTTAAAACTTCCTGACCGACGGCTTGAACACGGACTTCGGCAATGAAATCTTTGACAACCGGTAGGCTAACATCTGCCTCGATCAACGCGACCCGAATTTCACGCAGAGCCTCATCGACATCGGTTTCCTTCAGGACTCCGCGGCCTTTTAATTTTTTGTAGATCGCTCCAAGGCGATCGGATAAATTATCGAACATGAAAAATTGGGCTAAACCCTTTAATTTTAAGGGGACTATCGACTTTAATTGTAAGCGGATTAGTATATAATAACAATCCGCAATGCGCAAGCTGATTAGATTAAACCTTTAGCATGCGTGGTGCAACCGCAAAAAACCCGGAAATCCTATGAAATCAGTAGTTTTATTAAGCGGCGGGCTCGATTCCACTACAACCCTGGCCTTGGCTCAACAAGCAGGGTTTGACCTCTTATGCCTCACCTTCGACTACGGTCAGCGGCATCGCGTCGAGCTGGACCGGGCTCGGGACATCGCTGGGCACTTCGGAGCAATGGACCATCAGATCGTCAAAATCGATCTCAGGCAATTCGGCGGCTCGGCTTTGACCGACTCCATCGATGTTCCGACTGACCGAAACCAAGGGGAAATGTCCACAGAAATTCCCATCACCTATGTTCCGGCGCGCAATACCATTTTCCTGTCATTCTGTCTGGCATACGCAGAAGTGAAAGAAGCCAACGATATTTTTATCGGAGTCAACGCTGTTGATTATAGCGGCTATCCCGATTGCCGGCCCGAATTTATAGCTGCATTTGAAACCCTCGCCAACCTAGCCACCAAAGCTGGCGTGGAAGGAAAAGAGTCTTTAAAAATTCATACTCCCCTGATCGAATTGAGCAAAGCCAAAATTATTCAGAAAGGCTTGGATCTGGGGGTTGATTATGCCATGACCCACAGTTGTTATAATCCGGCAGGGGGAGGAATTTCCTGCGGTGCATGCGACAGCTGCCAACTACGCCTGAAAGGATTTCAAGAAGCTGGCGTCGAAGACCCGATTAAATACTCCAAGATCGATTAACCACAGATGTACCCTTATGCGGCATGATATTAATGTTGGGGGTTTCACAAATACAGATGGACACGGATAAAAGATAGGGTGAACTGCTCCCTATAAGGGTAGGGGTGGTCACTTTAAAGTTTACTTATTAATCTCATTTTTTGTTTTAACCCGATCATTGAGGCGAGTTCGCAACGAACCTAAAATCAAAGAGACGAAAAAACAAAAAACCCCCTCCTGTTTAGGAGAGGGTTCTAATTTCGCACCCACGTGGCGGGTTACATTTTTGAACCTTCTTCTTTGGGTTCATGTGCCTGTTTCTGCATTTTGTGGGCATCTTCTTTCATGCCGCTACCTTCTTCCATTCCCTCTTTTTTCTCATGCTCATATTTTCCGTACTTCTTTTCATAATGTTCTTTGGAATGCTCGCCGCTTTCTTTGTATTCATGATCCATTCCACTAGCTTTGTTACCCATATGCTTGGCGGCACCACCACTGCCCTCTTCATACACTTTTTCATCATGATCCTCACCTTCGTGGGCTATGGCGGTAGAAGAAAACAACATTCCTATAACGAGCAATAGAGCTGCAAAAAACATCTTTTTCATTTTGATCTCCTGGAGTTTATATAGGGGATGAAACCTGATACTAAGAATAACAATAATAACTAAGTCAATGAAAGACCCAAATCATTACACTGGTCAACGACCGGGGACGATTTATACAAAACTCCTGACTGCAAATCACCCCAGCCCCTCTTCGGGGAAGAGGGGCCATGAAGTTCTCCCTTCAAACCGCGAAAACTATTTCCCCCTCGGTAAGAGCTATTGCAATCCGCCCCTGCGGCTAGAAGCGCGCCGAGTTGTTATTTTTCGAGGAGGCGTGGCATCAGTTCTACCAGATTGCAGGGTTTGTGAGTGCTGTCCAACTGGTGGACAAGGATTTGGTCCCACCCGTCTTTGCAGGCCCCGGTTGAGCCCGGCAAGGCAAACAAAAAGGTGCCGTTGGCAACCCCGGCTGTGCAACGTGATTGCAGGCTAGATGTGCGGATGCTTTCATAACTCAACATGCGGAATAGCTCACCAAATCCAGGAATGGATTTTTCATACAGTGCCTCAAAAGCTTCGGGAGTGATATCGCGCCCTGTCACACCTGTTCCCCCTGTAGCGATCACTGCATCGATATCGGGACTGGCTATCCATTCCTTCAATTGCTCCTGAAGCAGGTCTACTTCATCTTTGATAATTTTCTTTTCCACGAGATGGTGCCCGGCTCCTTGGATTCGATCGACTAAAGTCTGGCCGGATTTATCATCCGCTTCGGTGCGGGTATCAGAAACCGTTAGCACGGCGATGTTCACGCATTTTTTCTCACTCATTTTTAATCACTCCTCTTTCCTAAAAATATCTCGGGTCTATAAAGAATCGGTTTCTATAATTGCAGAACCCCGTTTATGGTAAATTGATGATTAGCGGGTGAGTATATCATAAGCGATTTGTGAGGATCAAAAGTGCCAACAGCTATTGTGACAGGAGGAGCGATTCGAATCGGGCAGGCGATGGCCCTGCATCTAGCCCGCAAGGGATTCAATATTGCCCTGCTTTATCATAGTTCGGGCGAAGCCAGTGAGAACACTATAAAAGAGGTACAGTCA
>CAJQRI010000018.1 GCA_905612265.1 uncultured Nitrospinota bacterium | reverse complement strand
GACTATTTCCTGCTGGCAATTCGAAACTGGGATGACAAGCTGGAGGATTACTTGCCTGTTGAAGACCTCTCAACAGAAACGCAAACGTTCAGCAAGTACCTAATCGCAGAAAGCACCTATTTTTCAACGAACTATGAAAGTTGTCCGCAGGCGGGTGGAAAGGATGTCAAAGTTGAATTGTTTCATATGCGTTTTGGCATCCCACATATGGTCCGAAACCGCATCCTATTTCCTTAGGTCGGTTGCTTGTTCTCCAACTCCTGAATCAGGGACTGGGTAGATTCTGCTCTCTGTTGTTTTGGGGCCAGACGGAGTGATTCTTTCAAGTGCTCCAAGGCTTTTTCCTTATTTCCCTGGAACTGGTGATAAACCACCCCCAGACTCAAATGGACAGCTGGCATAGCCGGGTTGATGCTGAGAGCCTTTTCAAAATTTTCAATAGCTGCCGGAATATTTTTAGTCTGCATTTGAATATTGGCAATATTCAAATATGGAAATGCGAATGAAGGGTCCAACTGGGCCGACTTTCGATACTCTGTCAGAGCCAAATCCAACTGCCCTTTCATCATCAAAGCATTGCCCGCACCAAAATGAGCTTTCGAATGATTGGGTTGCATGGATAAAAATTTTTCAAAATTCTCAAGGGCTTCATCAAACAGGCTGAGCTTCATCGCCAGAAAGGCCAAGTTATAAAAAGCCTGCTCAAAATAGGGGTTTGATTTTATGGCCTTGCGATAAGACTCTGCTGCCTCCTGACGCTTTCCAGTAAGATCAAATGCCTTGGCAAGATTATAATGCGCCGGACCGTAATCCGGATTTTGCTTCAATGCTCTTTTAAAAAAATCAATCGCCTCCGGTAGTTTTCTTTGCTTACCATAGATATTTCCCAGGTTATTCAGACCAAAAAAATAATTTGGGTTTAATTTTAATGCCCCTTCGAACTCAGCGATGGCTTCATCATATTGCCCTAGTTTGTCATAAGCTTCGCCGACATTATTATAGGGACGAACCAGATTGGGAGATTTCTTTTTCGCATCACTCCACAAGGTCACTTCATCCTTCCAGTCTCCATTTCGAACCATCACCCCCAGAGAAAAGAAAATCATGATTAGCACCACACAATAATTAATCAGCTTTGTTTCTAGCAAATACTCCCGCAAACAGCTAAAACCTCCTGCCATTAAAAATACTAATCCAACCATAGGTAAATAGGTTCTATGCTCTACCGCCACATCCAACAAAGGAATAAAACTAGATGTGGGCAATAGAGTGAGTAATATCCAAGCCATTCCAAACCCTGAAAATCGTCTTCCAATTTCTGCGGTTTCAGAAACGTGGGTAGATATTCTAATCCATAAGAATATGAAAGCTATCAATGTAACCATTCCCAGCCAGTGAGTCGGTTGCGACCAGTTACTCAGGACAGGGAAATCAATGTCAATATTCATATTGAACGGAAACAACATTTTTCTGAAATACTCAAAAGGAACTACAGAGGTTTGCGTTAAAAACCAGGTGCCTGGCTTGAGGTAGGCAGCAGAAACAGATAGTAGCCCCCCTGCCGAAAACTGCTTGTAACCCACGAACGTGAGAAGGGGAATTACCAGAAGGGAAATCCATTTAGCATAAGTCGCAACCCAGACTTTCGGTGTCTCGCGCGAAATAAAATAAAAGTGGAAGATAAACAGCATGGCCGGAAACGTAATAATAATTTCTTTTGTTAGCCCTCCCAAAAAAAAGAAATAACCAGAACCTATAAAATAGGGCCACCCTTTCTGACCGGTTTGCTTCCACTTTTTAAATCCATCAAAAAATAGAATCAGTGCACTCAGATAACACACAGTGACCATTATCGATGAACGGCTTGAAATATAGGTGATAGACTGTGTGTTGAGCGGGTGCAAGGCAAAAACCATTGCCGCAAAAAATGGTAGAACAGCAAAACCTTTTTGCGATGAAAAGTCCTCTAGAAAATTTAGAACTTTTCGTGCCAGCTGGTACACCAGCAATGTAGCTAGAGCATGAAGCAAAATATTAAACAGATGATAGCTCCATACCTCAAATTCGCTGATCGCATAATTTATATTAAAGCTGAGAATAACCAGTGGACGCTGAAATAGACTATCCTTGTTCAAGAATTGAGGGATTTTGTCTAATCCTCGAATCCAAGGTTTTTCCAAAATAGAAGGGAGGTCATCAAAGTGGAAAGAGTTTAGAAGCGTGTTGCTATAAACCAGCCCAATCAAGGCTATCAAAATTAATCTCGGAAATAAAAGGCTGGGGTTCATGGAGTTGTTTGTTCCTATAAATGTACGGTATTTTGGGGAGCCAATATCAGTCCAGTGCTTTTATAAATTCCTGATGAATTTTTTTTACTACTGTCCCCCAGGAATACTGAGTTTGAGCTAAATCCCGGCATTTGGATCTCATTTTTCGGAAATTTTCTGGAGCTTTTAAAAAAGTTTCTATTCCCTCAGCCAACGCCTCTGGGGATGTATTTTGAAACAGAAGTCTCTCATCTACCTGTTTTAAAATTTCCACAGTAGCACCTACAGGAGTCCCCATCACTGGTAGCCCACTAGCCATAGCTTCAGCGGTGACTAGACCAAACCCTTCAATAGCAAGCGTAGGCAAAACAAATAAGTCTGCACAGCAAAAATAAAGTGGTAACGTTTCACGCGGCACCAGCCCGACGAGCTGAACGCAATGAGAAACCTCTTGCTCCAAAATTAATTGTTCCAGTCGGTCTTTCAAACTTCCCTTGCCTGTAAATACCATTTGAAACTTGAGGTTAGGGCATTGACGATGAAGAATTCCTACCGCGCGGATCAGGTTTTCCAATCCCATTCGTTGCTCTAACCGACGAACCGTCAGCAAGAGTGGAATATCTACCGACAGTTTTAGTTTTTCTCGGATAGAGTTTACCTCCTCCGCAGAGTTTGGCGGTTTAAATTCTTCGATATCCACTCCGCCTGGAATCACGCACAATTTTGGTGGAGTGAATGGATAGTATTTCAAAAAACGGTTTTTAGAATATTCACTCAAGAAGAGAATGTTTCGAGACACGGCGTATCCAGCCCACTCCATCAACCGGATAAGCTGAAGCTGAATTTGTAACCGCCATGGTATTTTTGAAGTTTCGGTGCCTATTTGATTAATTCTTTCTTCATCGTACCAGGAACTATGAAAGTGACAGACTTTTGGAACCTTCCACAATTGTGGATGCAGAATAGCCAAAAATCCAACCAGAGGATTATGGATGTGCACCAAATCAATTTTTTCAGACTTTAAAATGTGATTTACTTTTCTTCGCACCGCTCTCCATAAAGAAATAACACTCTTGCTGTCCTTTACGGAAATACGGTGGAAAAAAACACCGTCAATCTCCTCATCGTCCGGC
The DNA here is from genome assembly GCA_905612265.1 of uncultured Nitrospinota bacterium. Taxonomy (GTDB): domain Bacteria; phylum Nitrospinota; class Nitrospinia; order Nitrospinales; family VA-1; genus LS-NOB. The sequence goes on along the minus strand of CAJQRI010000018.1, from coordinate 6,343 downwards.
AACGACTCTGAGGGTTTACAAGTTATCAAATGAACCTGCTGGCCTCCAGCAACCAAACGTTTATTAACTTGGTATGTCAAACCCCACGCACCACCCACTTCATCAGGGTAACAATGGTATTGCAGGGAAAGAATCGTGAGTTTTTTTTCAGGACCATTCATAATTTTAAAAAAGGATAAAACCAATGTCTAATATTTGCAAGGAAACTGCGAATTTAGAAGCTATTTCAAATAGGTATCCATAGCTCAGGAGCTTATAAAACTCCCAGGATGATTATGGGCAACAAAACCCAACCCCATTGAATCCCAAGGTGTTATACTGTACATTAATAGTAGTAAATACATACCTGAATTTTGGGGGCGATCTGGTTTCGACGGGAGAGCTGATACAAAGGTTGCATGCACGGGATACCGTTGGCCCGTTAAAAAACGGTGTTTATATAATCGCTAACGATTATGATGTAGCTGTAGCCGCTTAATTTAAACGGTTACCGTCCGCCGTGTCCATGTTCGCGGGATGTGGGTCGGACGTCACTCAGCGAACTGGTTTGGACCGCATGTTCCGGGCGGACTGAACGAGATTCTTTAGGAACTGGCTCAGGCTTAATCCTGCCTTGGGAGTTTACCTGAGTAAGATCTAAATCAAAGGATAAGCATGTAGATGCCTTTGCTTGAAACCTTTCGGACGGGGGTTCGATTCCCCCCGCCTCCACCAAACTCATTGTAAACAATAGAGTTAGCTAGCATTAATCTTCTGTGTTTAAGGACTTGTCCAAAATTGGCAACAAGTACTTGTCCAAACACAGGAGATCAGTGTGGCTAAAAAGAATAAATCTCTCCCCCGTTATATCTTCTCCATAAAGAGTCTTTACTACTTCCGTTACATACTTCCCCCTGATATAGCTGAAGTTGTCAAAAAAAGAGAGCTACGCTATGCTCTTCAAACTGGATATATCAGAAAAGCTAAGATAAAGGCTAATAGACTAATTGCAAGTGTGAATGAGTTTGTCCAAAATGTCAGACAAGAGCCCCATATAATAATGAACCTTTCAGAAGCACAGGTACAGACCCTCCTAGATCAACACCTAAGACAATCTTTAAATGACGATGAAGAAAGACGTGTATCAGCTAGTCGTATTGACCCTGATGACTTAGATGATGAGCTTGAGACTATAAGTTTCATTAAGTCTGACCTTAAAGAAGAGTTAGTCGTAAACGACTATGAAGGAATAAGCTCTCATGTCGATGATTTCCTTAAAGAGCTAAACGTCAAACCTGATAAGAAGTCTGAGAATTACAAGAAGCTTTGCCGAGAACTACTAAAAGTTAATATAAAGATTCTTGATACTGTTGAAAAAAGAACAGTAGGTGATTACTCAAGAGATGCTAATCGGACCTTAGATGACTTCCCAAGCTCAACTGCTAGTAAACCCACACAGACCAAATAAAAGGATAAACCAAAGTTATCCAAGGTAATACCTAAGTTTGTCTCTGAGTTTATTAAGGCTGGTAGATGGACAGAGAAGACTAAATCAGAGAATGAAGCAGTCTTTGAGTTATTCATGGAAATCTCAAGTGATCTTCCTATCAACCAATATGATCATCAAGCTATTAGACAATACAAAGAAACTTTAGGACTGCTCCCAGCAAATAGGAACAAGATAGAGAAATACAGAGATAAGACTATAGATGAAATTCTAGCTCTACCTGATGTAAAACCTATGGCTGTTAACTCAATCAATAAAAATATAAGGAGATTAGGTCAGCTCTTCAAGTGGTCAGTTCAGAATGGTTATATAGAAAGAAACATAGTTGAAGGAATGTCTTTACCTGAAACTTAAAGACAGGATCAGTATCGAGAAGTCTTTGATCAAGAAGACTTGGTAAAGATATTCTCTAGTCCTATTCATAAGAATAAAGAATACCTTCACTCCTACTACTACTGGTTACCTCTCTTAGGACTATATACAGGAGCGAGAATAGAAGAGTTATGTTCTCTATATGTAGAAGACTTTAAAGTTGAGCATGGAGTGAATGTCATCAGTATCAATAGTGATCATGATAAGAAGCTCAAGAGTAAAGCTGCTGAACGTTTCATACCTGTTCATCCTGAACTAGAGAAGTTAGGGCTACTCAACCATATAGATAAACTAAGAGCTAAAAAGAGCAGCGGTTATTCTCTGAACTACAAAGATCCAGAGATGCATATAGCCAGACACCCTCTAAGTGGTTCGGTAAGTTTAAACTTAAGCTGGGAATCACTTCACAATTTAAAGTATTCCATAGCTTCAGGCATACAGTTGCTAATGCATTAAAGCAAGCTGATGTTCCAAGAGATCAAGCCGCAGAAATCTTAGGTCACGATAGAGGAAAAGATGTCACCTATGGTCGCTATGGTAAACCTGCAGAAGCCAAGAGACAGCTTGAAGTCATGAAGAAGTTAAACTTCAGTTTAAACCTTGGTTAACTTTTTCTTTCGTCCTCACTCCACTAATAAAACTATAGTCCCTTTAAGTTCATCCTTATGTGAATGCTGGAACTAGTCTTGTTGAATGCTTGAGAAGATCGAAACGATGTTTCTCCGTGAGATAGATGAACGGGAAGCTAAGCATGAGGAGTGTTGACTGCTTGTGGCAATGGTGAATGCGTAAAGGTTATTAGTGTTTTGATGTGATGAGTTACTGGCGGTTTATCAATAGTTTTGCCGAAGGGAGAGTGACTTTTAATGAGTTAGAGACAACCCAAGGAAATAAATACATAGTAATAATACCAAAAGTAACAGTAAAATACGCCTTTCTAAATACGAAAATATATTTTGATAAAGTAAATTACTAAAATTATAAATGGAACATTTTATGAAAAACTTATTTAGTTTTATAATGGTTGGCTTAGCTTTTACAGTCCTGCAAGTTTCAATATCTCAGGCGCAAGTGAGCGCCACAGGCGGGGGCCAGGCGGCGGTAGGAGAGGGTAAGGGAGAGGATGAGGGCGGCAGGGTGAAAGTATGGAACAGACAGACGCACGGAGCGAAACAGGGCCGCATTAAGCAAGGTACTAAGATATCCGCAAAGAACGACGATGAAAAAACGGCAACTGCAAAAAGCCCAAGCCCGCAACCAGCAAACACGAGCGGGAGTCAATCTCCCATGTCGACGACTAAGAACAGATAGCCGAGAGGCGGAAGGAGGTAAGGGACGGGGTGTAGGTGCAGGGAGATAAACCGGCAACATCTGCTAGTTATCATCCTTATACGTGGTTTGTATATAGATGCTTGGCGAGGACTAATGTTGATCAACTAGAGCTGGTAGTAAGAGGTCTTCCGAAAAAACACTTTATCTGCACCCAGCTCTCACCCATCTCCACCAGTTCCTGACGTATTGCCCAATACGTTTAACAGTAGCACCTTGCTCATAAAGCTGGGTCTTACGATTAAGAAAGTTTGCTAGAGCTTAAGTGGCTACTATAAGTCACTTAGGCTCTTAGTTTACTTTACCTACCTTTAGTAAACATAAATTTCTCTCGTTGTTAACTTCAGTCCTACCAAAAGTTACTCACTACTATTCACTCTACTAACAAAACTATTGAAACGTTAAGTTCATGCTGATGACAGAGAAATGTTTAGCTTGTTGAATGCTTGCGTGAGATAGAGGAACCTAGGGCTAAGCATGAGGAGTGTTGACTGGTTATGGTAATGGTGATGGGTAAATTTTATTAGTATGAAGGCGTGACCGTTACTGGCCGTTTATCAAGGGTTTTACAAACTATTTAAAGCCCAAAAAAGGATGGGAACAAAAAAGACCTTTTACATATTGAAATTTTACAAGTATATTTAGAAACATATAATAAAAAAAAGAGGAAAAATTCATGAAAAGTATTACACGTTTGTCATTAGCATTAATTATGTTTTCATTATTTTCAATTTCATATTTGATTACGTCTGCATCAGCACAGAGCTATAACACCAGCGGTTCTCAGAATAGCGGTGGCTCTTATAACTCCAGCGGTTCTCAGAATAGCGGTGGCTCTTATAACTCCAGCGGTTCTCAGAATAGCGGTGGCTCTTATAACTCCAGCGGTTCTCAGAATAAAGGTGTAGATTCTGCCTTACCTATGAGTGACATACGTTGTAACGCAGCGCCGACAGCCCGCGACTATCGTTGCCCTGGTTTTGTAGGGCCATAACAATGGTTCCCACGGTAATTAATTCGGCTCTATAAGCTGGATAACCTGAGCTATCTAAGTTTGTAATTAAGCCTGTTGTAATGGCTCAAGCAGTAGTTTTAATTGATTGTAGGTGTCACAATCTGAATAAATGTGAAAGCAATATTTTTAATAGCTCGGCTTTAAATATCTAGATCTATAAGTAACCCTTGAGCCTTGTGCAAAATAATTATTATTTTTTATAGGGCTCAAGGACTTTTTTACGTTTTTCTCTTTTACAACATTAACACTCTGAGATTTCATCTGCTCCGCTTAAAGGAATTCAAGTAAAAAGATTTCTATGTAGACTCTTAATCTTAATCACTTGCATATGCTAGTACTCACCTTTGCTCATCTAGTTTTAGTCATTAAAATATGTAGACCATTACACAGCTAAAAGTTTTCTTACGTCAGTTGATTTTATTTGACTAGGTAGTCCTCCCTTCACAATTTTTTGGAAGAGCATTTCCAACCCTTTTAAAGTACTAATTTAATTTTCTTTAAGAAACTTGAACTGTTCTGTAGGGTGTTTGTTAATTGGTTTTAGTCTATTTTAGAGTATAAAAACCAAATACGCTCTTTCGGTTAAACTCTTAAACTGTTTATATTTCACTGAATCTGAATCTTTTCTTGTGATATCTTTTGGATTAATTCAAAACATTATAGGTACTACTGTGAACGACACTCGGACAAAGTTTTTAATTTGTATATTTCTTATAGTAGCGACATTTAGTATTTACGCTCAAGTTCAAGATCACAAATTTATTAATTTTGATGATGATAAATACGTAACGAATAACCTGAGTGTCCAAGCAGGATTAACTAGCGAAAGTATCATAAAGGTATTTACTAAAACACACTTTGGTCTTTGGGTTCCAATAACATCTCTTTCATACATGATCGATTATGAAATTTACGGATTGAATCCAAAAGGATATCTCCTAACCAATTTGTTTTTTCATATAACGAACTCTCTATTACTATTTATGGTTCTCTTTCGTATGACTGGGGCGATTTGGCAGAGTGCATTTGTCGCCGCCATGTTTACATTACACCCTTTAAATGTTGAGTCCGTAGCATGGGTTTCAGATAGAAAAAATGTTCTAAGCACTTTTTTTTGGTTACTAACCATGTGGGCTTATATCGATTATGTAAAGAAGTCAACTCTCAAGAGATATGGCTTAGTATTTATATTTTTGACCTTGGGATTGATGTCAAAACCCATGTTGGTCACTTTACCATTTACACTTCTTTTACTAGACTATTGGCCCTTGAGGCGATTTAAGTTTACCTCGGAAAGAAATCGTGATGAAATTTTAGAAAAAAACACCACCAAGAGTTCAGAAGTCTTTCAACTTGTGTTCGAAAAAATACCCTTATTTTTACTTGCAGCAGCTTCAAGCATCGTCACTGTTCTCGCGAACAATATAGCCTTTGGAATACAGCCCTTGAGCACAGTATCATTAAAGGCCCGTCTTACCAATGCGATGGTTTCATACTTGGAGTATTTAGAAAAGACGATTTGGCCCAGTGGGCTATCGATATTATATCCTCACCCCGGGAATGCTTTGCCTGTATGGCAAGGAATAGTCTCTGGCATAGCATTGGTGAGTATTACCATTATTGCAATAAAGCTTATTAGAAGGAGGCCATATTTTTTAGTTGGATGGTTTTGGTATCTGGGAACCCTATTACCTGTAATTGGAATTTTGAGAGTAGGAGCTCATGTAATGGCAGACCGATATGTGTATGTACCCTTAATTGGGGTATTTATTATTATTTCGTGGGGAGTACCAGAACTTATATCGAAGTGGCTTTACAAGGAAAAGGTATTGTCCGTTTCAGCAGGAATAATAATTTCCATATTAATGTTAATAACTTGGAAGCAAGTAAGTCACTGGGAAAACAGTATTACAGTTTTCAAGCATGCCATTAGGGTAACGGATAAAAATTACCCTAATCTTTCGATAGCACATCATAACCTAGGAGTTGCACTGTTTGCTGGCGGAAAGAAAGCGGAAGCTATTCCTCATTACAAAATGGCTGTTAAGCTCAAACCTAATACTGACACACATAACAACCTAGGAGTAGCCCTGTCTGATGGCGGCAAGAAAGCGGAAGCTATTTCTAATTTCAGGATAGCT
>CAJQRI010000017.1 GCA_905612265.1 uncultured Nitrospinota bacterium | reverse complement strand
TTCCGTGATAGCATTTAGCTAATCCGTATCGAGCTTCGAGCATTTCGGGATCGCGCTGGATTGCCTCTTCAAATTGTGGAATAGCCAGATCAAATTTTTTCTGCTCGGAATAGGTCTGCCCAAGCTTTTCGTAGTGAAAGGCTTTATTGAATTGCTTTATAAGTTGCTTGAGTTGAAGGGTCTCTTCCGTTTCAACTTCCTTACGAATAGGAGTAGGAAAAGATGACCCGGTTTTTCCTCCGGCACGGTTTTTTACTACAAAAAAGTAAGCAAACGCTCCGACGGGGAAAAGGATGATCATAATGATGATCCAGATAAAATGTTCGCGGCGTTGGATGCAATCTAAACACATCCACACCATGAATCCAGCGGCGGCATATATAAAAAGATCGGTCAAGGTAACCTCTTCCTTAAAAAAACGTATGATTGATTTTGCGATAGGATTACAAAATACACATCATCCTTCAACGACTCTATTACTCTCATCGAGAAGGGTTACTTGGGCATTATGTTTTTCCTGATCAGTATTTATCATACCATAAGCCGCTACGATGATGCGATCATTTATCTGCGCCAGACGGGCGGCCGCGCCATTGATTGAGAAAATCCCAGACCCGCGTTCGGCGTTGATGACATAGGTGATGAACCGGGCCCCACTGTTAATGTTAAAGATATGAACCTGTTCGAGAGGTATAATGCCGACTCTATCCAGCAGGTCCTCATCAATGGCGATACTACCTTCATAATCAATTTCCGTTGCCGTTACACGGGCACGGTGAAGTTTGGATTTAAGCATAATTCTTTGCATCAGATTTCCTCGATAATGCAATTATCAATAAGACGTGACGGCCCGACCTTCACCGCTAGGGCGATCAGTGTTCTGTCACAGATTTGTTCTTTTTTCTTGAAATCTTTTGGGTCACAAATTGAAATGTAGTCGATTTCTAATCCTTCTATTCCTGACAGGCCTTGCCGGATTGAATCGCTGATCGTCTTAGCGGATGTGGTGCCTTGCCTGATTTTGTCGCGAGCCTCCTGAAGGGAACGCGATAGAGACAGGGCCGTTTGTCTTTCTTGCGGTGACAGATATCGGTTTCTGGAACTCATTGCAAGTCCATCGGCTTCTCTTACAATCGGCACACGTTTGAGGACAACATCGAGGTTTAAATCTTCAACTAGAGCTTCGATAACGGCAAGCTGTTGCCAGTCCTTTTCGCCAAAGTAAGCGTTATGAGGTTGAACGATGTTGAACAGTTTTAACACTACTGTGCTGACCCCTTTGAACAAGTTGGGACGACTATTACCGCATAAATGTTCGGTAATATCCTGCACCTGGATATAAGTTTTGTAATCTTTTGGGTACATTTCTTTTTTGGATGGGTGAAACAGAATATTCACGCCTACCTCTTCCAGCTTTTCGATGTCGCTTTGCAATTGGCGTGGGTAGGTGTCCAAATCTTCGTTAGGTCCAAACTGAGTGGGATTAACAAAAATACTGACCACGGTTCGGTCGCAAGTTTTCAATGATTTTTTGACCAGGTTTAGATGGCCTTCATGGAGGCAGCCCATCGTCGGTACAAGACCTATGGTCAGGTTCTGTTTCCGAAACGATTGAGAAATTGCTTTCATTTCGGAAATGGAAGAAACTTCTTTTAAGACTCGAGTTTTAGTTTCCATCATTGACCTGTTTAAGCTTGCCTTGTTTTGACTGATAGGTGTGTTCCTGTCCCGGAAAAATTTCCGTCCTAACATCCTCTATATATTCGGTAACCGCATTCTTCAAAATATCAGCTAATTGAGCGTATTGTTTTACAAACTTAGGAACGAAGTCCTGGTTCAACCCAAGAAGGTCATGAAGAACTAGAATCTGTCCGTCACATTTTGAGCCGGCTCCAATGCCAATGGTGGGTATTTTAAGTTCTGTGGTAATTTCTTCAGCGAGTTCACTGGGAATGCCTTCCAGAACCAAAGCGAAGACGCCAGCATTTTGCAGGTCGTATGCGTCCTGTTTGATTTGTCGGGAGTCGGGATAGTTTTTGCCCTGCACTTTATAGCCGCCGAACTGATGGACCGACTGCGGAGTAAGGCCAATATGTCCCATGACGGGTATGCCGGCCTGAACTATGGACTGAACCCTGTCGGCCATGCGGGTCCCCCCCTCTAGTTTGATGGCAGATGCTCCGCCTTCCTGAATCAGGCGACCGGCGTTTGTCACCGCTTGCTCCACTGAAACCTGATAGGACATGAAAGGCATATCGCCGACAACCAAAGCGCGTTGAGCACCCTGCTTAACAGCTCGGGTGTGGTCGATCATATTTTCCATGGTCACTGATAGGGTGTTCTCATGGCCGAGAGAAACCATTCCTAATGAATCTCCCACGAGAATGATATCTAAATCTGTTGCGTCGAGTAGTTTGGCTAAACTATAGTCGTAGGCAGTCAGGGCTGTGATCTTTTTCCCTGATTTTTTTCTCCCTAAAATTTCAGGGGTAGTGACAGGACTTGCATCCATGAATTTTTTTTAGGATAAGGCTTGAGTTTAACGGGGGAGGGGGAATCAATAAATGAAACCAATAGGAGAAGCGTACTACCTAAAGAAGAACGTTTTGAAAAATTTTAAGGCCCGGGTAGGGTCCTCGAACTACGTTCGTCTTGATCTCTGAAACTTACTCCTCCGTCCCGGTCCGTTAGGATCCAAGCGGGTTATAATATTCTCTACCTATTTTATGGCTGTTGACCTTGTTAATCAACTCTTCCAAGTCACATTTTTTCTCAACAAAGTCTATCTCATTGGTATTTATGACCAAAAGCGGTGTATCGGAATAGTAAAAAAAGAAATTATTGAAGGCTTTATTCACCGAATCAAGGTAATCGGGATCCATAAACGATTCATATTCCCTGCCACGTTTGGAAACTCTCTCCAGCAATACTTCGGTGCTAGCCTGCAAAAAAATGACTAAATCAGGTTTCGGAACCTTTGAGCTTATCAGGTTGTAGATTTGTTCATACAAACGGTACTCGTGATCTTCAAGGTTAAGTTGGGCGAATATTTTGTCCCGTTGAAACAGATAGTCGATCACAACAACGGAGTTGAACAGGTCTCGTTGCGCCAGTTCCATATACTGATTGTAACGGCTCAGTAAAAAAAAAATTTGGGTTTGAAAGGAGTAGGTTTCTTGATCCTCATAAAATTTTGCGATGAAAGGATTGGAATCGTTCTCTTCCAGAATCACCCGGGCACCATATTGTTGTTCAAGAAGATTGACTAGAGATGTTTTGCCCGCACCTATGGCACCTTCAACAGCAATAAATCTGGGTTCGATGGTTTGTTGGGACATTATATTCAGATCAACCGGTTTTTTGCTGGTTGAAAATCTCCTTGATGGTGAGTCTCAGCTCTCTAAGGTCTGCTGATTTGACCACATAAGCATCTGAGGCCCATATTCTGAAACCTTGTTTGTATTGACCGTAAGCAGAACAAAGTATGATGGGGATATCTCTTTTTTCATCTTTGATTTTGCTCATAACTTCAATCCCGTCCATTCCTGGTATTTTGATATCCAGAATAATGAGGTCGGGAATCTGCTTGTCCAGCATTTTTAGGGCTTCCTCGCCAGTGGCGGCTACCGAAACCTGATAACTGTCTTCTTCAAGTTCTTTCTTATATAAGAACCTGGTACTTTGTTCGTCATTGACAAGGAGGATAGTCTTCATTGGCTTTGCTTAAAGAGGTTTCGCTTAAAGATTGCAAAAAAAGAGCAATATGGATTGACCATTATATGAGAACACTAGTTTTTTATATTAATCGGGACTGTTTTGCAACGGTAAATGGAGATAGACAGTAACCCCTTTACCTAACTGGTTTTCAACTCGAATCGTTCCACCGTGACTCTCGATGTTTTTACTGTAGATGGAAAGCCCGAGCCCGGTGCGGGTATGTTTGGTGGTGAAGAAAGGGTTGAAAATATTTTTCAAAAAAATTCCTTTGGAATGCCTCCGCCCTTGTCTTCAACCCGCACTGTGTTTATTTTCTACTTCTGAGCATATTCTTCCTGGAAAGCTTCAACCTTCAGCGGTCCACCGAGAGAAATGGCCTTTAAAGCGTTATAGAATAAGTTAATCAAGACCTATTTGATTTTCTGCTGATCGAGGTTGAGTAAGGAAAGGTCTGCTTCTCAAATATAGTGTTATCATAATAATGTCGTTTAAAACTAACCTGAGAATACCATGCCACCTAAACATCATAGTTTTAAAGTGAAAGGTGTTTTAATAAGCGAAAAGGACAACTCTGAGGATGATTTTAACATCTTCATAACGGCTATGGATGACAATCATGCGGTGATGCTTGTGCGTGAACATTTGAGAAACCATGCACCCAAAGGACGTTCCATTATCAAAGGAATAGAACAAAAAGTGGATTGAAATTGAGGTAGGGGGGAGAATCGCTTCGATGGCCCTTTTTTAGGGTGATTGCCTCTTCAAAATCCGCTCAGCTCCCCTGGGTGGATTTTTTTTTATGTAAACTATTAATGAACTTCAAGATAGATTTCGATTTTTTGACCATCACTCAGTTGTTCAAGCAGACTACTGTCTCTCACCACCCGAATTCCTGCAAGATCAATGCTTTTAACAATGAAATAAAAATCTTCCCCGTATTGAGCCCAGTGCTCCTGGAAAAACTTGTAGATATTATCGCCTTTATAATCCTGCTCAAGGTCTCGCATTTCTTGCAGAAAGTTTTCGACTTCCTGTATAGCCATTTTTAGGGTATTAGAATCCAGGTTGTGAACATAGCTTTTGAATGAAGTTATGTTTTTGGTTTCAGTTGTAAATTCTGACTGAAGTACTCTGCAAATGTTATCAATCTGATCTCGCCCTAATTGTACCTCCACTGAAATAGGTTCATCAGGCTCTTCTGATTGGTGTTTTATTATTAATTCGGCCTCGGCAATAAAGCTGTCTGGTTCAAGCGATTCATGGTTCCTAAGCACATAAAAAATTTCTGGAACCCGGATGGCAATTCGGAATTTTTTTTCATTTCCCATTGCTGCGTCCTTTATTAGTCTTTGAGATAAAAGTTCCAGTTCTGTATTGTGGTCGGGACTTTCAATAACTACTTCATGTGTGCCGATGCCATTTATTTTGTCGTAGAGGACTTCGGTTTCTTGTTCCACTCCGCCTTCACCGGTCAAGGCTAATATTTATCGGGAACACTCGCAAAGTCCATCCCGGCGAATCGGGTGCGTTTTTGCGGTGAACCATAACTTCAGATGGTGTTAATGCTTTATTGTCCTCACAGAAGGGACAGGATTTGTGGCTGGTTTTTTTAGGAGCGGTAAAATATTTCGGGCATTTACTGTGCTCAATGGAAATACTCTATGGAATAAAAGTTGAGAAGTCAATCATACCCCATTGTCTAAAAATATTGATTGCCTTGGAATTAATACATATAATTAAACCATGAAAAATGCAAAGATTGTGTTGGGTGTCTCGGCCAGTATCGCTGCTTACAAGGCTGTGGAGTTATTGCGCTTATTGGTGGTAGAGGGGGCTGAGGTGCGAGTTGTGATGAGTGCCAATGCTGGAAAATTTATAGCCCCGCTGACATTTGAGGCACTTTCAGGGCATCCGGTTTACCATGCACAGTTTGATGCGCCGAACTCTGCAGAGATGGAACACATCCGCGTTGCCGAAAAGGCCGACCTTCTGGTTGTGGCACCGGCCACCGCTTCCATGCTGGGTAAAATGGCACATGGACTAGCCGATGATGCTTTGTCCAGTTTGCACTTAGCGTTTAAAGGCCCGGTGCTGATTGCACCTGCCATGAATGAAGGTATGTGGTGGCACCCGGCAGTGCAGGGAAATATTGCTACGCTCAAATCCAGAGGCGTGAAGTTTGTCGATCCTGAACCGGGTGAACTCGCTTGTGGGGTGATTGGACCGGGGCGTTTGGCCGACATTTCTGTTATTAGGGAGAAGATAAAAAGTTATTTTTGCCAACGTGATGATTTGATCGGGATAAGGTTTCTAATTACAGCCGGACCAACTCATGAAGCTATTGATCCTGTCCGGTATCTGTCTAACCCATCTTCTGGTAAAATGGGCTATGCCTTGGCTGAACAGGTCAAGGCGCGTGGAGGGGAAGTGGTTCTCATCAGTGGACCTACTTATTTAAAGCCGCCTGAGGGTGTGGATTTTAAACCCTGCAAAAGGGCGGACGAGATGAATGATTTGGTGCAAGAGCATCTTGAAAACTGCGATGTTTTGGTGATGTCTGCTGCAGTGGGCGACTTTGCCACAGAAACACTGGCAAAAGAAAAGATCAAAAAGCAGGGTGATGCCGGTTTAGTTCTCAAACTGGTCCCGACCAAGGATATTTTGCTGGATGTTGCTAAACGTAACTTAGACAAACTAGTGGTAGGTTTTGCGGCGGAAAGTCAGAACCTGTTGGAGAGTGCTCTGGAGAAACTAAAAAAAAAGAATCTTGACCTCATTGTTGCCAACGATATCAGCGCATCGGGAATTGGGTTTCAGTCCGACTTCAATCAAGTGACGATCATTGATCGTGAAGAAAATATGGAAAACCTGCCTCTGAAACCGAAACGGGAAATTGCAGACCTCCTGCTGGACAGAATTTTATCCCGACTCAAACACTCTTAACTCTATCGTAGTAGTTTGATCAAGATGCATTTTTTGCGCAACGAAATCCTACGCCAGTATTTCGCATGCGGGGTGTGGTTGCGTTCCGGTAGGTCAGGTCTACATACTCAATGCTGTTTCTCCAGTTTCCCCCGCGAATAACTTTGTATTGTCCTTTTTTAGGGCCCTGCGGGTTTTCTTTGGGAGAAAAAAGGTAGTATTCCGGGAAATGCCAGTCATGAACCCATTCGGAAGCGTTCCCGGAAAGGTCATAGATGCCATAGTCTGACTTACCTTTTTCATAGGAGCCTACTGCCATAGTCTTCATTTTCTCTTCGTTATAATTCAGTTTTTCTGAATCGGGTGAGGAATCTCCCCAAGGGTATTTGATAGGCCGTTTGCCTCGTCCTGATTTTTCCCACTCCGCTTCTGTGGGAAGCCTTTTTCCGCTCCATTTGCAATAGGCCACGGCTTCCTTCCATGAAACTCCGACAACAGGCTGCTGGTCTTCGTTGAAATCTGGGTTTCCCCAGCCTTGGGGTTTTTTTGCTCCGCTATCGTCCACATACTTTTTGTATTTCACATTGGTAACTTCATAAATATCTATGTGAAACGCATCGAGAGAGACCTCATGTGCCGGGTTTTCTGGCCCCAAGGTGTGCCGGTCGGTATTGAATAAATCGTGAGGTCTGAGTTCCAACAAGGATTCTCTGCTTCCCATTTGAGATTTTCCAGCCGGAATGAGTGCCATTTCTTCTAAAGAGGGCGCGGCAAAACCAGGCGAAATGATACAAAGCGATAAAACGATAAGCAGAATGTGTTTCATGATAATTGAATTTTCAATTTTAAAAGTAGGAGTTGGATTATAGGAAATTGAGCCTCTCAGTTCAATCATGAATAATAATCCGGTGTAGGTTGGGGACAATACTACTAAAAGCATTGGAGATTGACAGAGCCAGCTATAAGTAATAATATTCAAATATACCTGTGATAAACGAATTTTTAGAGCATCTCGGCAACTTAACTCTTGCCAAGAGTTACTCCTTTGCCGTTATATTACTTAGAAATTTACCCCTGTGGGGCAGGATATACCCGTCAAGGAGTCAGATGGATAAGCCTAAAAAAGAACCGGTGACTTTAAACCAAAGCCCAGACAGCAAACTATGCCTGAACTGTGGGTTCCCCAATCGCAATACGGATGCCCAATGCATGTATTGCAGGACCAGCCTGATTGAAGACAGTGGATTGTTCAACTGGGTTCGTCAGACCTACTTCATCCTCCGCTGGCGGTGGCAACTCAAACAAAAACGCGATTCCCTGGAAAGCAGTCCTCAGGAAAGCAAACCCCCGATCTACCGTTCATTCGGTTTTTTTATACTGGGTGTGATTTTAAGCATAGCCGGCATTTTTGTGTTCACCAGCGCCATGAGCCAGAACTCTTTTTCCAGTGGACTGATCGCTCTCCTTCTAGTTGGTTATGGAGTGATCACTCTGAAAACGCTTTTCAGCAATAAATAAAAAGTCGAGTTCTAACAATCCCTTATTGCCAACTAAACTTCCTGCTTTTCCAACCATAGTTATTAGATTAGATCCCCGAAAATGTGTATCCTGATACTGTAGTGTAGATTCTTTGTGTTTTAATTTGAGTTCATTATGTGGAATGTTAAACCCAAAAATAAAGACAATATTACCCTTCCGGTTAAAGGCATGAGTTGCGCCAGTTGTTCGGCGCGGATCGAAAAAAAGGTCGGTGAACTGGAAGGGGTTATCTCTACCCATGTCAATTTTGCCGCCGAAGTAGTCTCTATTGAATTTGACCCACAAAAGATATCTGCCGATCAGTTTCCAATGGTGATCGAAAAGCTGGGGTTTGAAGTCCCTCGTCTGTGTAAGACATTTCCTGTTGAGGGTATGACCTGCGCCTCTTGTGTTTCTCGGGTTGAGAAAAAAATTTCGTCTTTGCAAGGGGTCCATGACGTTGATGTGAATCTGGCAACTGAACAGGTGCTGGTTGATTATATTTCGGCTCTGGTAGATTTTGAATCTCTACGATCGGCTTTGGAAGAAGCTGGTTATCGTCTATTGCCTGAAAAATCTGTTTGTTCGAGTGGAGATGAAGAACGATACCTCAAACATTTATCCGAGCTTAAACTGAATCTGATTTTTAGTGGACTGACCAGCTTGATGGTCATGTTTATTTCGATGCAGGGCGAGTCGTTATTCAATACCCAATTGCAAGTGTTGAATATCACATTACTTATTCTTGCAACCCCGGTACAGTTTTATTGTGGTGGGCAGTTCTACCGGGGGGCGTTCAATGGGCTCCGTCACGGTTATGCTGATATGAACACGCTCATTGCCGTGGGAACTTCAACAGCTTATTTCTATAGTGCATGGGTTACCCTTCTTCCGGGTTTGTCAGAAAGTTTAGATGTTTATTACGATACCTCTGTCATGATCATCACGCTTGTATTGCTTGGACGTTGGATGGAAGCACGAGCCAAGCATAATGCTTCTTCAGCGATCAAAAAATTAATGGGACTTCAGCCTAAAATTGCTCACGTCGAACGAGAGGGCAAGGAGCTTGAAGTTAGTGTGGAAGATCTCACTATGGGAGATGTGGTCTTGGTCCGGCCCGGAGAGAAAATTCCTGTAGATGGAATTTTGATTGAAGGACAATCTTCGATTGATGAGTCTATGTTGACCGGTGAAAGTGTTCCAGTAGAAAAAAAATCAGGTGATGAAGCAATTGGGGCGAGCCTCAACAAAACCGGATTTTTTAAAATGCGGGTGACCCGCATGGGTAAAGATACTGTGTTGGCGCAGATCATTCAGTTGGTGAAGCAGGCGCAAGGATCGAAGGCACCCGTACAAAGACTTGCGGATAAAATCGCGGGAATCTTTGTGCCAGCGGTGATTGGCCTGGCTCTTCTGGCTTTCGCATTCTGGTGGGGCTTTGGAGATTCATTCGGCCCCTTACCGACGACACCGTTCCTTTTTGCCTTGATGATTTTCATTTCGGTCATGATCATTGCTTGCCCTTGCGCTCTGGGACTTGCCACTCCTACAGCGATTATGGTTGGAACCGGAAAGGGAGCGGAGATGGGCATCCTGATTAAGAGCGGTGAGGCTTTAGAGCAGGCTGAAAAACTCGATACGATTGTTTTTGATAAAACAGGAACACTGACCTTTGGTAAACCGGAAGTCGCCGATGTATTGTTATCACCTGCCGCCGTATTGAATGCAGACCGTCTACTATTAATGGCCGGTTCTCTGGAAAAACAATCGGAGCACCCTTTAGCTCAGGCTGTAGTTATGGAGGCGAGGAAACACAACCTTAGGCTCGAAACAGTTTCCGGATTTGAGGCTCTGCCCGGTTTTGGGGTGCAGGGTAAAATAGAGAATAAAAATGTTTTCCTCGGCAATATTAAATTGATGCAGGAACAGAAAATAGATTTCTCTTCCATGAATGATGACTTGGAAAAATTAGCGAATCAGGGTAAGACGCCCATGTTGTTGAGTTTAGATGGAAAGCTTGAAGGTCTTATCACCACTACTGACAAGTTAAAGCCTTATGCTAAGGAATGCGTTCATCGTCTTAAAAGGATGGGACTGAAAGTGATGATGGTAACAGGCGACAACCGAAAAACCGCTCAGGCTGTCGCCCAACAACTGGATATTGATGATGTGATCTCAGAAGTTCTGCCTTCAGGAAAGAGGGATGAAATTAGAAAACTGATGGAAGAAGGACGCAAGGTTGCAATGGTGGGTGATGGAATCAATGACGCACCGGCATTGGCAGAATCAACAGTGGGTATTGCTTTGGGGAGTGGTACGGATGTTGCGATGGAGGCTTCTGATATCATGCTGGTCACCTCAGACCTCAGGTCGGTAGCTCAGGCTATTGAATTGAGTCGGCGGACTATGGCAAAAATCCGGCAGAATCTTTTTTGGGCTTTCTTTTATAATGTACTGGGTATTCCCATTGCAGCAGGGATTTTGTATCCTTTTTATGGTGTTCTTTTGAAACCTGTATTTGCTGCTGTAGCCATGTCTTTGAGTTCTGTTTCAGTAGTTGGAAATTCTCTTTTGTTAAAACGCTTTTCTCCTTCCAAACCTTAGGCATAGGCTGTGGCCTCACTAGAAAAGTTAAAAAAGGTTCAGTCTTTTTGGTTCTCCTTAGTGGTGGTCTTTTTTTTCTTTGGATTTATCGAGTTGATTCTAAGAGTTTCTGGGTTCGAGCCAGCATTTCGCTATAAAAGCTACACCATCCCTTCCTGGATGGAAGAGATGGACCCCGTAGTATTAGAAAAATATCAGAGGTTTGTGGCCGGGCAAGGATTTGTTAATCAGGATGCCTATGCCTATGAACCCGACTTACGCTATGGTTACGGGTTAAAGCCTAATTACGTTATCACGGTACAGAACTACTCCTCAGCCCTTATGGTGGACAAGCTCTCCTCCTGGACGATTATCTCTAATGCCAAAGGGTTTCGTGTGTCTTCTAATAAGCCGACTAAAACAGAAACCTCAGGAAGAACCCTGTATGTGCTGGGAGACTCGAGCAGTTTTGGCTGGGGGGTGGAATATGAAAAATCTTATTCATTTCTATTAACAGAAAAGTTGAACGCCATTGAGCCCATTAATTTGAAGAATCTTTCTCTTCCCGGCTTCTCATCCTTCCAGGGGAAACTTCTGTGGGAGGAGCTGGGCGATGTGAAAAAGGGTGACTGGGTTATTCTTTCCTTCGGATGGAATGATGCCTATTCATCGTTACAAACGGATCGTCGTCAATTTGATTTGCGAAACTCCATGGCAGGAAAAATTAACTGGAAGTTGAAACATCTTTTACTTTATAGATGGATGAGGACATGGGGTTTGCCCAAGCGTACTCTCGATTACAAAGAAGGTTCGCGGGTCCCTTTAACGCATTACCGCAAAAATCTTGAGGCGTTGGTGGAAGGCGTTCGGGAAAAGGGCGGTAAACCGGTGTTTGTCAATGTCTGCAATCCGATTGCATATCAGGATGTCGCCAAGGAAACTATCGAGAATCAAAAAATGCCTTTCTTTAATTTTCCCTCAGCGTTGGAGCCTTATTTGTCGACGATTCATGATCTCTTTCCTGATTTATTTGTCACCTACTTTGAAGCCTATGGGGAGGGTATGGAAGATGATCCAATGTTAGCCTTCTTGTTTCCTGATCGTTGTCACCCAAATGAAATTGGGCATAGTTTAATGGCTGAGGTTCTCTTTGAAACTCTCAAGGGAGAAATTCGCTAAGTCCTTCATGCCCTGGAATAACTGAGGAGACTTGTTCTTGTCAACGATGAGGCATTCGGTGTTTTTCAGGGAGTCGATGAAAGCCAAGCCTTTTTTTGGCCCTATGACGAACAGCACTGTGGAAAGAGCATCCGCATCCATCACGGTATCGGTGACCACTGTCGCAGATGTCATGCCGGTAACCGGGTAGCCTGTTTTTGGGTTCAAGATGTGTTGATAGCGGGTACCTTCATGATTGAAATATTTCTGGTAGTCACCAGAAGTGGCAACGGCTTTTCCTGAAAGAGAAAAGGGTGCCAGAATCGACTCGGGTTTTCTGGGATGTTGCAGACCAATTTTCAAGGCTTGCTTATCGGGCCGGCTCCCCAAATTTTTCAAGTCGACTCCTGCATTGATGAAAGCATGATGGATATTGTTTTACTGCAATGTCTTTGCGGCTTGGTCCACGGCGTATCCCTTGGCAATAGCACCGAAATGAAGTTGCATTCCTTTATCAGCCAAAAATACAGTCTGGTTTTCTAAGTGAATTTTCTTGTAGCCCACTTTAGAAAGCTTTTGTTCAATAGCCGTCTTATCATGTTGGGAAGAGTGGTCAATGTCAAACTTCCAAAGCTCCTGCACCGGTCCCACACTTATATCCAAAGCCCCGTCTGTTTTTCGGGCTCAATATAGAGCCCGTTCGATTACCTCGAATACCTTGGGAGATACGGGTACAGATTGGACACCTGCGGCCTGGTTGATTGCAGAAACTTCTGATCCAGGAATGTGGGTGCTCATTAATTCTTCCAACCGTTGAATTTCGTTGAAAGCATTTTGAATGGCGAGTTCGGCCTTGTTTTTATCCTTTTCAAAAACTGTGATGTCGACCAGGGTTCCCATCAAAAACTGGGATCTTCTGTGGACCAGCGATTCGGGTTTGCCACAACCGGA
This sequence comes from uncultured Nitrospinota bacterium, assembly GCA_905612265.1. Classification (GTDB taxonomy): domain Bacteria; phylum Nitrospinota; class Nitrospinia; order Nitrospinales; family VA-1; genus LS-NOB. The sequence goes on along the minus strand of CAJQRI010000017.1, from coordinate 8,875 downwards.
GACAAAAATAAATAAAAAAATGAGAAAAGCTACAAATAATCGCGAGTAGTGAGGGTAGGGGTTTAAGAGTCTACCTGTCAAATCCAGAGACCAGGACCTCGCGGTTGTAAGCTGCAAGCACTTCGCCTCGGTTGACCATGCCGATCACTCGCTTGGGATCATCACGGAGGACTACGGGAAGTTGTTCTACATCAAGTTTGGCGAACATTTCCATAGCTTCGTTGAGGTTGTTATCTGGTGTTAGAGTCATCACAGATTCGACTTTTAAATCGTTAGCGACCACTAAATCGCCCAACTCTTCTTCAAAAATCATTTCCCGAACCATGTGGAAAGACAAAATTCCGGACATCTCTCCCTGAGCATTTAGGACAGGAAAATAAAAGTTCTTGGAATATGAAATAGTTTCTAGGATTTTTCTGAAAGGCATGCCTTCGGGAATCGTCGTGATATCCTTGCTCAGAACATCATTGACCTTGATGGCGTTGAGAATAGAAACCTCGCGCCCATGTTTGATGTTGATACCGTCTTTCAGCAGTTTCTGTATATAAATAGAATTTTTATCAAATGCACGAAAGGTATAGGTCGAAACGATGCAGGTGATCATGATCGGTAAAATAATGGTGTAATCGTTGGTCAACTCAAACAGCATCAGGATATTAGTCAAAGGTGCTTGCATCACCGCTCCTGCTACGGCACCCATTCCCACTAGCGCATATGTTTCCGGCGAAGCTGTGAAGCTGGGGTTGATCGTATGGACCAGAGTCCCGTAGGCCGATCCCAGCATAGCCCCGATAAAAAGAGAGGGCGCAAATACGCCACCTAGACCTCCCGAACCCAGAGTTGCGGAAGTGCTGATGATTTTTAAAAAGATAAGCATGAAGGCCAATCCCCAAAAAAGATCTCCGTTCAGAGCCTTTTCCATAAAGTCGTAGCCATTGCCAAGAACCGCTGGAAAAAGTATAGAGATGAACCCAACTATCAGTCCACCGAGAGCGGGTTTTAAAGGTTTTGGGAGTTTGACCTTTTTGTCAAAAATATCATGAGCCTTGAAGTAGGCGAAGGTGAATAATTTTGAAACCACTCCGCAAAGGATTCCAAGGAATAAGTAAAAAACAATTTCGGAATAGCTGACCAGCTCGTGTACGGGGACATGAAAAGTGATTTCGTTCCCCTCCATCGCTCGGCCGGTAGCCGTACCAATGACCGAGGCAACCACGATGGGACTGAATGTGTGGATGGTGAAATTAGTGAGAATAATTTCGAGAGCAAACAAGACCCCGGCCAACGGAGCATTGAAGGAAGCGGCAATTCCCGCTGCCGCGCCACAACCAACTAATACTTGAATACGTTCATGCGAAAGGTGAAACATGTTACCGAGGGCCGAGCCCACGGCTGAGCCTATCTGCACGGTGGGTCCTTCTCGTCCCGCTGAACCGCCTGACCCTATAGTGAGCGCCGATGTGGTTGAACAGGTTAGCAAAGTACGTTTGCGAATTTTACCTGCCTTCAACGCAACCGCATGCATGACCCTATGCACTCCATTTTCTTTGACTGCGTCGGGGAAAAAGTGACAAATAACGCCGGTAATGATACCACCTATCATGGGCATGAGTGGCAACAGGAGAGGAACGGTGGTAACGGTTATTCCAATAAAGACCAGTCCATCAGCAGAAAAAATAAATCCGAAAAAATCGATCAGCCTACGGAAGAGGGTCGATGCCAAGCCTGCCAGAAATCCGATCACCGCTGCCAGCAGTAGCATATTGTGGTCCTGCATCAAGAGGTCCTTGATCTTCTCGCGAAGTTTTTCAAGTAGGGTCTGCATGGGCTTAAAAAAAGGTGGATGTAAAACACAATATTATAATAAAATAAGTTGTTAAGTACTATAGGCATTGCAGTAAGGCTTGATAAAAATGGAACGATTTATCAGCTTATGGTATTCTTCGTTCGATTTATTTTCTAAATATGAGGTTGTTTAGCCAATGGACGAGAAGAAAGAAGGGGTCATCGTCGCGCCTTCCATCCTTGCCGCAGATTTTTCCCGGCTGGGGGATGAGGTTAAGGCTGTAGAACAGGCAGGAGCTGACTGGATTCATATTGATGTGATGGACGGCCATTTTGTGCCTAATATCACAATTGGCCCGTCGGTGGTAGAGGCTATTCGAAAAGTGACGGAACTTCCGCTAGATGTTCATTTGATGATCGAAAATGCCGACAATTATATTAGTGAGTTCATTTCAGCTGGCTCCGATATTATCACCGTACATGTTGAAGCTTGTCCACATTTGAACCGTACCATTCAGTTGATCAAGGATCAGGATATAATGGCAGGGGTTGTGTTGAACCCGGCAACGCCTCTTTCTTCGCTGGAAGAAATTTTGCATGAGATTGACATAGTCTTACTCATGTCGGTTAACCCGGGTTTTGGTGGTCAGAAATTCATTCCATCGATGTTGGACAAGATCCAGAACTTGAGTGAAATCATGAGCCATTATGAAAACCCGATTGCACTGGAAGTTGACGGCGGTATCACTTCTGAAAATGCGGGAAATATTGTGCAGGCAGGGTCCAGCGTTTTGGTAGCCGGATCTGCGGTATTTAACTCGAAAGATTATAAAAAGGCGATCGATTCCCTTCGTCAGAGCTGAAAGCATTAGGGTGGCTTAATTGGGTCCATTTACCCTTGTAATTGTTTATAAAAAGGATAAACTGGCACCCTCTACAATTTTTATTTTATAGTTTCTGTAGGCGGACGGACTGTTTGAGGCCTTAAACCTATTATCAAATACTTGGAGGGTATGAATTATGATGGGAATTGGTTTTCCTGAGTTGATGGTCATTTTGATCATCATTATGATTATTTTCGGGGCAGGAAAGCTTCCCGAAATCGGTAGTGCTTTCGGGCGTAGTATCAAAAACTTCAAAACTTCCATGAAAGAAGCACAAGAAGGTGAAGAAACTGCTGAAGTTGAAGAAGGTGAGCAGGCGGCCCAAGTGGAAGAAGGTAAAGCTGAAGAAGATATGACCGAGGAAGAAAAAGAAGCCGCGATTCGTAAGAAAGCTGAAGAGGATGGCGAGGCTAAGGATAAAGCTATGAGAGATAAAGCCGATAGCTTTACGGCTTCTCTCCCACGCAAAGGTTCTTACGACTTCAACAAAGATCAGGAAGAAAGTAAAAAGGGATAAGTACCGGATAATAAAAAACCCCCGTGCCGATGAGGCGCGGGGGTTTTTTTTATGGGATGGGGCTTGGGGTAGGAGGGTCCTCGCCATACTCCCAAGGTTCTTTAAGGTTGTCTGTTGTCCAGATAGTCAGACCATCCATATCTTTATAGATTCCGCGTGTGAAAAAGTTAAACGGATCAAAAAACCGTACACCTTTTTCCGGGTCAATTTCGAAATTCACCTTTTCCTTTTGAATGGGGTGAGCCTTGCATTCGAGGAACTTTTCTCCATCCACATCGGAGAGTTTAAAAATTGCTTCGATGGTGTCGGCTGGGTACTGTCCTGAGTCAATCACTTCCTTAACCTTCAGCATTATAGCTTCCACTTGTTCTTTATCCAGATGATGCATTTTCATAACACAAGCTTACCTTTTTAGTCGTTTGTAGTTAGAGTTGAAATTATAACATACCCATCAAAGGCATGAAGTTAATGATGGGAATATTAAACAATAGAAAAAGGCTTGTCAAAAATTAGCCATTAAATTTGTTTTGTTATAGAGGGTTTGCTATTTGTCAACGGCGGTTCGCCGGTCAGTGCGAGGCCAGGGTGATGATAGCGTTGGGGAAGATACCCAGTTGGATGGTGCCGATTACACCGATCAGAACTACAAACAGTGTCATGGGAGTCAGAGAGATATTAAACTCCGCTTCGGGCTCTTTCATATACATGAAGACCACGATTTTTAAGTAGTAGTAAAACGAGATGGCACTATTGAGCACGGCGATGATAACCAACGTGAGCAACCCTTCCTGAATAGCGGCACTAAAAAGGTAGAACTTGGCAACAAACCCAGCAAACGGTGGCAATCCACCCAATGATAGGAGGAAGATTGTCATGCTCAATGCGATAAGTGGATGCTTGTAAGCAAGTCCCGCATAATTTTGAATTTCCAGATTCTCTTCGCCCTTTCGGCCTAGAATAATGATGATGCCAAAAACCCCAAAGGTCATGAAAGCATAGGTCAGCATATAGAACAGCATACTTGAACTGCCAAGAGAACTCTTGGCGATGACTGCCATTAAGATGTAACCCGCGTGGGAGACACTGGAGAATGCCAGCATCCGCTTGATGTTGGTTTGCATAATAGCACCGAGATTACCGACGATCATACTGAGGACGGCGATGATGCTCAGAAGTATTTCCCATGATGAAGACATTTCCGGGAAGGCTTCGGCAAAGACTCGAAAAAAAGCGGCAAATGCGGCGGCTTTAGGTCCCACTGCCATGAAAGCAGTAACAGGAGTCGGAGCACCTTGGTAAACATCTGGAGCCCACATATGAAAAGGTGCTGAAGCGACTTTGAATCCGAACCCTATAACCAGCAGAACCAGGCCCATCAGAAGTAGTGGACTGGATTGGGCTGACGGATTTTGCACAAATTCGGCGATTTTGAACAGATTCGTTGAGCCAGTAGAACCATAAACGAGAGTCATTCCATATAGAAGAAACCCGGTAGCAAAAGCACCCAACAGAAAATACTTGAGAGCCGCTTCGTTGGACCTATGATCGTTTCTGCGTATTCCCGCCAAAACGTACAGACAGATAGAGATAATTTCGATACCTAGAAAAATCATGATCATATCTGTGGAAGAGGCGAGAAGAATCATCCCCACGGTACAGAACAGGATGAGAGCGTAGTACTCTCCAGCCTGTATGCCTTCCCGTTCGTTGTATTCCACAGATAAAAGGATAGCAAGTGCTGAACTGATGGTGAATATACAAATGAAGAACAACGACATGTGGTCAACGATATAGCTGTCGTTAAAGGAGTAAGCGGGAATCGGGTGTTTGGCAAAAGCGCTGATGGCCGTCATTAATAGACCCACAAGACTGGTAAACACCAGCAGAGATTTGTTTCGTCCCCCCCAAAGGTCTAACACCAGTACCAGCATGGCAAAAACGCTCAACACGAGCACAGGTGCCAGGGCAATCAGGTCAATCGATTCAGGTGCGAGAATGGGTTCCACTGTTTATTCCTTAATCAAAACTTTTTTGGGCATTTGAAGCTTCTGGTTCAAACTTGCCATTTCTGTTGGGGTCACGAGTTGAGCATGTTCCCCCTGACTATTTTTATGTTTCTCTTGGTGAGGCTTAAAATTATCAGGGTTCACTTTAGAAACAAGATGATTAACCGATGCGTCAAATGTTTTCATGAAAGTATTGGGATACAAACCGATCCAGAAAATTAAAACGATCAAGGGAACGATGGTTATCATTTCCCGAGTGTTCATATCTTTCATACCTATATTTTTTGGGTTTTTCAATTCCAGAAACATGACTCGTTGGAACATCCATAGAATGTAGCAGGCGGCTAGGATGACGCCAGAGGTGGCAAAGGCCGCCCAGAGTCCGTTAACCTGAAATATTCCTAGTAGAATAAGGAACTCGCCTACAAATCCGTTCATGCCCGGTAGCCCGATAGAAGAAAGAGCTACGATCATGAAACAAACCGTATATTTCGGCATGATTTTGGCCAGTCCGCCAAACTCCGAGATCAATCTTGTATGACGCCGATCGTAGACGACACCGACTAAAAGAAATAGTGCGCTGGTGCTGATGCCATGATTGATATTCTGGATCAATGCGCCTTGGATGCCATAAGGGTTCAGCGCAAAAATTCCCAGCATGATAAATCCAAGATGGCTGACACTGGAATAGGCAACTAGTTTCTTTAAGTCCTCCTGAACCATTGCCACAAGTGCTCCATATATAATTCCTATGATTGACAGCCAAGCCACCATGGGAACAAATTCGTAAGAAGCTTGCGGGAAGAAGGGTAGGTTGAAACGCAGGAACCCATAAGTCCCCATTTTCAACAAGACACCTGCCAGAATAACAGAACCAGCAGTGGGCGCTTCAACGTGTGCGTCTGGCAACCATGTGTGAAATGGGAACATTGGTACCTTGATGGCGAAAGCCAGGAAAAATGCCATCCACAGCCATTTAGAGGCGTCCAGAGAAACATCTAGATGCTCGGTAATATAAAGAATGTCTGCTGTAGCTACACCTGTCGTTTGCTGAATGTGAAAATAAATCCAGAGGATTGCGACCAGCATGAGCAGAGAGCCTACCGCAGTGAACAAGAAAAACTTGATGGATGCATAAATACGGCGCGGGCCACCCCATACGCCAACAATGATGTACATGGGAACCAGTTGGAACTCCCAGAAAACATAAAACATGAAAAGGTCTAGGGCGATGAAAACTCCCAGCATGCCGGTTGAAAGAGCCAGCATGGCGATCATGTATTCACGAATATGTTTTTTAACATCCCATGAAGCGATAATGCAGATCATGGTCAGGAAGGTGGTCATGACATATAACAGAAGTGAAATGCCATCCAGACCAATGTGGTAGTTGATGCCCCATGCTTCAATCCAGGGAATGTTTAACCCAAACTGCATTTTATGAGTGGTGTTGTCAAAATTCGTCCACAACATTAACGAGAGCAGAAAATCCGTCACCGCAACAGCGAGAGCGGTCTGCTTGATCGCGTTTACATTTTCCTTCGGCATGAAGGCCAGACAAACCGCACCGAGGAACGGTAGAAATGTTATAAAAGTTAAAAACATTTAAAACATCACCAGCAAAAGACTAATAAATCCGACAACAATAAATAAGGCGTAATTGCGGACGAAACCAGACTGAAACACCTGGGCCTGTTGACTGAACCAACCTATGGTTTTGGCAGTGCCATTCACAGCACCATCAATGGCCTTGGTGTCACATTCTTTCCATAATAGTTTGGAACCTTCGACGGTGGGTTGCACGATTGACTCGTCATAAAGTTCATCAATATAATATTTGTTTTGCACCAGGTCGTAACCCCATTGACCTTGAATAACTTTGTCGGGCAAGTCGGGTCGTTTGATATAGAACATATAGGCCCCGAATATTCCGGTAATAGCAACGCCCAGAGAGAAAACCATTAATATAACTTCAATCCAAAAATTATGTTCTTTGGGTTGAAGTAAGTGCGCCCATGAGGGTGCGTGTCGACCAGCTTCGTGGAGCATATGCTCGGACTGTTGTAAGGCGTATGCAAGATCGAAATGTAAAACCGGTTCCAACCAATTATGTAAAATATGCCATCCGTGAAAGAGGGGTATTCCCAGTAATCCTCCAACTGTGGCAAGTCCGGCAAGAACTACCAATGGCATGGTCATCACTTTTGGAGACTCATGCGGATGAACCGATGGATCAACTCTTGATTCCCCGTGAAAGGTCATGAACACAAGTCGGAACATGTAAAATGCAGTAAGCATTGCGGCAGATACGCCCATTCCCCAGAAAATAATATTTCCATCCATTAACGAGTGGTAAAGGATTTCATCCTTACTGAAGAAACCCGATAACGGGAATATACCGGCAATCGCCAGCGTTGAAACCAGAAACGTCCAATATGTTACGGGCATATGACTTTTGAGTCCGCCCATCTTGCGCATATCCTGTTCGCCGTTGATTCCATGAATGACGCTTCCAGATCCAAGGAATAGACATGCTTTAAAGAATGCATGGGTTACGAGATGGAAGATTGCGGCGGTGTAAGCACCGACTCCGCAAGCAAGAAACATATAACCAATTTGGCTGACTGTGGAATAGGCCAGAACACGTTTGATATCGTATTGGGCCATACCTATGGTCGCCGCCATGATCGCAGTGAGTCCACCAATTCCAGCCACGACCATCATCGTCATGGGCGAAAGATTGAAAAGCGGACTGCAACGAACAACCATATAAACGCCTGCTGTTACCATGGTCGCGGCATGAATCAAGGCACTTACCGGTGTGGGACCTTCCATAGCGTCCGGAAGCCAGGTATAAAGCGGAATTTGTGCTGATTTACCTGTAGCCCCGACAAACAGCAACATAGTGATTATGGTAACGATTTCTCCGCCATAGATGAGTTTGTCTGGCGCGGCGTGCATAACATCGCTGAAATCGATGGTGCCAAAAACATTGAAGATGTACATGACAGCCAGCAAGAAGGCGAAGTCACCCACACGGTTAACGATGAATGCTTTTGTGCCCGCATCGCAAGCCGATTTTTTCTCGAAATAATAACCAATAAGAAAATAGGAACAGCAACCTACGCCTTCCCAGCCGATGAACATAAGCAGGAAGTTGTTGCCCATAACCAGAAGAAGCATGGCAGAAGCAAACAGGTTGAAATAAGCAAAGAAGCGGTAGAAGCTGAACTCTTCATGCATGTAGCCAATGGCATAAACATGAATGATGAAACCAACACCGGTAACGACAAACATCATAACCAGAGTGAGAGGATCGATCTGAAAACCAAAATCAACGCTGAAGTCACCAGCACCGAACCAAGTCCAGACAACCTGCTCAAAGATATGCTGTCCTTCTGGCAACATGAGATACCCGATATAAATCAGGATCGAGGTAAGAAAAGACAGAGCCATGCTACCGCAAGCTATGACTCCAACCGCATTTTTGCCAATTTTTAGCCCAAAAAAACCGTTGATGATAGACCCGATCAACGGAAACAGAGGGACCAGACAGGTCAGTTTTAGCAACATACCGTTTTTACCACTTTAACAGGTTAAATTCGTCCAGATTGACAGTCGGTTTATTCCGATGCATGGCAATGATAATAGCCAGCCCAACCGAAACCTCGGCGGCGGCGACA
>CAJQRI010000016.1 GCA_905612265.1 uncultured Nitrospinota bacterium | reverse complement strand
TCTCTAGCGAATATTTTGACAGGGCCTCCCATATGAGTGATTCGCGATTTTCAGTCATCTCTTTTTCCAAGTTGTTGACTGAATTTGCATTGAAACGCGGCGAGGATGCCGTGCTTTTGAACTGCTTTGATGATTATCAAGGGATTTTATCTCTCGATGATGTTTACCGCTATGACCTGAGGTTGGCCACAAATATTATGCTGGCATCCGGGAGCTCTAAACCGGACTGGTTGAACCCGCTGCTCATTCTGGTACCGGATGGACAAGAACCGCCTTTTCAGGAACGGTTCATGACAGCAAACATTCGCGAGTTGAAATTAGTTCGGCTCAATGACTATTACGCGCCGCTGGAAAAAATTGCAGGGAGTTCACCAAAAGCGCAGGAAGGGTTGGAAGTTTTTAAAAACAACTGCCTGTTCTGCCATTCTCTAAAAGGTAGAGGAGGCAATAAAGGCGTACGGTTGCTGGAGGCGTATGATTTTTATTATAAGTCCGACCAGATACGAATGCTGCGAGACTTTAGGGGTTTTCACAATAAAGATAATCAAGATAAACAAGATGTCGAGCAGTTTATCACTCAGAAGAAATTGGAACGCGTTGTGGATTTTCTAAAGAGTTTCGACGATCTAAAGAACTAAGGAAAAAGCTTAGGTCCTAGGGACCCGAATTCCTTTAATTTCGGTTTTGGTTTTATATGTAGGTTTGGAAACTATTTCCGAAGTCGGGGGCTGTTTCTGTTCTTTCAAACCCAGAAATCGCGCATCGGCAGACACCTGCCAGAGCATAAATCCAGCACAGCACAAACCCTGCACCATCAACTATTGCTGTCTGGATAAAACGTTTCATCCCAATCATCCACTACCGAAAATTAATCAGCCGTAAGTGTATATTACTATTTAAGTGAGAGAAATCCACAGCTGCTCAATTTCCCCGTGTATGCTTGTTAATTATTGAAAAACCGAAAATAACGGGGTGAAAAAATAGCTTTTAAGCATATTCAGATTTTTGCTTTCCGGCAGGGCTGGGGCCATGGTATGGTGGACACCTCTATTGATACATTTACTTTTTCACAGGTGTTTGAAATGTCTTTACCGATTACAGCTATTTTTGCTCTGGGAACAGGGATTGAACTTTATGGATTAAAATATGTGAGCGATGGGATCAGTATTCTTAATACGGTTTCGTTGATCATGTTTACTTTTCTTGTTGGGATTGTTGTCAGCCGCAGTTATGGCAAAGAGGTCTTTGAGAAAATGCAGAGACAACTTAAGTCACGAGAAGCTCCTGGTGAAGAGGCTCTGAATGGAGCGGTTATGGGTGTGGCCAGCATGCTTCTCATCACTCCAGGTGTGTTGACTGATCTGGTCGGACTCCTTATCATGACCCCGCTCACCCGTGGAATTTTCAAGAAAATAGCATTGGATATTACCAAGGACAGAATTCAAACAGGACAACCGTACTTCTTCTTCAAAGACTAACCCCGGCGAGCCGCCGGTGGTAAACTGCAATATCTTTATTTTGCGGGCAAGTGTTTTATAGGCTTTACAAGCTATTGCACGCTTGCCCCACGCCTAGTGGAATGAAATCATTTTTTTTTCCTCCCCGAAATCTCAGAGATGAACTGCTGGACCTTGATGAAGCTCCTTATGAGGAGGTCCGGGACAGTTTGCAGGATGTTACTACCGTGAACCGCTACTTGAGCGGGTACCGGGTCCTACTTCGTCATGTACAACCTTTCTTGAAATCCCATAAATCCAATCGCCCTTTCAGAGTGCTGGACGCAGCTACAGGGTCTGCCGACCAACCAATAGCACTCGTCAAGCTGGCGCGCCGAATTGGGGTGCCTATCCATATCACGGCTATTGATATCAATACCAAGATGCTGAAACTGGCTCAGGAGGAGGTTGCATCTTACCCTGAGATTCAGTTGGTGCAATGCGATATTCTTTCACTACCGTTTCGGGAGGAGTGCTTCGATTTGTCAGTCAACTCTTTATCCCTGCATCATTTCAGTTGGGAGAAGGCGGTGGCTATTTTGAGGGCTATTTATAAGGCCGGACGATTGGGCATGGTGGTGAACGATTTACACCGGAGCCGGATAGCGCATGCCGTGATTTTTATTCTGACTAGGATTTTTACCCGCAACCGGCTGACTCGTTATGACGCGCCGGTTTCGGTAATGAATGCTTTTACACCGGAAGAGTTTCGTGAACTGGCTCGGCAGGCAGAAATAGAACCTCATGAAATCCACCGCCATTTTCCCTACCGCATCGCTTTGTTAGGACTAAAGACTTCACAATGAATTCCTTCGATGTCATTGTCATAGGCGGCGGGCCAGGGGGGTGTGCTATGGCACTGGACCTCAATCGTCGTGGCTACAATGTTGCACTTTGCGATCAGGCTAAATTCCCTCGCGATAAAGTATGCGGAGAGTTTATAAGTCCGGGTGCCGACCCTATCCTTGAACAATTAGGTGTGCTCAACGCCATTGAAGCTTTGACGCCAAAACGTCTTAAAGGTGTGGCGATCTCTTCTTATGAAAGCGCGGAGATGGTGATTGATTACCCGCTTTCTACAGGAAGCGAATTACGTCCGACCAGTTTATCTGTGCCGCGTTATCAACTGGACGCGCTATTTTTAAAGCAGGTTCAGAGTGCAGGGGTGAAAGTTTTTGAGCAACATAAGGTGACGGATTTTATTTTCAATGATGGTTGTGTTGCCGGAGTTCAAGGTTGGGATGAAACAAAAACTTCTTTTTCAATGACTTGTAAAGTGGTTGTAGATGCAGGGGGACGCAATGCGGCTTCCCTGAGGAAGTTTAGTTTGAAGCGGGAATCCAAGGGCCGTTCTAAAATCGCCTTTTCTGCGCATTGGCAGGGTGTGCGTTTGCCAGAAGACTATTGCTATATGCATATCAGCCGACCGGGGTATACGGGGATCTCTTCTGTTGGAAACGGACGGGCCAATGTGGTGCTGGTGGTGGAGGGTTCTGCTTTAACTAGTGCAAAAACAGAAAATCCAGAAACATTTTATCATCGCGTGCTGATGCAAAACTGCCGTCGCAGTAAAATGGTGGAAAGTGGAGAGCGGGTCGAGCCTGTGCGTTCTGTGGCATCTTTAGCTTTTGCGGTCAAACCCGTTCCCTGCGGTGGGTTAATTCTGGTTGGGGATGCAACGGGTTTTATTGACCCGTTTACGGGTGAGGGAATTTATCTCTCATTAAGAAGTTCTCAATTGGCGGGTGAGGTGATTCATGCCGGGTTTGAAAACTCAAATTTTTCCAAAAACTTTCTCTCAGTTTATGATCAACGACGACAGCAAGAGTTTAGGCGTAAGTTTTTATTGAGCAGGGTTCTACAATGGCTGATTTATAATCGGCCTTTTTGCAACCGTGTGATGAAAAGTCTTTCTAGTAATCGAGGTCTTGCAGAAACGCTGGTTGGTGTGATCGGAGATATTTTGCCGGCTGAAAAAGTGGTTTCCTTGGAATTTTTATCTAAGCTTCTTTTTGGAACTTTAAAGGGGGATGAGATATTGGATTTGACGAAAGTGTTGAAGTGATCAGTCGCTTTTAAGGATAGCTTGGGCGGGTTCTAGACCTTCTTTGGTGTTCTCAAGAGTTATAGTCAAATGTTGTGTATGGAAACATTATTAAGCGGCGTTCCTTTAACCCTTGTGTAATCCTGCCGGGATTTCCATCAAATTAAAGGGAACAATCTAGAGGCAACCGATCTTTTTAGTTAACTCGATACAAATAAAACGAAATAGAACACAATGGCACTGATGGGGTATTATGTTTCAGTTATTCCTAATCCGTAGGTCAGGTCTTCGAATCGCCTCGGGGGCCATCACTCCTCTTTATCTCTAACATAAGCGTCTACCAACCACAGGTGATTATGTTGGGGAGATGTCGATGATTGGATCCAAACCCCGTTCTGCGACAGTTACATAAGCATCATTTTCGATATTACTGGAAATAACGCAGGAACAATTTCAAGCGCAATTATCTGTAAGTCCTGTGAGGCCCTGTTGGCTATCATGAAAACGCTGGCTGATCGAGTCCGAGACAATTTAAAAATTTTTAAAACTCAGGATTCTGGAACGGATAGTACGCATAAGGTGCAATTTCAAGACAAACTAGAAGAACATATGAATTGTTTAATGCAGTAAGCAGGTTTGTTGACAAGCCGAGAGGCTGATGTTGCCCACCTGATTTGTGATGGTTTGATTGACAAGGGAATTGCTGAGAGGTTGGGGCTGAGTCATCAAACGGTTAAAGACTAACTTAAAATAATATATGCCAAATTCCGGGTCCACGCCTGCGCCCAACTAATCTCGTCAATGTTTTAATATGCTCTGTTCTGCCTAAAGTCTACTTTCCCTAGATTTTTTTTTAACCACGGTTTTAAACTCCCCACCCGCTATCTGAAACTATTTGGAAAGGGGGCTTTTCGTCTGGCTCTGGGTGGTCTATAATATATCTATAAACAATAGCTTACATATCAGCCAAAAAAATTATGCTTCGTCAAATTAAAGAAGATGTCAGTATTGCTATGGAGAAAGATCCTGCGGCTAGAAATTTTCTTGAGGTACTGCTTTTATACCCCGGTGTGCATGCCTTAATCAGCTATCGTCTGGCGCATGGATTATGGAATATGGGATTCAACTTTCTAGCCAGGGCATTGGCTCAGTTTTCCAGGTGGGTTACAGGTATAGAAATTCATCCTGCTGCGAAAATTGGTCAGCGGTTTTTTATCGACCATGGCATGGGAGTGGTGATTGGGGAAACTTCAGAGGTGGGGGATAATGTATTCATCTACCACGGGGTAACATTAGGGGGTCTTGCGACCAAAAAGGCCAAGCGCCATCCGACCATTGCTGACAATGTCACCATTGGTGCTGGGGCACAGGTTTTAGGGCCTATCCAAGTTGGGCGCAACACGAAAATTGGTTCGGGCTCAGTGGTTCTTCAGGATGTCCCTGAATATTCCACTGTTATTGGGGTTCCTGGAAGAGTGGTTTTTTCCGGAATTTCTTCGGATATGGAAGACAATGATGGTTTGGAATCCTTCCCGGATCCTGTAGCTCGAGCCATCGAGTGCATGCTGGACAGGTTACCGCAGATGGAAAAAGAAATTCGCCTTTTAAAGAAAACCTTGAAGCAGAATGGAATTGACCTTGAACAAACAAAACCAGTAGACCCTGCAACTTTCAAAGAGGACCAGCCTTAACCCTTCCTTGAGAGGATTTGTATGGCTAATCTCTAACCTGTTAAAACCCTCATATTTTTCTTTCTGTTTAATCTTATTTTTATATTTTGGGTAGGTTATTTTGGATAAAATTTATCTTGATCATAATGCAACTACGCCGATCGCTCCTGAAGTTCTGGAACTTGTTACAGATGTTTTGCAGAACCAGGTTGGCAACCCTTCGAGTGTGCACTCTGCGGGCAGGTCGGCCAGGGTTCTTGTGGACGAAGCTCGCGAACAGGTAGCCTCTCTCATTGGTGCTTCTCCCTCAGAAATTGTTTTCACAAGCGGGGGAACTGAAGCAAATAATTTTGCCCTTCTGGGTGTGGCTCTAGGGTTAGGTAAAACCCATGGTCATATCGTTACCAGTCAGGTGGAGCATCCGTCGATTCTGAATCCCTGCCTGCAACTGGAAACTCTGGGTTTCGAAGTAGATCGTTTGAAGGTTGATAGTTTGGGTCGCATGGATGGATTAGAAGATAGCCTGAAAGAGTCAACTCTACTGGTTTCCTTGCAACACGCTAACAGCGAGACGGGTGTTTTGCAGGATATAGCAGGAGCCGGTGAGATAGTCCGGAAGAGGGGGATTTTGTTTCACACTGATGCAGTGCAAAGTGTGGGTAAAATTTCACTTCAAGCACAAGACATGCCTGTCGACATGTTGTCCATTTCAGCGCACAAGCTGAATGGTCCCAAGGGTGTCGGCGCTCTTTATCTGAAAAAGGGAAGCCCCGATTTGTTTGCACCCATATGTGGAGGAGGTCAGGAAAAGAAAAGAAGAGGTGGGACGGAAAATGTGGCTGGAATAGTAGGCTTTGGTAAGGCCTGTGAGTTGGCGCGTTTGTCTTTCCATGAAATGGATAAGATTTCCTCATTGCGCGATCACTTTCTTCAGTTAGTCTCCAGCCAGATTACGGGAGTGGAAGTTTTTGGTGATTTGGAGAACAGGCTTCCCAATACGTTAAATATTGGTTTTGAAGGAGTCGAAGGTGACACCTTGCTGATTGGCCTGGATATGGCTGGCGTGGCTGTTTCTACGGGATCGGCCTGTAGTTCGGGGACGGGTCTTCCATCCCCTGTGCTGACAGCAATGGGCATACCGACTGATAAAATCAACTCATCCATTCGCTTTAGTTTGGGCAAAAGCAATACGATTGCAGAAATTGAAAGAGCCGTAGAGATTTTAGTGCGAACCGTTTCTACAAACAGAAAGGGAATACATGCGGAAAGAGTGATAAAAAGCTAATGAAAACCCTTGAAAATTCGATATAGTTAGCAGAGCAAACCCTTGATAATGGGTTGACATTATAGGGTCAATCTCATATAATTTATTGATTATTAAGGGGTAATTTATCCTTTTCAGAATTTGATGGAGTTAGTTATGTCGTCCGCCAACATTTTTACGCGCCTCATCTTGGTTTTGTTGCTTTTCTTTTCTTTAACCTTTACCGGTTGTAGTTATATTCCTTGGAATGGTGAAGATGAAGATGACTTGGCATTTGAGGAGGATTTTCCCTTTGAAGATGAAGAGGTCGCGGATCGCGGTGAAAGAAGTCGTAGGGGAAGAGATACTGATTCTGATGAGGATGACTTTTTTGCTGAGGACAGTGAAATTGATGATATAGATCCAAATGAAGAGGGCTTTGTTGATGGAGACCCTGAAGGCTTCGCCAGTTTAGACCAGCGCACGGATAAAAATGAGTTTAAGGGAGATGTGGAAACCCTGCAAAACCAGCAGGAAGCTTTGATCAGTAAGGTTCGGGAGTTGGAAGAAATTTTGAGTACCTTGGAACCCAAGATCAATGCCGCGAGCGAAAGGTTGGAGAGCAGTGTATCTTCGGTCACAGATTCTGCTGATTTTCTGGAGCCAGAAGTTGAGGACTTGAAGGCTCAGATGGCCCGCCTCAATGAAGAGATAGAACGAATTAAACTGCAAAAAACTCGGGCTCCTGCTTCTAAAAAGCGCGTGCGTAGAGCAAAAGCAAAGACACCACCGGATTATGACAAAGCTCTCAGTGCTTATCGCAGTAGAGATTATGATGAATCCATTTTGCTGTTTCAAAACCTTTCTCTGAGTAACCCTCCAAATAAATTAAAAGATAATATTGCTTTCTGGATTGGCACTAATTACTTAGCTCTGGAGATGTATGATGATGCTATCTTGCAGTTTGAGACGGTTTTAAATAAATTCCCCAGAGGCAATAAAGTGCATGACTCTCGTTATATGATGGGTCTGACCTATTCTAAAAAGGGTGAATCCAGTCGTGCCGTTGAAATTTTAGAAGGTGCCTTGAACAAGAATCCTCCCTCCGAAGTACGTGGAAAAATTCTAGGTCAATTGAACCAGATTCAGTAGGTAGCTCTCGCAACACTTTTTAACATCTACTTATCGGTTGAAGCCCATTGTGTTTTGGGTTATTCTCTCTCCATGAAGGCTTTTGCAAGCTGCTTTTTCCTGTTATCAATCTGAAGCTTTTGTTAACCCCGTTCATTTGAGTTCCCGTTTCTTCTTAAAGAATCCTATTTTTTTACCTATTGTTTGTTTCCTGGGGAAATATTTATTCAAATTGTTTGATTTGAAAAATCTTGTGATGAATTTATGGATAAGGTTGGATAATGCCTGCTGACTCGAAAGTTATTGCTGTTATCCCAGCACGGTGGGCCTCCTCCCGGTTTCCGGGTAAGCCTCTTGCCCTCATTAAGGGCAAGCCGATGATCCAATGGGTATTTGAACAAGCCAGTAAGGCAAAAAGTGTTTCAGAAGTGATCGTTGCTACTGATGATATTAGGATTCTGGAGACCGTTAACAAGTTTGGCGGAAATGCCGTCATGACCTCGTCGGATCATGAGTCTGGAACCGATCGCATTGCCGAGGTCGTTCGTGATAAAAAATGTGAGATCGTTGTGAATGTTCAAGGGGACGAGCCATTGATTTCGCCTGCGAATATTGACCTTATTGTACGCCCTTTGTTTGAAGAGATTTTGGAGTCAACGGTTACGTTGCGAATATTAATTAAATCGCGTGATGAGTTGATGGATCGCAATATCACTAAGGTTGTGGTGGATAAATCTGATTCGGCTTTATATTTTTCGAAGGCTCCGATACCTTGGGATAGAGATGGCGTCGATACTAATATCGAACCTTTGAAGCCTTTCTGGTATAAACATATTGGTCTATATGCTTATAGAAAAAATTTTTTGATGGAGTTTGGCAGTTTGCCTGAGTCGGGTCTTGAGAAAATTGAAAAGCTTGAACAACTGCGCATTCTTGAGAATGGTTTCCGCATTAAAGTTGTTGAAACGTCTTTAGACTCGATTGGAGTGGATTGTGAAGCAGATTTAGCGATGGTAGAAAAGCGTTTGGCTGAGCAGACGGTTTTACCCTGAACCTGAAATTGTTAGAGGATATTAAGTGAAAAAACGAACTAACGGCAAGAAAGTTAAATACATCTTCGTCACGGGTGGTGTTCTATCTTCTTTAGGTAAGGGCATTGCGGCATCATCCATAGGCAGCTTGCTGGAGTGCTCCGGTCTTAAAATAACGATTCTTAAACTGGATCCATATATCAATATAGATCCGGGGACGATGAATCCCTTTCAGCATGGCGAGGTTTATGTGACCGATGATGGTGCAGAAACTGATCTGGATCTCGGACATTATGAACGGTTCACTCATGCAAAAATGCGCCGGTCCAATAATATTACCGCAGGACGTATTTACCATAATGTGATCCAAAAGGAACGGAAAGGCGAGTACTTAGGCGCTACTGTTCAGGTGATTCCTCATATTACAGACGAGATCAAAAATCATATCTTATCTGTTGGCAGTAGTAGTGGGGTGGATATCGTGATTTGCGAAATCGGTGGTACAGTTGGTGATATTGAAAGTCTGCCCTTTCTTGAGGCCATTCGTCAGTTCCGTTTTGATGTCAAACCGAAAGATGTGCTTTATGTACACTTGACTCTTGTCCCGTATATTAAAACCTCAGATGAATTAAAAACAAAGCCCACTCAGCATAGTGTTCAGAAGTTACGAGGAATAGGTATTCAACCGGATGTTCTGTTGTGCAGGACGGAAAGAAACCTTTCTAAATCCATCAAAGAAAAAATAGCTTTGTTTTGCAGTGTCGAGGCCAGGTCTGTTATCACCGCTATGGATGTTCCATCCATTTATGAAGTTCCGCTTAGTCTGGAAAAAGAAGGTCTCTGTGAAATTGTTCTGGAAAAAATGGGAATGAAGCCGAAGCAACCAGATCTGGAACGATGGCAATCGATAAACCAGATTTTGAGTAAACCGAAATATGAGGTCAGGATTGGTATTGTCGGAAAATATGTAGATTTAAAAGAATCCTACAAAAGCCTAACAGAAGCCTTGATTCATGGAGGGATTGGCAATAATGCTCGTGTCATCTTTGAATGGGTGTATGCAGAAGACTTGGAAAAAGAGGGTTCCCCGGACTTGCTGAAAGATTGTGATGGAATTCTGGTTCCTGGGGGGTTTGGAGATCGCGGTATCGAAGGTAAGATTAAAGCGGTCCAGTATTCGCGCGAAAAGAAAGTGCCTTACTTTGGCATTTGCCTCGGCATGCATTGTGCTGTGATTGAGTTTGCAAGAAATGTAGCGAAACTTAAAAATGCCAACAGTGCCGAGTTTTCGACCACATCGCCTTATCTAGTTATAGATCTTCTGCCCGATCAGGACACTCAGGGAGATAAGGGCGGAACCATGCGGCTTGGTGAATATCCCTGTCAGTTAAGAAAAAATTCTAATGCCTATAAAGCATACGGAAAAAGGGAAATTGAAGAACGGCACCGGCACCGTTATGAATTTAATAATATGTACCGTATTGAAATGGAAGAGGCAGGGTTGATCTTCAGCGGCTTGTCGCCGAATGGCAATCTTGTGGAGATCATCGAATTGAAAGATCACCCTTGGTTTCTGGCCGGCCAGTTTCATCCAGAGTTTAAATCTTCACCAATGAATCCTCATCCGTTGTTCAAGGACTTTATTTATTCATCCTTGAAGAATGGAAACAACAATCATAAGTAGAAGCTATAGTTGATAAATAAATGACTATAAATCTTTTCTGTCCAGTTCCTGCTTTGTGGTCAAAAATTAATTTTACAGTAAAAACTGTTTAGAAAAACTTCGCACATCCATATATTTGAAGGTTTTAGAAATTTTTTGTTCCCGCCATTCCCGTCAATTTGAAAGACCACTGATGGGTTAGTTTTTATTCACTGTAGCCACATCTCCAGTCATGGTATCGCGTGCCATTTTCTATATGCTTGTCCGTTACGTTGAGGCTAGTCATTCTTCTTTAGGTTAGATACTTTTCTTAGATGACCTACTCCCTTAAGAAAGGGGCGTGGTTTGTTGGATTTTTTCACAGCATTAGTTATTATGACTGGTTTCTTAGTTGAGTTTTTAAATAAGTTTTTGAAGAATTCAATCATTGTTACCAAGAAATCGATGAATTTCTCCATGAATTTGAACGGTAGCTCCTTTTGCATTTTATAGACCACATAAACAACCACAAAAAGTAGGATTATATTGGGTATCCATACAGAGGTGTAAGCATGGATCTTTCCAATTCTTCCCATATTCTGGGTCAAAATAAGTCCGATATAATAAATCATGATAACAGCTACAGTGACTCCAAAACTGCCAGATTTTCCTGATCGACTTGATTTTATTCCGAGGGGTGCTCCCAGGATTGCAAAGAGCAGGCAGGTGAAGGGGATGGAGAACTTTTTGCTCAACTCCACTTCGGGGCCTGAGGTGGGAAGTCCTTTTGCTTTCATTTCTTTGATTCTGTCCTTGATTTTTGTGAACGAAAGTTCTTTGTTCCCAATAAGAGCTTTCTTTTCCAGCCTTTCAGTGTCTGGTAGGTTGAGGTTAATATCATAACGATCAAAATTTAAAGTCTGGTAGTCGCCTCTTTCATTGCTTAATTCGTGAATAGTTCCATTGTTGAGTTTAAGCTGAATCTTGAGTGTCTCAGGGTTTGCGTATATGACACCTTTTTCAGAGGTTATAATTTGTGGTGCCTCTGGATTAGTGTTGTCGGCAATGAACACACCTTTGAGCTGTGAATTTTGATGGTGTTCTTTCACCAGAAGAATTAGGTTTTTGAAGTCCCGATTGAAGACGTTGGGTTGGATGTCTACGTTAGCCCGGTTTTTAATGATGTCATAAACCAGGACTTTATAGGACTGGTTACCCCAGGGAACAGCCCAGAACATTACGATATTGGCTATAAAATATGCGAATAATGAAAAAAATAGAACTGGTTTCATCAGTTCGATAAAACTCCAGTTACAGGACTTCATAGCAACCCACTCATTATTGACTGAAAACTGGTTGAATGTGACTACGGAAGCCATAAGGACTGCCATGGGAATGGTGATAGCAAAAAAAGCGGGAGATATATAGACCATCATCATCACCATTTCGATGAAAGAAACGCCGCGATTTACGATCATTTCAGCGAGAAACAGAAATTTGTCCAGATAGAGGACCATTGTCATGGCAAAGATACTGATCAGGAAGATTTTCAATAATTCGCTGAATATATATCTGTCAATTGTCTTGAAAAACATTAAGCAGGGGTTGCCTTTGAATGAAATGTGAACTGGCTGGAGATATGATTGATGATAAAGAAACGAAGGGTTTCTTTTTATAAACCCTCACATTATACTACATGCCGACTTCTGAATTTAATCTTACCCTTGTATTTATAATGAGCAACCCAACCACAAAATATCTGCATAAAAGGTTGCCTCACTGGTTAAAGAGCCGGCTTCCCGTTACCCGTAAATTTTTTCAGTTAAAATCCCTTATAAAAGAAAGTGGCTTGAACACGGTTTGCCAATCTGCATCGTGCCCTAATATTGGCACCTGTTGGGATGCGGGAACTCTGACTTTCATGATTTTGGGGGATACCTGTACCCGAGCCTGCCGATTTTGTGATGTGCCTACGGGGCACCTGAAATTACCTGACCCTGAAGAGCCTGACAAGGTTGCTTTGTCACTCTCAAGATTAGATTTGAAGTTTGCAGTAATAACTTCTGTGGATCGTGATGACCTTCAGGATGGAGGAGCAGGGCATTGGGTTAAAACGGTTGTGGCTATTAGGGATCGATGCCCAAAGATTAAAATTGAGACATTGATTCCAGATTTCCAGGGAAAGACAGACCTCATCCACCAAGTATGTGAAGCCCGACCGGATGTCTTGGCTCATAACTTAGAAACGGTTGAATCTTTGCAAAGTGTCGCGCGTCCTCAATGCCGCTACAAGTGGTCTCTGAAAACTTTAAAAATAGCGTCAGCAACCGAGGGAGTCATCGTAAAGAGTGGACTCATGCTGGGCTTGGGAGAAAAAAGAGAAGAAGTGATTCAAGCTATGAAGGACCTTGTTTCAGCAGGATGTCAAATTCTTTCACTAGGGCAATACCTCAGGCCTTCCCCAGCTCATATGGAAGTGGTCGAGTTCATTCACCCAGACCGCTTTGCCGAATATAAAGTGATTGGTGAATCATTAGGTTTGAAACATGTGGAAGCTGGGCCTCTTGTGCGGAGTTCTTACCTGGCCGATCAGCAGGCTCAAGCGGTGGGTTTAGATTGAGCGTAAGGGGGATATGTGGTCGCCCTATTTTTTATGTTCCAGGATAGCTTTTTCGATCAATTGGGTGAATACACTCGGTTCTTCAGGTTTGATAATATATTCGTTAGCCCCTATAGCAGACTCAAGCTCTATGTCGACCGGTGATTTGTAAGAACAAGTATAAATTATGATAATCACATTATCCTGTCTCAGGATTAGCTCTAACCTATCGGCACAGCTCGAACCCATATATATCTAGTATCTGCATGAGGCCTATTACCATAAGCTCGTAAAAACGAATTGATTTATTTGCATGCTTTGGGAGATGGGGGTGCTTTTTTACACGCAAACTCGTTTTTCAATCTTGAATAAACAAGAATTTTAAGGAAGGGATATTTTTATTGGATGTCCTAAAAAAATAAGTTTTGGCATAGGGTTTGCTCATATGGAGGTAAAGGGTGAATGTGTCAATTTTTCGTCGGGAGATTTCAGTGCTAAATCTTGATTTTTATCAGCAAAGTTTAAACAAGTTGGATTCGACCAGACCAGTTAAAACTAGTAGGGAGTCGAATATAGGTTATTCCGACCCATTTTATTCTGTATTGATCAAGCATCAAATGGAAATGGTTCGAGCATGGAATCCAACAAGTGGAAATTCAGAAGCGAAGATTGACCCATTTGCTCTGTCGAAAGCTCTTCTTAAATTAAAAGGTTTCAGTACCGAGAGGAAATTTCAACCAGCCATTAATTCGCAACAGGTTTTAAAATCTTATGAGACGACAAAAAATATAGAGGAAGTGGGCAAGGCAACTAACCCGTCAATTAAAGACCTGTCAATACTTATTGCGGCTAAAAACTCTATTCCTGCAACGTTATTTCAAAAGCTCATTCAAACAGAATCAAATTACGATCCTAAAGCATTAAGTCCGAGAGGAGCTATGGGGTTAGGTCAGATAATGCCAAAAACAGCCAAGGAATTAGGGCTGACTGTTGGTGATGACAAGACACCCGGGTCGGTCTGGCATTCCGAATCAAACCTGGACGCATCAGCTCGTTATCTGAAAAAGATTTTTGATAAATACCGAAATGAAGGAATCAGTGAAAAGGAGGCTTGGAGTTTTGCCGCCGGGGCCTATAATGCGGGGATGGGAAATATTGCCAAGGCAATAAATAAAATTTCGCATGAACCAGTCAAAACCTGGGATCAAGTGGCGGCGGTGCTCCCACAAGTTACCGGGAAATACTCTCAGGAAACCATACGTTATGTGAACCGCCTGCGTGCTGAATAGCATTAGACTACTCCCTTATCTGATATACCTGTCGACCTCTATTTCCTTCGTGTTATAGGTTGGTCGATGTAATCTCGCATTCAATACCTCGCCCTAAGTCCTTTGTTAATGACAGTTTAGCTACGCAAACTACCATCCACAGTGATAATATATCCCGACCAAGGGAGCTAGTTTGCAAGTTTAGAGTGGAAAACTTTCCTAAAGACACATAACTTGGAAGCAAGCATGAGAAGGCTAGGAAACTGTTATTATAATAATGTGGCAGAAAGTTTATTCACCTATAAAAGAGTGGGCGGATTAAAAGGAAAACCTAAGCTACCCGTGAGAAAGCAAACCAAGATGCATTCAGTTATATTTAACTACTATAAAACAAAAA
>CAJQRI010000015.1 GCA_905612265.1 uncultured Nitrospinota bacterium | reverse complement strand
TACTCGAATTTTGATTAAAAAATTTCAAATTGTAAGGAAGGAGATGCAGGAGATTAATAAGGCGGCTGTGCAACCGGTGATCATCACACGCAGTCGGACTGAGCCGTTTTTGAAAGCTGAAGAGAAATCAGGAAAAAAGAAATCTAGGGAAGAGAAGGCCGAGTTTGTCGTTCAGGATAATTTTGCATTCATGAATTCAACGGGCAAGTATCAGATTCCTCCACTTTCATTGCTGGAGGACCCACCGCCGGGCAGAGACACTCAGGACGATAAAGCCCGGAATGAAATTCTTGCCAGCAGTGCAATCCTGGAAAAAAAATTATTGGACTTTGGCATTGAAGGACGAGTAGTACAGGTTCTGCCCGGCCCAGTCATTACTTTGTTTGAATATGAACCGGCACCGGGAATCAAGGTCAGCCGAATTGTTTCTCTAACAGACGATTTGTCGTTAGCGTTGCGTTGTGTAGGGCTTCGCATTCTAGCACCAGTACCGGGAAAACCGGTAGTGGGCATCGAAATTCCCAATTTACGGCGTGAGACTATTTATTTTAAAGATGTAATGACTTCGGATGTGTTTCAGGAATCGGTATCTAAACTCACTCTTGTAATTGGCAAAGATATAACCGGAGAACCAGCCGTGCAGGATCTGGCGAAAACCCCGCATTTACTCATGGCGGGTTCGACTGGATCGGGCAAGAGTGTTGGGCTCAACGCTATGATTTGCAGTATCCTTTTAAATGCGACTCCTGATGAAGTCAAAATGATCATGATTGATCCCAAGATGCTAGAGTTATCGATTTATGATGGCATTCCGCATCTTATTTCTCCTGTGGTGACCAATCCTAAAAAAGCTGCGGCTGCGCTCCAGTGGGCGGTCAACGAAATGGAATCTCGTTACAAAATGATGGCCGAGTGTGGAGTTCGTAATATCAACGGTTTTAACGAGCACACAGAGAAACTCCAGAAAGAATATGATCTGGAACTTAAGAAACGCGATAAAGCAAATGCAGGGGTAAAGCCCAAAAGTCCTGAAGATGTGGATGAAGACGAGGACATAATACCGGAGCCTCCCGCCAAGCTCCCTTATGTTGTCATCCTGATTGATGAGTTGGCCGACCTTATGATGGTCGCATCCAAAGGAGTGGAAGAATCGTTAACCCGTTTGGCGCAAATGGCAAGAGCGGCAGGCATTCATCTGATTGTTGCTACGCAACGTCCTTCGGTAGATGTTTTGACGGGAATCATCAAGGCAAACTTTCCCACCCGCATGTCTTATAAAGTCACCTCGAGAGTAGACTCAAGAACTATTCTGGATGCCATGGGTGCCGACAAACTCCTTGGTAAAGGGGATATGTTGTTTTTGCCTCCGGGAACTTCAAAACTTCATAGACTGCATGGTGTCATGGTCAGCGATGAGGAGATACAGCGAATTGTGGACTACATCAAGAAACAGGCGAAACCCCATTATCTGGAAGATATTTTTGACTCGGTTGTTGAAGACGGGAAGAGTGGTGGAGAAGAGGAAGAACCATTTGATGAAAAATATGATGAAGCCCTTGCCATTGTTGCCAAAGACAGGCAGGCTTCGATTTCCTATATTCAACGGCGTTTGAGAATAGGCTATAATCGGGCTGCACGAATCATTGAAACCATGGAGCGAGAAGGGGTGGTGGGTCCGTCTGAAGGAGCCAGGCCTCGCGAAGTCTATGTCAGCCCGATCGAAATTGAATAGAGTTTCCTGCAAATTTGTTGTCCAGTTGGCGCTGGTTCTTTTTGTTGTTTTCTGTGTAGTGCAGGGCAGTCTAGCGGGTATTTTTTCCTATCGGGATGACAAAGGCGCGATCCATTTCACTGATGACATCTCCAAGGTTCCCAAACAATACCGCGACAGGGAACAAGGGGTTCGCAAGCACCGTGAGGCTCGAGGTGCCTACCGGGCCACTCCACAACCTCCTGTTGCAATAGAACTTCCCGGATCAATTTTATCAAACGGGGAAGTCCAAGTCCCTCTCATTCCCGTCGGTGGCGGAAACTTTCTCGTTGCAACTGTTCTCAATGGTCGTGTCAAGGCCCGGTTGATGCTGGATACCGGTGCCTCCCTCATCACACTTACCGAAGAGATTGGTAATAAACTAGGGGTATCACCTTACTCCAATTCTGCCGAGTTGCCTTTCAATACTGCAGGTGGGGAAAATTGGATGCCGCTGGTGGCGCTCAAAATGGTTGCGGTAGGCTCTGCCGAAACCCGGTTAGTTGAAGCGTCTATCAATAGCCATATTAAAGAAATTGACGGGTTACTAGGAATGAGTTTTCTGGGGGACTTCCGTTTTGAAATCGACCGCACCAACAAACTCCTCACTTTAAAATCTCCGCAAAATCAGGATGAATTAGTTTGGGATGGTAAACCAGGAAACTGGTGGAAAAGTCGTTTCGAACATTATGATATCACCATCAAGGATTATTCTTCCCGTGCGAGTTTTCTTCAGCGGAGTGGGCATGCAAAGGCTCCGAACATGCAAAAGACGGTGGAGTTTTATAAAGATTTGCGACAAAAACTAGAAACCCGGGCTTCCATTTCCGGTTTGCCGAATCGTTTCCGGCCGTCCTCGTAAGAGGCGATGAAAGGTTCTGAACAAGACCAATTTCTATTTGTCCTGTTGGGAGCCAGTAATCTGGCGAGAGGTTACTCCGCCTTGACCCGTCATATATCCATAAATATTTCAGCCGGTGAGTTTCTCAATGCGCTGGGGCCGGGCCGGGGTTATTGTGCTCGAGGAGGACTGCTCAATTTCACCTATTCCCCCATTGGTGAATGTAGTGTTATGAAATTCGCCAAAGTTTATGCGGAACGC
Organism: uncultured Nitrospinota bacterium; assembly: GCA_905612265.1. GTDB lineage: Bacteria > Nitrospinota > Nitrospinia > Nitrospinales > VA-1 > LS-NOB. Next base: position 56,470 of record CAJQRI010000015.1, on the reverse strand, counting down.
GGTTTCAGAATAATGGTGCTTTTGACGGATATAGGCAATGACATCATGTATGGAGTGCCCGATTCATCCATCATCGAATCTCTGGATACTCTGATCGAAAAATCTCTACAAATGAACGCTGAAGTTTTTCTGACTTCCATACATGTGAATGTTTCCAAAGATATGGGGAAGACGTCCTTCAAATTATTTAAATACATCTTTTATCCAAACAGTCTTGTGACTTTTGCTCAGGCCGATTCGACGGTGAAAAAGCTGAATCATTATCTTGAGGAAAAATCTCTGCAAAATGAGCGAGTCCATTTAGTGAGCGGACTGGGTGCATTTTGCGGGTTGGATAAAATCCATTACGGTCTGTTCAAAAGTCATCTTGCTTGGTCTCGTGTTGCAAACGCAATGTTACTGGAGCTAGGTGTGACACCCGCTGGTAATTTAGGCCTAGGTTCCATGGCAGTTTCCTTGTGTAAGAATCTCAACCGCCTGTTCACTTCTGATATGCTGAGAGTGATAAAAAAACCAAAAGGATTTTTCTAGGATTTTTATATGGGATATTTTTTTGCAGTCATCCGAATAGGACTGTATGCCTTGGTGTTTGGGGTGTTTGTAGTGATCGGAGCGTTCGGGCATGTTTTGTTTTTTATGTCACCGCCACGACTTTTAAAATGGATCGCTTTTTTCGCGCAAGTGTGGGCGCGCGTGACTTGCCTTATCCTCAATATCCAAGTGCAGATTGAGGGAAATGCTTCGATAAAACCGGGTTCATTAATCGTTGCCAACCATGTCGGTTCGCCGGATATTTTTATTTTGGGAGCAACGTTTAAAGGCTTCTTTGTCTCGAAAGCCGAGATCTCAGACTGGCCGCTGTTCAGTTGGCTGGCAAGGTTGGGGAAGACGGTCTTCGCTAACCGAAGCAAACGCCATCAGGTGAAAGCTCTCATTGGCGAAATTAAACAGCGGTTAAACAGTGACCAATGTGTGATCCTGTTTCCAGAGGCTCAGGCGACGGATGGAACGGATGTGGTGCCTTTCAAGTCGGCGATTTTTGAGTCGGCGGTTCTTGCCAGTCGTCCTGTAGTGCCGGTGGAGATTTGCTATCATGATGATCATCAGCCGACAATTGCTTATTACGGAGATAGTTTCATCAGCCATATTGTGACATTACTGAAAGCGCCACGGCTTTTAGCGACGGTAACGGTCCTTCCTGAAATTTCAGTGGGTGACGATCGACAAACTCTGTCATCAAAAAGTTATAAGGCGATTCACGATAAGCATATGTCTAATAATGGGTAATATTTTTATGATGGACTTTAAAATCAAAAAAACGTTAAATTAAGCCTGCTCATGACAGAGGGCAGTTTTTAGAACTTTTCAATACATTTTTTCAAGGGATTAAAATGATCCATCCTTTTAAAGGTAAGAAACCTGAAATCGACGACTCTTCTCTAGTGGTAGAAAGCGCGCAGATCATTGGTGATGTGAAGATTGGTGAAGAGAGCAGTGTGTGGTTCAACGCAGTAATCCGTGGCGATGTTAATAATATCCGCATTGGCAAGCGCACTAATATTCAGGATGGTTGTGTTCTGCATGTGGCGCGTAAAACCCTTCCGTTGATCATTGGTGATGAAGTGACGGTGGGACATAACGTCACCTTGCATGCATGTACTATCGAATCGCAATGCCTCATTGGCATGGGCGCAATTGTTATGGATGGATCGGAAGTGGGGGAGCAGTCCATTGTCGGTGCGGGTTCGCTAGTGACACCGAACACGAAGATTCCACCGAAAAGCCTTGTGCTGGGGTCTCCAGCGAAGGTCAAGCGGGAACTGACGGATGAAGAAATTCGCGGCATACGCGAATCGGCAGCCAATTATGTTGGCGATATTGAAACTTACCTCGATTAAAACTGATGAATGAATCCGCCCCGTTCAAGGTTCCTATTGCGGTGCTGGGTGGTAGTGGGGCTTATCATCTTCTCACCGGCCAGGCCCTTGGCAAGGAAAAGGACTGTCAAGTTCTGCAAACCCCTTACGGCAAAAGTGCACCCGTTCACCATTTCAGTTTTGCAGGTCGGGATGTTTTATTTTTATCTCGTCATGGTGAAACCGATTATTCCCTTACCGCTCCCTTTGTAAATTACCGCGCTAATATTTATGCCCTGAAGCGATGCGGAGTCGAGCGGGTGATATCTTGGTCCGGTCCGGGAATTATCAACACTGCCTTCAAGCCGGGAGATTTCGTCGTGCCGCACGATATCATTGATGAAACGAAAAATCGTGAGGCCACATTTTTCAAGAATCAAGGGATTGGCTTCATCCGCATGAACGAACCGTTTTGCCCGCAGATCGCTACAGCCCTGCACGATATTTTACATTCAAGTGGGCTGAACCATCATGAGCAAGCGGTCTATGCTTGTACGGAAGGACCCCGTTTGGAAACCCCAGCAGAGATTCGCAAACTGCGTTTGCTGGGTGCCGACCTAGTGGGCATGACTCTGGCACCGGAAGCCTTTCTAGCTAGGGAAATGGAAATGTGCTACACGCCTTTCTGCTACCTGACCAATTATGCTGAAGGAGTGAAACCGCGAGAGTTTAAAAAGGGAGAATTGTTTGAAGGCATGCAGACAAAAGAGGAGCGAAAGCAGGTTGACGCGGCAATACAGAAATTTCCACAACTGATCGGCGCGGTATTTGAAAGTTTGCAAGGGATTGAGCGTGCCTGCAATTGTCCAGAAGCCCTGCGGCGTTACAAGAATAAAGGCATGCTCGGCGAGAACCCAATGAACGACTATCCCATAAACTGAAGAAACTTTTATTGCTAGTCTGCTAACCAGCTAGTCGGGCCAGGCATCGAATCCACCGGTCATGCTATAGACTTCTTTGAATCCGTTTTGCGAAAGGTATTCGGCAGCACCACGACTGGAGTTGCCGTGATAACAGCAAACAACCAGCGGTTTTTCCTTGTCGGTGTTTTCGATATACTCTTTCACATTGCCATCGTTCAGGGAAACCGCGTTGGGAATATGCCCGCCGGCAAAAGAGCCTGGATCGCGAATGTCGACCACATTAACAGCATCTTCTTCCTGCATCTCCTGTACTTTTTGAGCCGCAATTTCTTTAAACATGGTTTGTAGTCCTTTATAAAGTTAAGATACCTCTATATAGGATGACTCACTTGTAAAAAAGTTCCAATAATATGCCACTTACTGAGCTGGAAAATAAATTTAATAGAGCAAAAGAAAGAACTTCCCCGTTTGATATGGTGGAGGCGATAATTCCCTTGGTCAACGCTTACCAACAAGAACGCAAGTATGATTTTGCCGTGCATTGCTTGCAAGGAGTGTTGCCAATTATTCGGGAAAAAGGCGATGCCGATCAGGTGGCGGTGATTTTGACTGCGCTCGGCACGGCTTTCTGGGAAAAGGCACAACTGCAAAAAGCTTTGGACCAGTTCAGTCCTGCATTAGAATTGTTTAAAAAGTCCGGTGACAAGGTTGGTGAGCGGGCTATTTTTGCAATGGTAGGTATAACGTTCTGGCGTAAGTGTGAGTGGCAAAGGGCATTAGAAATTTTTGCTGATGTATGGTGCGAGGCTGGCGGACTGAAAATTGAGGGTCGGTTTGCTTCAGTTCAAGGAGCCTTAGCAAGGGGAACTGTCACTTTGCAGAACCGTGTGCGTATGGGACGAGAGCTTCAAGACCAACTGAAAATTCTTCAGCCGCTGTTTTCCGTATGTGTTTTGTATCGCATGCTGGGAGACCGCGAGCAATTTAATATTTGTTTTGATGAAGCAGTGGCTTTGGCGGAATCCTTGAATAAAACCGATATCCTTAATGCGGCTAAAGATCTAAGTCGATTGATTAACTGATTTTGAACCAGGTTAATTCGTTTTTATTACGGAACAGGTGTCGCACTTGGCTACCGGGAATGGCGGAAAATTTATCAGCGATAGAAAGATCGGGCTCACCTTTAAATTTAATCGTGCAGATGAAGTTTTTGCAGATGCCCGATTCCACCCATTTCAGTATCCACTCATAAAGTTTGTCCGGGTAACAGATCACATCTGAGAAAAGCCAATCGATGCGCCGGCCTTTAAATTCCTCCGGCATCAATGTGAAGGCATCGCGTTTCTGAAACGAGACCCCCTTCAATTTGGCGACCGATGGAGCAAGTGGGGAGCGGTCTATACTTAAAACATCCGCGCCGCATTGGTGCACCACCCAAGACCACCCACCAGGACTGCCCCCTACATCTATACAAAACTCCCCTGGTTGTGGTGTTGTGCCGGTAAGAGTGAGAGCTTCATAAAGTTTCAAGTAAGCGCGGTTGGGTGGACCATTTTTGTCTTCAATAAAATGTGCTTCTCCGTTCGGGAGAGGATTCGAACAATTTGCCGAAGCTAGCAATGTGTTTTCATCCAGCAGAGTGAAGCTTCCTAAAGGAAGAGTTGATAATGGAGAAGGAAAACTCATGGGTTTAAAGTTCACGGGCGGAAGTTTATCCAGAATCAGTCTGGCTCGACGGTGAAGGGTGTGCGAATAAAGGCACCAGTTCCGCTGAATAGTTTTCAATTGTTTTGCCGCGTCGTTGATCGACTCGATGTGGAGAACCTGGGGGTTGAGCCAGATATTCTGTGCCCAGTGAGCATTTTTTGCAGGTTTGGAGGAAAGCACCAATTGGTCGTGAATACCTGTAGTTTCCCCCATCTCTTTAAGTAAGGGAGCGAGAAACCCTTCTGCTGCTAGATAAGCTGATTTTATTTCACGAGTCATGGAATGAGATCATACGGGTTGGTATGGGCCAGCTCAAGTTTTAACTTGCGGGTATCTGAAGCCAACAATTTGCTGAAAAGTTATTTAGCTTTTCAGGGCGATAGGTAAAAGATTTTTTACTCAATTTGGTAGCGGGGGTTGAGAGATAACTTCACTAATGGAGAGTGTCAGGATGAAACTCAATAGCCCTGAGCCGGATCTAATTTTTCCGGATATCAGGGTTCCAAAGAAAAAAGGATTAGAGATTGCGAAAACTATCAAGAAGGATCCACGTTTGAAAAAGGTTCTGACACTCATGTTGACCTCTTCTTCCTCAGTTGACCCGCATGCACTAAATGGAGCTTCTGCTAATATTTGCGCAGGACCGGTGCAAGAGGCCGCACTCCAATTGGAATGGGCCGGTCGAAACAAAGACCTGAGCCAGGCTTCCCAGCTTTATAAAGTATCCAAAAATGAGTTCAAGTGGTAAATGGAATATCTTAAGTCCCTGATTTCAGGGGATGAATAAAGCTTTTTCCTTTGGTTTTTTATGCTGTAACTTGACAACCCGGAAGGAATAAAGTATAAAATTCAATTCACTATTATTTGTCGCCCGGTTTTGGGGACGAGTTTTTAACGCTCAATATAAAGGAGCAGTTTTTGGCTAATCATAAATCTGCATTGAAGCGCAACCGGCAGAACATAAAAAAAAATGAGAGAAACAAAGGCTACCGTACTTTAGTTAAGACGTTATCTAAAAAAGTACGCACTGAAGCTGAGGCGGGTAATAAAGAGCAGGCCCAGAAAGAATTAAAGGCCGCTGTTAAAACCATTGCTAAGGTTGGTGGTAAAGGTATACTCCACGCTCGAGCCGCATCCCGAAAAATTTCCGGTCTTACACGGTTGGTCAACCGCACGGCTTAATTTCTTCCATGAGAGGCTGATAAGCAACTGCTTACTCAGCCGCCTTACATCCCTCTCAAATCATAAAGCTTAGCGGCAGAGGTTAAGGACCAGACTTTGCATAACCGACAATGGATCTTGTGAAGTAGACTTTAAGCTTCTGTCGGCTTTAACCAATTCCAAATATCCTGTGCGTAGTTGTTGTGTGCTGAACCGACGAGTGTGCTGTAATGCTTTATCAACCACAAAAGGGGTGGCTCCCATAGCTTTAGCAATCTGACCTGATGGTAAATTTTGTTTCTGAAAATGTTTTACCTCCCAGATCATTCGAAACTGCCAGGCAATCGTCCCTAGAATTTTCATGGGTTCTTCCCCGTGGTCAATTTGATTGTTGAGAAGGCGAAGTGCTGTTTCAGGGTTTTTTGTTTTCAATGCATCGGTGAGGGCAAAAACATTTTCCAATTTGCTTTCCCCCACCACTTCAGCGACATTCTTCTCTGAGATAGATTTGTTTGCTCCCGCATAGAGGAGAGTTTTTTCTAATTCCTTTGCCAGAACTCCAGGTCGAGCCCCTACTCTATTTACCAGAAAACGTGCCGCATCAGAGGTTAGCGAATAATAGCTCTCTTCAGCCCGTTTGCGAAGCCAGTTTATAAGCTCATTTTCTTTTGGAGCTTCGCAGGCAACTGCGGTTTTTAACCCTGTCAGTGTTTTAAATAATTTCCTTTTTCGATCCACCTTGTTGGAGGCAATAACCAAACAAGCTTCAGGGATAGGAGACTTGGCGTAGTCCATGAGGGCTTGCGCTTCATTATCTTTAGGAATGGCCTCTTGCAGGTTACGCACGATCACCAGTTTTACTCCGCCCAGGAAAGATAGGGTTTTGGCAGACCCCAACCAGTGATTCACCGTGCTATCCCGTGCATCAAAGTTTTCGAGATTAAAGTCCCGATTATCATCGGTGATCGATTGTTGAATCAGAGCCTGGATGATTTCAGTCTGGTAAAAAATTTCCGGACCGTAGAGAAAATAGAAAGGTTCTATTTGGCCCTTGGAAATTTTTAGAATTAAATTGTCAGGCGTCACGGTGGAATAAAAGGTTAAAACTGGTTAACAAGCAGGCTCACTAATCGGTTGCCCAGTACTCGATAAGCCTCTTCCAGGGCGACTAACCGGGCCGACTCTGTATCAACAATGTCTGAGGTGGCAGTGTAATTCCATTCGGTTTTTAAATTTTGTTTCAAGTAAGGCTCGTTCTTCACCCTGTCGGTCACTTCAACATCCACACCAAGTACTACGATGTAATCACCGGCAAAAGCATTGGCGCTGAACGAGAGAGTCTTCAATTCATAGTGAATAAGGTTTCCTTTCATCACCATGTCGGACTGACCCTTGCGGACAACTTTAACCCTTCCATCTGTAATGAAGGCGTTAATAATAGCACTTGTTAACTCGCGATGAATTTCCGGTTGGGAAGAGCTATTGGTGAACACGGGAATGGAAAGTGTTTTTAAATGCTCCGGCAGGGTAGACCCTGTTCCTGTCAAATGATACCCGCACCCATTGAGGAACAGGGTGAGCAATACACATAAATTTAAAGACAAGTTTTTCATTGGATAACGATGTTTACAAGCTTTTTTGGGATGACAATCACTTTTTTGATTTCTTTACCCTGGGTCCATTCCCGGATTTTAGAGTCTTCCAGAGACCGGGTTTTTAAATCGTCTTCGCTGATTCCGGAAGCAACAGAAATTTTCTGTCTCACCTTACCATTGACTTGGAGGACGATCAACATTTCATCAGTTTGCGTCAAAGCCTCGTTGTATCGGGGCCAGGCCCACTGACCCAGAGTTTTAGGGAGCCCCATTTCAGCCGCCATTTCCTCAGCAATGTGTGGAGCGAAAGGAGACAATGTCAGGATTAATGTTTCCAAAGCTTCCCGCATGGCTATCAGGCCTGTTTCATCGCGGTTGTTTGCCCACCATTCCTTGAAGTTGAAGAGATGGTTGACTAGTTCCATAATTGCGGCAATGGCCGTGTTGAATTGCAACCTTGTTTCGATATCATCGGTCACTCGCCGGATGGTAATATGGGTCATTCTCCGAAGAGCTTTGATTTCTGGAACGGTGGTTGTGAAAGAGTCATCCGGTAATGTCACTGTTTTGGTTTCTTCGATGAATTCGCTAAAAATGCGCCATACTCTTTTTAAAAATCGGGAGCACCCTTCCACGCCCTGATCGCTCCACTCCAGATCCTTCACAGGTGGGGCGGCAAACAGAATAAAGATTCGGGCTGTGTCGGCACCGTAGTTGCTGATAATTTCGTCAGGGTCAATGACATTACCCTTGGACTTAGACATTTTTGCACCATCCTTAATGACCATACCCTGTGTCAGCAGGTGATTAAAAGGTTCGAGAGCCTGAGTTAGCCCAAGATCGTTCAGCACCAAGTTGAAGAACCGGGAATAAAGGAGATGCAAAATGGCGTGTTCAATACCACCGACATATTGGTCGACCGGCATCCAGTAATTGCTGTTCTCTTTGCTGAAGGGCGCATCTTCTATTCGGGGTGACGTGTAGCGGTCAAAATACCAGGAAGAGCAAAGAAAAGTATCGAGGGTGTCGGTATCACGACGGGCATCGGATCCACATTTTGGACAGGGTGCTTTATAGAAAGATTCAAGAGTGTGCAATGGAGATTGGCCGTTTTCCCCCAATTGCGCATCGAGAGGCAACTCGACTGGTAGTTGGTTTTCAGGAACGGGTACAATCCCGCAATTTGAACAATGGATGACTGGAATGGGTGTTCCCCAATAACGTTGTCGGGAGACTCCCCAATCGCGAAGCCGGTAATTGATCGTGGCTTTTCCGATACCTTCTTTTTCTAGATACTGGCAAACCGCTCTGCGGGCTTCCTGACCGATGAGCCCATCGAAGGAAGCGGAGCTCACCATTGTGCCATCAGCTGTAAACGCTTGAGTGTCTGCATCAACCGGGCCGGATTCTGGTTGGATGACCACCCGGACAGGCAAATCATATTTGCGGGCAAAATCCAAATCTCTCTGATCATGGGCGGGCACAGACATGATAGCGCCGGTGCCATAATCCATCAGTACAAAGTTGGCCGTCCATACAGGAATGGATTCTCCAGTCAAGGGATTCAAGGCATAAGCACCGGTGAATACACCTTCCTTTTCGCCACCTTCACTGGTTCGGGCTATGGTGTCTTGCACTTTTACCTTTTTCACAAAAGCATCAATCACTTTTTCCTGTTCGGTCCCGCGTGAAAGCTTCCCGGTGAGCGGATGTTCGGGCGCAAGCACCATGAACATTGCTCCATATAAAGTGTCAGGGCGGGTGGTGAACACTTTAATGACTTCGTCACTTTGTTGGACTTTAAAGTCTACTTCAGCACCAAAACTTTTACCGATCCAGTTGGATTGCATCGTCAGCACTTGTTCCGGCCATTTCCCTGCAAGGGTTTTACAACCTTCTAGGAGCCGATCAGCATAGTCGGTGATTTTGAAGAACCATCCTTCCTGTTGTTTTTGCAAGACTTCGTTGTCGCATCGCCAGCAACAGCCATTCACAACCTGTTCGTTGGCGAGCACTGTGTGACAGTCTTCACACCAGTTGATGGTGGAGTTTTTTCGGTAGGCGATGCCTTTTTCCAGGAACTTTAGAAAAAACCATTGATTCCATTTATAATAACCAGGATGGCAGGTTGCGATTTCTCGGTCCCAGTCGTAGCTGAGCCCCAATGCCTTAATCTGCTTACGCATGGTACGAATGTTTTCAAATGTCCATTCGGCAGGGTGGGTCTTGTTTTTAATGGCGGCGTTCTCTGCCGGCATTCCAAATGCATCCCAACCCAGTGGGTGCAGAACGTTAAAGCCTTGCATGCGTTTGAATCGGGCTAGCGCATCGCCGATGGTATAATTGCGCACATGGCCCATGTGGATTCTTCCAGATGGATAGGGAAACATTTCCAGCAGGTAATATTTTTCTTTGGAAGAGTCTAACTCGACTTTAAACGACTTATTTTTTTCCCAGAAAGCCTGCCATTTGGATTCGATGGAATTGGGTTCGTAAGGGTTCATAGATTGAGCATTATCCATAAGAAAAAGTTGAATCAAATTTAAGAATACAAATTTTAGCATAAAGCCAATGACAAAACATTTACTAGTAAACGATAGCTATTGTCCGTTGGCCCGACCCTGATGATATGACAGAGCTTTCTAGAACTATTGCGGTAATTGTAAAAAACCCCAATACCACAAATCTTAAAGTGATTCGTGTTCCTAATTTCATAAACCGAGATGCCTCTGATGAAAATTAAAATAACTTGTAGAATTTAATTTTGATAAAGGAAAACTATTTTTTGTGCTCTGCACCATTTGATTCACATTAAAAATGCGGGACTTATTACTTTCAGACTGGTGACACAGTTTAAAGGTTTTTTAAAGAGGAGGGAGTATTGGCTTGGGGATTAAATTGTTAGGGTTTTTGTAATGATTTTAGCCATTTTTTCAGAGGCGCCTTTTTGCTCTGTGGTGAAGGAGAGGGCCTTTTCTGTTAGTTCTTGACGCAGGTTTTTGTTTTTCAGAAAGTTATACACTTTTTCTTTGATATCCCTAGAGTTTTGCACTGTTATAGCTAGCTCTAGCTCATGTGCTTTGTCGGCGACATGGCCGATATTTTCAATAAAAGGTCCATGCAATACTGGCAAGCCGTAAGATAGAGGTTCGATCAGGCTGTGGCCTCCGCCCGGTTTTACCAAGCTTTTGCCAATGAATGCCACCTGCCCCAACGAATAAACCTTGGCCAGTTCGCCCATGGTATCGAGGAGAATGACGGTTTCTGCCTGTTTCAGAGATGACCGCAGGGCAAAAGAAATGTTTCTCTTTTTAAGTAGTGTGGCCACTGCTTCTACTCGTTCTATTCTGCGTGGAGCAAGAATTAAAACTAGGTTGGGGTGTTCAGCGGCCAATTGCTGGTGAGCATCCAGAATAATTTCTTCCTCACCGGCATGGGTACTGCCTGCTATCCATAATGGTGTGCCCTCCTCCAGCTTAAAAGTTTTTCGTAATTGCTTTTTTTCTTCATCGGTCAGCGTTTGCTGCGCGTCATATTTTGGATCGCCCATCACCTCAATACGTTCTGGGGTCACACCTAGATTGAGAGCGGCTTTTACTCCATTGTTGTTTTGCATGCCTAGATGATGAAAATTTTGAAAGGTATCTTTGAAAAGGGAGCCAGCAATAAGATACCGGCGAGCTGACTTTTCGGAGATACGGCCGTTGAATAAAAGAATGGGAGTCTTTTTTCTATGTAACAAATCAATCAAGCCGGGCCAGAACCCCGTGTCGGTGACAACATGAAGATTGGGATTGATCCGTTTCAAAGCCAGTAGAGTGAACGGTAGGCAATCCAGTGGATGAAAAAACACATTGTCGGCGATGTTCATCTTGAGTGCTGTGGTATAACCCGACTCAGTGGTGACGGACAGCGCGATAGTGAGGCTAGGGTTATGCTCACGTACCAGCTTGAGAACCGGCGTTGCGGCCACGACCTCTCCCATCGAAAGTGCATGCAGCCAGAGGGTTTGTCTTTCCGATATTTTTGTGGCAGGAACCCATCCAAAATGATGGGCTAGTCCTTTCCGTTTATGTTTAGAGGGCAGAGCTATGAGTGAGAACAGGGGGAGCAGAAGGATTGAAATGAAAAGCGATAGAAGGTGGTAAAAATAAATCATCTAATAGGAGGCTCTACCTATGTTGAGCGGATGAGCTCAATATTCTTTCTTAAGGCACCGCTGTTGGCCTTGACTGTTTTTTCCGCAGATTGGCTTAGCTTCTGGCGTTCGTCCGGGTTCATCAGTAACCATTTTAAAACATCGTAGAGTTCTTCTATATTCTGCAGTTGCAGACCACCTTCAGACTGCTTGAGAAGTTTCGCTTCTTCTTCAAAATTATTCATGAACTTGCCGAATAGAACCGGCTTTCCCAATGCCGCTGGTTCGAGAATATTGTGACCTCCGAATCGAGGATTGAATCCACCTCCAACATAGGTCACAGTTGCGCTTTTGTAAAAAGCATTGAGTTTTCCCAGACTGTCTAACAGTAAGACATTACAGTTTGTCAGGTTACCCTGTTTAGAAAGCAAGGCATACTCGACTTCGAACTCCCGGATCAAGTCTTCGACTTCCCGGCATCTTTCCATATGTCTGGGGGCAATCACCCCGACCAGGTTGGGGAATTCTTTTTGGAGTCGAACTAGTGCGTCCATGATAGGACCTTCTTCTCCCGGCCGGGTGGAACCAAAAACCAGGATCATAGAGTCGTCTTTCCATTGCGGCTGGAACGAATTCCCCGCCTCGGAAGTCAAATCAAATTTTATGTTTCCTGTAACCAGAACTTTTTTATTAGCCACGCCTAACTGCAAAAACCGATCTGCATCGGTTTGAGATCGCATAGAAAACTGTCCGATTGATTCAGTCATCCATAACAGGATGGCTGGGAATTTTCTATAGTTCCGAACAGACTTTTCCGAGATCCTTCCATTTACCTGGATGACGGGAATGCTACGGCGTTTACATTGACGAAGCAAAGTAGGCCATAACTCCGCTTCAATCAGAACCAGTTTAGCAGGCTGTAAACGATCAAAGACAGGATTCAGCCAGAGCGGGAAATCCAGCGGCAGTCTAAATACGTTGGGAAGCTTTTCTTCCAGAGCCAGGGCATAACCGGTGGGGGTAAACGTGGACAGGGCAATAGGGCGGGATTCCCCTTCCTTTATAAGGCCTGCAATGAGAACTTTAGCCAGGCGGACTTCTCCTACCGATGAGGCATGAATCCACAAGGTATCTTTTAGTTCTGGTAGGGAGTTCGCTCCCTTCATTCTCCCCTTGATTTCATTGCGGAAAGAGGAAGAGATCAGAGCTCTTAAAGTGAGAAAAGGAGAAGCCAAAAGCAGTAGCCCTCCCACAAGAATATAATACAAAAAATCCATAAGCTAGGAGTATACTCCTAAAATATTAGAGGGCCTCTAAAAATTGCAAATTTTTAGAATTCTCAAGTAGCTATTATTGGAGATGCCCGTTAAAGTCTGGCCAAAAAATCATGTCCAAATTTTTTTATAAAATTATATCGCCTGATCGCAAATGGTACTGCTTTCCGGTTTTTGCGATCTTGATACTCATGTCCTTTGTTTATTCACTGGGCCACTATTTTCGTCTCTGGGCTTACAGATGGGGAGTGTTCCCCAGCCGCAAACTCGACTGCCGGGTGATCAGCGTTGGCAACCTAACCTTGGGTGGAACAGGAAAAACCCCATTTGTCATGATGATCGCTGAAACTCTCAGAGGAAATGGACTCAAACCTGCAATTCTTAGCCGTGGTTATGGGGGAAAGTCCTGCAATCCCGTCAATGTGGTCTGTGATGGGAGGCAGATGCTTCTCTCCCCGGAATGGGTAGGTGATGAGGCGGTCATGATGGCGGAGAAACTCAAAAACGTTCCGGTAATTACCGGACCGGACCGTTATCAGACAGGGCGGTATGCGCTCGAGCATTTTGATATTGATACTCTGGTTCTGGATGATGGATTCCAGCATCTAGCATTAGATCGCGATCTGGACATCCTGCTTTTCGACCATTTCAGGCCGCTGGGTAACGGTTATCTGTTTCCGGCAGGAGAACTGCGCGAACCTGCTGGAGAAACACGAAGAGCAGATATGGTCTGCTTCACCCATTATTCTGGCGGTGCCATTAATTTTGATCCACGCCTCTTGGGTTCTGTTACGCAGGTAAAGACACATCTTCGCCTGGATTCCATAATTCGTATGGATGATGAGGAAGTGTTGGGTGCAGAAACATTAAAGAATGAACCGGTCGCCGCATTTTGCGGAATTGCCAAGCCGGAAGGCTTCAGACAGATTTTGCTGGACTCGCAGATCCAACCAAAATTTTTCAAGTACTTTCCCGATCACCATCCCTACACTTTGCAGGACATTAAAAAATTTGAAGCCCGTGCGATAAAAGAAGGCGCGAAGTTTATCCTTCTCCCAGAAAAAGATGCAGTGAAGCTCAAGGATATGAAATTCACCTTGCCCTTTTTTAAGGTGGTGATCGAGCTTGAAATTATCGAAGGACGCGAAACTTTCAACAAACAAATCACTGCCGGGCATAGCTAGCGTGATGCTGGACCCACTGGACAATAATTTGTTGAACGGAAAAATTGATTAGCGTGATTTAATAAACTTTACGCCCTCTTTCTCAAAGAGGGTTAGGGTGATTCACCACCAGTGGGTTTTGCTTAATGTAACTCTTAGTTAGTCAAAAACACTTTAGACAAATGCTAGATTTTAAATCCCTCAGTTCTAACCAGAAATTTTTATTGAACATTCTGGTGCCTATGCTTTACCTGTTTCCTTTGGTGTTTGCCTATCTCGGCCCGAAAAATTTTGGCTTCGGGTTTCGGGAGTTGGTTTATGCGGGGTTGTTTGTGGGTGCAATAGGTGTTCTTTTATGGATTGCCGCAATGTGGTCACTGGGTTCTTCGCTTGCAGTTCTTCCGGGAACAGAGAAATTGGTCACCAAGGGACTTTACCGGATTTTTCGTCACCCGATTTATATGGGAATCGTTTTGACCTTGACCGGATTGTTTGTGGCTTGTGGCTCTGTGCCTTCCTTAATCTATGTGCTGGTGGTGGTGGTGCCATTAAATATCTTCCGGGCTAAAGCTGAAGAGAAAGTTTTGTTGGAACAATTAGGGCCTGCATATCAGCAGTACATGGGTTTAACTTTTTTTTGAAAATGAGACCGTGAAAATAAATTTTCGAGCGTTACTGACAATGTGTGGAGACCCCATTGAAAACGGTGAGTTGATCATTAAGGACGGAAACATTGTCGAGATTGTAACTCAATCGGGCAATGATGATGCTGCGCTGGATCTCTCCGACTACCTGCTTATGCCAGGGTTTATCAATGCGCATAGTCACATCAGCTTAACGGCCTTTGAAAAAAAAATTTCCCCTACCGATTCATTTGTAAATTGGATTCGCGCGTTGATCTCTCTCAACTCGGCTCTTGATGACGACAGCCGGGTTGAGGGAATTCGTTCTGGAGCTGAAGTGATGCGGCATTCGGGAGTGACAGCGTTGGGGGATTACGTTTCAGACCCTGAACTATTATCCGTGATTGGTGATTTGGGTTTTAGGTCGGTGTTATTTTTGGAGACGATAGGGTTTCACCCCGAAAAAGCACAAGAGCTTTGTGAAAATGCGGAAGAGGTTCTATTGCGCGGTAACCCTTCATCAATTTGTCAGTTGGGTTTGGCCCCGCATGCACCATATTCTGTTTCACCGGGTTTGTTCCGGTCTATAGGGCAGCTTGCGCAACAGTATCATTGTCCGGTTTCCTGCCATGTTGCTGAGATTAAAGAAGAGGGTCGGTTCCTTGTGCTTGGCGATGATTCACTGGAAGGATTATTAAAAGAGCGATCTGCCTGGGATCCGAAATGGCAGCCTCCTTATAAATCGCCTATGCAATATCTTTCTTCTCTGGGAATTTTGGACCGTCTGATTGCTGTGCATTGCAATTTTGTTTCAGACGATCTTGATTTGATGGCCGAGAAAAAAGTCGGCGCCGTGTTTTGTCCGCAAAGCTCCGAATGGTTTGGCCGTACAAATTTAATGCCAGTTCGCGCTTTATTAGATCGAGGCATTACCGTGGCTCTCGGAACAGATTCATTGGCCAGTAGCAATTCTCTCAATTTCCTCGATGAATTGCGTATGGCAGATAAGCTTTTACCGGATGTAAGCCGAAAGGAAATACTTACCATGGCAACCTTCGGAGGCGCAGAGGCTTTGGGTTTGCCGTGTGGCAAGTTGGCTTCCGGCCAAAAGGCTGATTTAATTGGTTTTCGCATTCCGTCTTCCTATTCAGGGCCTTGGTGGGATGTGCCCTTCGAGCTCGATCGCCGTGAAGTGGACTTTTATAGGGTGGATGGGAAACCGAATGTTCTTTCCTCAGAGTGATCCTCCTATTACGATTGCCCACAGCCAAAGCTTGACGCGGAATAGGTATTTCCGTATAATCCATTGATATAAAAAGAACTATTTAGTTTGGAAGCGTATGCCGGGATTGATTAAAATCATTTGGGTGGTTGGAATGGTGTTTTTTCTTTCTGCCTGCGGGATCAAGGGTGGGGGTAAATCGCCCCTGCTTTTTAAGCGTATCACCCCAGCTATGGAGTCGGAGATGGAAGAGCTCATTAGCGAGGGTTGCGATCAAGAATATGAATATTTCGATCGGGATATTGCCATGCTGTATTCATTGATTCCTGGTGGTGGGCAATGGTATACGGGCGAAACCCGTAAGGCATGGGTTTATTTAGTGTCTTTTCCTTTAATCGTACCCTATATTGCTTCTTTTCAGGATGCGCAGAACTCGGTTGACTATTATAATTTTCGCTATACGGCGCATTTTTGTAAAACCAAGCTTCAAGTGACTGAAGATTTGAAGGATAAGGAGTATTTAGAGAAACTCCCCAAGAAACGCAGGAAAAAAATAGCTCGGCAGGGCTCTGGCAGAAACCAGTTTTAAAAATAGATGGTTTTTAGGGGGCTTGGTGGTCGGGAATAGATTTTTTTTGGGTTATTTGGACAAAAAGGAAATAAATCTGGTGTTTGAGTATTTTCGGTGTTAAAATTCTCCGCTTATTGATGGCAAGGGCGATATATTTTTCTATTAAAAGATAATCAGCCGTGCTATAGTGCGTTATATATATCACCCATTCGCGGCAATACATCCTGTTAATCTGAACGAAATATTTGAAAGCCTCCAATTTATATTGAAACTTTGGAAGTCAAAGTGTAATATCGGGGGTTTTTTATTTGCTGAGCTGGCGTAGCTCAGTTGGTAGAGCAGCTGATTTGTAATCAGCAGGTCGGGGGTTCGAGTCCCTTTGCCAGCTCCAGTTTTAGTTGACTGGTTTGTGGAAAATTAGTGCCGCGCGATAGAGTTTAGGTTGGGCGTTGTCGATTTTATGGCGCGTTGGTTTACCAGTATGACGGGGAGGTTCCCGAGCGGCCAAAGGGAACAGACTGTAAATCTGTCGGCTCAGCCTTCGGAGGTTCGAATCCTCCCCTCCCCATCCTGAGTTTAGGTTGGATGAACTTGCGGGAATAGCTCAGTTGGCTAGAGCGTCAGCCTTCCAAGCTGAGGGTCGCCGGTTCGAGTCCGGTTTCCCGCTCCACCTTATGGTTAGGTGAATGAGTACTTAATGCCCACGTAGCTCAGTGGTGGAGCACTTCCTTGGTAAGGAAGAGGTCATCGGTTCAATCCCGATCGTGGGCTCCAGATTTCCACTATGTGGCTTCTGGGTTTGATAGAGATTTTAAATGTCAGCGGCTGGAGCAATGGTTGCTGGGTGTAAAGACTTGGTGAATAATTATGAGAGTTATCGTTCAGTTTGCATGTTCCGATTGTGATCGGAAGAATTATTCGGGGACTAAGAATAAGAAGACCACCACACAAAGGTTGGAATTCAAGAAATACTGTAGATTTTGCAGGAAACATACCCCTCATAGGGAAACTAAGTAAAGAAAATTGGGCGGTTAGGAGTGAGATTTTTTGTTAAATGCTCTGATGGTTGGGTGGAGCTACTCATCTCCTTATTTGAAGCTGGCGTGGATTCCGAATTAGGTCAGTAGCTCTAACGGTAGAGCATCGGATTCCAAATCCGAGGGTTGGGGGTTCGAATCCCTCCTGGCCTGTTGAAACTTGTTTGAGGGCATATGATTACAAAAGCTTTTGGTTTTTTGGCTGAGGTAAGAGCTGAGGTTAAGAAAGTTACTTGGCCTACTCGCGCAGAGGCGTTAGGTGGCACCGCCGTGGTGGTTGTGGTGGTTTTGATAATGGCCTTGTTTCTGGGGGTTGTGGATGCAATTCTCTCGAAGATTGTGCAGAGTCTTATATGATGACTGAAGAAGATGCTTTGTTGAAAAAATGGTTTGTTATTCACACCTATTCCGGTTTTGAGCGGAAGGTGAAGCTGAGTATAGAAGAGCAGTTCGGGCATTCCAGCTTCAGTGAAAAATTTGGTGAGGTGGTTATACCTACCGAGGAAGTGGTTGAGGTTCGTAAGGGCAAGAAAAAGGTTTCCTCTAGGAAATTTTTCCCGGGATATATACTGATCAATGTCGAGATGAATAAGGATATTTGGTACATGATTAAGAATACTCCAAAGGTCACCGGTTTTCTGGGTGGTGGGGGTGAGGCTGTACCTCTTTCGGAGGATGAGGTTAAGTTGATCATGGATCAGGTTAAAGGCGAGACTCAAAGGCCTAAGCCGAAATTCTCTTTTGAGCAAGGTGAAAGCGTGAGGGTTATAGAGGGGCCGTTCTTAAACTTTAATGGAACTGTTGAGGATGTTAATCATGATAAAGGTAAGGTTCGTGTCATGGTTTCGATTTTTGGGCGCGCCACTCCGGTGGAGTTAGAATTTCCCCAGATCGAGCGAGTTTAATCAGTGGTTAGGTCAATTAGGCAGTAGATAAATAAGGGGTCAGATTGTGGCAACAAAAGAAGTGATGGGTCTAATCAAGCTACAAATTCCTGCTGGGCAGGCTACACCGTCACCGCCCGTTGGGCCGGCGTTGGGTCAGCATGGTGTGAACATTATGGAATTCTGTAAATCCTTTAACTCTAAAACTCAGGGTCAAGAGGGGAGCATAATTCCCGTGGTCATTGAGGTTTATAAGGATAGAAGTTTTTCCTTTATCACAAAATCTCCTCCCGCCTCAGCTTTATTGAAGCAGGCTGCGGGAATTGCAAAGGGTTCTTCGAATCCGAGTAAGGAGTTTGTGGGTAGGGTGACCGAGGAGCAGGTTCGGGAGATTGCAAAAATTAAAATGGAAGACTTGAATGCTGAAGATGTTGATGCCGCGATGCAGATTATAAGGGGCTCGGCAAAAAGCATGGGTCTGAAAGTTGAGAATTAACCGCTAGTAAGCAGGGATATAATTATGCCAAAGCATGGAAAAAGATATAGAGCGGGCGCGGAGAACGTTGATCCCGATGTCAAGTATGAATTGAAGGAAGCTTTAAGTTTGGCGACAGCTGTCAGGTCTGAAAAGTTTGACGAGTCGCTGGATGTTGCTGTACGGCTGAGCGTTGATCCTAGGAAAGCTGATCAGAATATCCGCGGTAGTGTAGTGTTGCCGAAAGGGACGGGGAAAAAATTTCGCGTTCTGGTGTTCGCGAAAGGGGAAAAAGAGAAAGAGGCTCAGGATGCTGGCGCTGCAGTCGTTGGCGGTGATGACCTGGTCGAGAAAATTCAAGGGGGGTGGATGGAGTTTGATCGTGTGGTAGCCACTCCTGATATGATGGGTCAGGTCGGAAAGCTGGGAAAAGTTTTAGGTCCTCGCGGGTTGATGCCTAACCCTAAGACGGGCACGGTGACTTTTGATGTTAAGCAGGCTATTGAGTCTATTCAAGCTGGTAAGGTTGATTACCGGGTCGACAAGAGCGGTATTGTTCATGCCTCTTTGGGTAAGGCTAGTTTTTCGGTAGAGGCTTTGGAGGAAAATTTTCAAACCCTATTAACGGCTCTTGTGAAAGCGAAGCCGGCCTCAAGTAAGGGGCATTATGTTAGGGGGATTTCGGTGTCAACGACTATGGGTGTTGGGGTTAGGGTAGCTTATGCGTCCAATTGATTGAATAAGTTTTCGCCCTTTTGGGGCGAACGACTGGAATGAGAGGGGTAGCTGACGTGCCAAACGCAGAAAAGATAAAAAAGGTTGAAGAGTTAAACGGGGTATTTCTAAAAGCCAAGGCGGCGGTTCTTGCCGACTATCAGGGAATTGAAGCTCCTGATTTAACCTTGTTGCGGAGTCATATGCGGTCTAGATCTGTGGACTTTCGTGTGATTAAAAATACCTTGGCTCGGCAAGCCTCGAAAAATACCCCTTTTGAGATGCTGGATGAGGAGTTTAAGGGTCCGGTTTCTCTGGTGGTTAGTTTTGATGATGCGGTAGCTCCTGCTAAGGCTTTGGCTGATTTTGCAAAGTCCGGAGCTCCGAAAAGCCCTAAAGTAATTTGTGGTGTAGTTGAGGGAAAAAAGGTTTCTGCTGAGCAGGTTAAGGCGATTGCGGACTTACCTACCAAGGAAGTTCTTGTTTCCCAAATGCTGGCAGTTTTTAATGGGCCTACTACAAATTTTGCTGGGGTTTTCAGTAGCTTGTTGAGGAAGTTAGTGGGAACGCTGGACGCGGTCCGCGAGAAAAAAGAATCTGAATAAACCGGCCTGTAGGGGTCGTTGTAATCATATTTTCATAATAAAAACAAGGTTTGGATACCATAATTATTGAAAGGAGGGCGTAATGGCCGTCACAAAGGATGAGGTAGTTTCCTTCATAGATAGCATGACTGTTCTGGAAATGTCTGAGTTTGTAAAAGAACTAGAAGATAAATATGGTGTGACCGCTGCGGCTCCGGCGGTTGCAGTTGCGGCACCTGCTGGAGGCGGCGAAGCTGCTGCTGAAGAAAAAACAGAATTCGACGTTATTCTTACTGCTGCTGGCGATAAGAAAATCCAGGTTATCAAGGAAGTCCGAACTATTACAGGCTTGGGCTTGAAGGATGCAAAGGATTTGGTTGAAGCGGCACCCAAGGCTATTAAGGAAGGCGTGAAAAAAGAAGAAGCTGAAGAAATCAAGAAGAAGGTAGAAGAGGCTGGTGGTTCTGTGGAGGTTAAGTAGCGGAAGCTCGAGATAGTAACTTAACTACGCTTTAACAGGCGAACTTTCCGTTAATCTTTCTATTAGAAGGATGTAACCTTATGTCGAAGAACCATTCCCATAGACCGTTGGGCAATTTCAGGAAAAGGAAAAACTTTGCGCGTATTCCTACGATCATAGATATTCCTAATCTGATTGAGATCCAGAAAAAATCATTCGAATATTTCATGCAGTGGAATGTTCCTCCCTCAGAGCGAGGGATGAGGGGGTTGGAAGAAGTCTTTAGTGATGTTTTTCCAATTTCCGACCTGAACATCAATGCTCGTATTGAGTATGTCGGCTATGAGGTCGGCATTTGGGAGTGTGGCTGTGGTGAGTTCAAAGAGCTCGGCGGCTCGGCTGTTGTGTGTATCGCATGTAAGCAGGAGGTAGCCTATAAAGAAAAGCATAAGCTTAGTGAATGCAGGCAAAAAGGCCTTACCTATTCAGACCCGATAAAAATAATGGTCAGGCTGGTCCTATTTGACCGCGAAGTGGTTGATGTTGGTGCGCGCACTTTAAAGTACTTGCAGGGTAAAATCATTATTGAAGAGGTTAAGCGTCCTGGAACCGCGAAAACCCTTATCGCTGCAAAAACACCAGTCACTGATGAAATTCTGAAGACCTTGGCGGAGCATAAGGTTGCTCAAGTTACAGTCAATTCTGTTAGGGAAGTCAAAGAACAGAAAATATTCCTCGGTGAGATGCCGATGATGGGCCCGACCGGAACGTTTATGATAAACGGGGTTGAGCGGGTTATCGTCAGTCAGATGCATCGTTCTCCGGGTGCGTTTTTCTCGCATGATAAGGGCAAATCTCATGTCAGTGGCAAGATTCTATACTCGGCGCGAATAATTCCTGACCGTGGCTCTTGGGTAGATTTCGAATTCGATATTAAAGATATTCTTCACGTTAAGATTGACCGCCGTCGAAAATTGCCTGCAACTATCTTACTTCAGGCTTTTGGAATGGACAGTAAGACTATTCTGAAAACATATTACCCAATTGAAAAAATAACCATTGGTAAGGATGGGCGATGCTTCATGGCTAGTAAGAATCTGATGGTTGGATTCAAGGTTAAAGAAGATGTAATCGACACTAAGACTGACGATGTGTTGCTCAAGTCGGGAAAGAAGGTTTCTGTGGCTGCTGCTAAGAAGCTGGGTAAAATGAGTAAGTCTGTGAAGATCGAGATTGATGAAGAGAGCCTGATTGGCCGTTACTTGTTTGATGAAATCATTGATCCTGAAACAGGTGAGATAGAGATTGAGTACAATTCGGTGATTACAGAAGGTGTTATTGAAATTATAAAAAAGAATAAACTTAGTGAGTTTCTGATTCTTCGTATTGATGAAGAGGCGTCCGACACCACGATCCGCGATACTATGGTTGCGGCTAAGACCCAGACTCAGGATGACGCTATTCGTGAGGTTTATAAGCGGTTGCGTCCGGGGGATCCACCAACGCCTGAGATTGCCAGGTCGCTATTCAGCAATCTGTTTTTTAATCCAAAGCGATATAATTTATCTGTTGTTGGTAGGATTAAGATGAACCAGAAGTTCGGACTGGATGTCTCCCTGGAAAACCGATTGTTGACCTTGGAAGATTTGGTCGAATTGGTTAGATGCATTGTAGATCTTAGGAATGGCATCGGTTCCATTGATGACATTGATCATCTCGGCAACCGGAGGGTTCGGGCTGTGGGAGAGTCTTTGGAAAATCAGTTTCGTGTGGGAATGGTTCGTATGGAAAGGGCTATCATAGAGCGTATGTCCATTCAGGATCTGGATGTGTCAATGCCGCATGATCTGGTCAATTCCAAGCCGGTGACTGCCGCAATCAAAGAATTTTTTGGTAGTAGTCAGTTGTCGCAGTTTATGGATCAAACTAATCCCTTATCTGAGGTAACACACAAAAGGCGTTTGAGTGCATTAGGGCCGGGAGGATTAACCAGAGAGCGAGCGGGATTTGAAGTGCGGGATGTTCATCCAACGCATTATGGGCGAATATGTCCAATTGAAACTCCTGAGGGTCCGAATATTGGGCTAATCGCTTCCTTGAGTACTTATGCTCGGGTGAACGATTACGGGTTTATTGAAACGCCTTATCGAAAGGTGGAAAAATCTATAGCTAAAGATGATGTTGATTTCCACACTGCTTTGGTTGAAGACAAATTTGTAATCGCTCAGGCTAACGTTGAGATGGATGAGAAGAAGAAATTCGTCCAACCTATCGTTTCTGCCAGAAAGGGCGGCGACTTTATCTTGTCTCCCAGCGAAACAATAGATTATATGGATGTATCGCCCAAGCAGTTAATTAGTGTGGCGGCATCTTTGATTCCTTTTCTTGAAAACGATGATGCTAATCGGGCTTTGATGGGCTCTAACATGCAGCGCCAGGCTGTTCCTCTTCTGCGGGCCGAAGCGCCTCTGGTTGGAACTGGCATGGAAGCAATCGTGGCTCATGATTCTGGGGCGATGATAATTGCCATGAACGACGGTGAGGTTATCAGTGCTGATGCAGCTCGCATTGTTGTGCGTACCGAGAAGATTTCTGCGACTAGGGTTAAGACCCGGCGTAGTCAATTGGGTTCGAATGTGGATATTTACACGCTGAGTAAGTATCAACGGTCGAACCAGAATACTTGCATCAACCAACGTCCTCGAGTGTCTTCAGGGGATATGGTCAGTCGTGGCGATGTCCTTGCGGATGGACCTTCCACCGATCACGGTGAACTTGCTTTGGGTAGAAATATCCTGGTAGCGTTCATGCCATGGGGCGGATACAACTTTGAAGATGCCATCATTGTTAGTGAAAAACTGGTTAAAGATGATGTGTATACCTCTATTCATATTGAAGAGTTTGAGGTGGAAGCTCGTGATACCAAGCAGGGTAAAGAGGAGATTACCCGCGACATATCTAATGTAGGTGAAGACGCTCTGAAAAATCTGGATGAGAGCGGAATCATCCGTATTGGTGCCTGTGTTAAGCCGAATGATATTATGGTTGGTAAGATCACACCGAAAGGTGAGACTCAACTAAGCCCGGAAGAAAAACTTCTCAAGGCAATCTTTGGCGAAAAGGCCGGAGATGTGCGTGACACTTCTCTTAGGGTTCCTCCTGGAATACTGGGAACGATTATCGATGTTAAGGTCTTTTCCCGTAAGGGGATTGATAAAGACTCTCGATCCCTTGCCATAGAAGAGGAAGAAATTGCGGGCGTTGAAAAGGATTTCGGAGATGAAATAAAGATCGTTAAAAGTGAAACTGAAAAGGCTATGCGTTCCCTTATCGTAGGTCAGTCGGCAACAAAAGCTGCGACAGTGGGGCGAGCCACTTTTACGAAAGGCCAGGAGTTTGAAGAGGCTTTAATTGCGAAAATGAGCATTAAGGATCTTGCTAAAGTCCCAGTCAAGGCGGCTGATGAAAAAATATTACTAGAGATGGAGGAAAACTCTAAGGATCAGATTCAAGTGCTGAAATCCATGCTGGAAGAAAAAATAACTCATCTGAAGAAAGGTGATGATCTGGCTCCTGGAGTGATCAAGATGGTCAAGGTGTTCATGGCTATGAAGCGCAAATTGCAAGTGGGCGATAAGATGGCGGGGCGACACGGAAATAAGGGTGTTGTTTCTACAATTGTCCCGGAAGAAGACATGCCTTACATGGAAAGTGGCAAGCCGATAGAGCTGATCCTTAATCCTCTGGGTGTGCCCTCGCGTATGAACGTGGGTCAGATTCTGGAAACTAATTTAGGTATGGCCGCCAAAGCAGTTGGTGTACATATGGCTACGCCTGTTTTCGACGGTGCCCATGAGGATGAAGTTCGAGAGCTTCTGAGGGAGGGTGGTTGCTCTGAATCTGGGGAAATCGCGCTTTATGATGGAAGGTCTGGAAAATATTTTAGGCAGAAGGTGATGGTGGGTTATTTGTATATGCTCAAACTACATCATCTGGTCGATGACAAGATACATGCCCGTTCAACCGGGCCATACTCGCTAGTAACTCAACAACCACTTGGAGGTAAGGCGCAGTTTGGTGGTCAAAGACTTGGGGAGATGGAGGTCTGGGCCCTCGAAGCTTATGGTGCCGCTTATACCTTGCAGGAAATGCTCACGGTTAAATCCGATGATGTTGAAGGACGTAAGCGAATGTACGAAGCGATAGTTAAAGGGGATACTCATTTAAACCCAAGCCTTCCTGAGTCTTTTAATGTTTTGATTAAAGAGCTGCAGAGCTTGGCGATTGATGTAGAGTTGATCGAATCAGGAAAGTAGTGGAAATTTCCTAGCGTAGTTTTTAAAGCCCCCGAGCATAAACTCAGCAAGTGTTTATCATACAAAGAAAATTTTAGCGGTTTGCGAAAACCTTAAAAAGGAGAAGTCCCTGGTGGATAGTCTGACATATTTCGATAAACCAAAAAATCCGATCATGTTTGATGCTCTCCGAGTACGGATTGCGTCCCCGGAAAAAATCCGTTCTTGGTCTTACGGTGAGGTAAAGAAACCCGAAACCATCAATTACCGAACTTTTAAGCCGGAAAGAGATGGGTTGTTTTGTGCTAAAATTTTTGGGCCGGTCAAGGACTGGGAGTGTACCTGCGGTAAATATAAAAGAATGAAGCATAAGGGTGTCGTTTGTGAAAAATGTGGTGTTGAGATTATTCTCTCAAAAGTTCGCCGCGAACGCCTAGGCCATATTGAGCTCGCTAGCCCGGTTGCTCACATCTGGTATTTCAAGGGTCTGCCTAGTCGTCTTGGGCATTTATTAGATATTCCCTTGAAGGACCTTGAACGAATTATTTATTTTGAAAATTATGTTGTGACCGATCCTGGTGATTCGGATATGGAAACGGGTCAAATTTTATCCGAAGAGGAATACCGGGAGATGGAGATGGAGTTTCCCGATACTTTTCGCGCAATGATTGGTGCTGAGGGTGTAGCAGAGCTGCTCAGACCGATGAATATGGATACACTTGCGGTGGATCTAAAAGAAGAGATGATCACCACCAAGTCGGTGATGAATCGAAGAAAAATTGCCAAGCGGCTGAAAATTGTAGAGGCGTTTCGTAAATCAGGTAATAAGCCGGAATGGATGATCCTTGAGGTCATTCCCGTTATTCCGCCGGAATTACGTCCTCTGGTTCCTTTGGATGGTGGTCGGTTTGCTACGTCTGACCTGAATGATCTTTACCGGCGGGTAATTAACCGAAATAACAGGTTGAAACGATTGCAAGAGTTGAAGGCTCCACAGATTATTATCCGTAACGAAAAAAGAATGTTGCAGGAGGCAGTTTCGGCTCTGTTCGATAACGGACGTAGAGGTCGTACCCTGCGTGGAACCAATAAGCGTCCTTTGAAATCTTTAAGTGACATGCTTAAGGGTAAGCAGGGTAGATTCCGTCAAAACCTGTTGGGTAAGCGTGTGGATTATTCTGGTCGATCCGTTATCGTTGTTGGACCGTATTTAAAATTCCATCAGTGTGGATTGCCTAAGAAGATGGCGTTAGAATTGTTCAAGCCCTTCGTGTTCAATAGGCTGGAAGAAAAGGGATATGCGGCTACTATCAAGACCGCTAAAAAAATGGTCGAGCAAGAACGTGCTGAAGTTTGGGAAGTTTTGGAGGAAGTGGTAAAAGGTCATCCGATTCTTCTTAACAGGGCGCCAACACTTCATCGATTGGGTATTCAGGCATTTGAGCCTTTGTTGATTGAGGGGAAGGCTATCGAGGTTCATCCAATGGTGTGTACCGCTTTCAACGCCGACTTTGATGGTGATCAAATGGCTGTTCATGTTCCGCTTTCGATGGAAGCTAGAACTGAATGTAAATTATTGATGATGTCTTCCAATAATATTTTGTCTCCTTCAAACGGAAAACCAATTGCCGTTCCAACCCAGGACATTGTTTTGGGTTGTTATTACATGACCAAGATTCGCGGTAATGTTCAAGGGTCGGATAAAGTTTTTTCAGATCAAAAAGAAGTGATTGCAGCCTACAATGCGGATGAGCTAGATTTGCAGGCGCAAATTATGGTTCGCATTGAAGGCGCGTTAACCAAGACCACAACAGGGCGAGTTGTTCTCGGTGAGGCGCTTCCAGAAGGACTGTCGTTCGAATATGCGAACCGACTAATGGATAAAAAATCTCTGTCTGATCTTTTCTCTAAGTCATTCCTTATAGTGGGAAGGGAGAAAACCGTGGCTATGTTGGATAATGTTAAGGAATTAGGGTTCAAATACGCCACTGAGGCAGGACTGACAGTTTCAATTGACCAGATGCGAATACCGAAAACTAAAGACCATTTGGTAAATAAAACAAATGAAGAGGTCCTTAAAGTACATAAGCAATATCGAGATGGGCTCATCACTAATGGTGAAAGATACAATAAGGTTATTGATATCTGGGCTCACGTCACGGAAAAAGTATCCGAAGAAATGTTTAAAGAGCTGGAGGCTGAAGACGAGTCGACTGTTAATGGTAAAACCAATAAGGATTTTAACTCGATCTACATCATGGCGGATTCGGGAGCTCGAGGAAGCGCGCAACAGTTGCGGCAATTGGCTGGAATGCGTGGCTTGATGGCGAAACCATCGGGAGAAATCATCGAAACGCCTATCACCGCTAACTTTCGTGAAGGACTGTCAGTTATTCAATACTTCATTTCTACGCATGGAGCCCGTAAGGGTTTGGCGGATACCGCTCTTAAAACAGCTAACTCGGGATATCTAACCAGACGCCTGGTGGATGTGGCGCAGGATATGATAGTTCAGGAAGAGGACTGTGGAACATTGAGGGGTATTGATGCGATTTCACTGGTGGAAGCTGGAGAAATAATTCAGCCTTTAGGCGAAAGAATTTTGGGGCGGACTGTTCTTGAGGATGTCGTTGATCCTTTTACGGGAGAAGTCCTGGCCGAAGCCGATAGTCTAATTATAGAAGAAACCGTAGAGGCTATTGAGAATGCTGGTATCGAAAAAATTAATATGCGATCTTGTCTAACTTGTGAGTCAAAGCAGGGAGTTTGCATTAAGTGTTACGGGCGTAATATGGCTACTCTGCAATGGGTGGAAGTGGGCGAACCGGTGGGTGTTATCGCGGCGCAGTCTATTGGTGAGCCGGGAACTCAGCTTACCATGAGAACTTTCCATATTGGTGGAACGGCGAGTAGGGTGGTCGAGCAAACGACTTTGAAAACAAAACGAGGAGGTTTGGTTAAATATCTAGGTCTGCGTACCCTCAAAAACCGTAACGGAGAAATCATTGTTATGAACCGTAACGGGAGTCTTTTGATTCAAGATGAGACGGGTCGTGAAAAAGAACGGTACTCGGTAGTATACGGAGCAAAGCTCAAGGTAAGTGATGGGCAGGAGACGCAAGAAGGACAAACCCTAGTTGAGTGGGACCCATATACAAATGCGATTTTGACAGAAGTTTCCGGGACCATAGCTTATGGTGATATTAACGAAGGTATAACCATGAAGGAGGACTTTGATGAAATCACAGGTCTCTCCACCAAGGTTATCATCAGTCACCGTGACGAGAAAAAACAACCAAGAATATCGCTTAAGGATGAGAAGGGAGAAACAATACGTCGCTATATTCTTCCTGCAGGGGCAAACATAAATGTAAACGAGGGTGATGTTGTCAGCGCTGGAGACTTGATTGTTAAGATTCCTCGCGAATCAGCTAAAACCAAAGACATTACAGGTGGTCTTCCGCGTGTGGCAGAGCTTTTCGAAGCTCGCAAGCCTCATGAGCAGGCGACGATCACGGAAATTTCTGGAACGGTGAAGTTTGGTGGGTTCGTCAAGGGTATGCGCAAGATAATAGTCGAGAGTCAATCTGGCGACGAATGCGAATACCTGATTCCGCGTGGTAAGCATATCAATGTTCATGAGGGTGATGAAGTGATTGCTGGTGAGCCGTTGATGGATGGTGCTTCCAATCCGCATGATATTTTGCGGGTACTGGGAGAAGATGAATTGCAAAAATACCTGGTGAATGAAGTTCAGGAGGTCTATCGCCTACAAGGCGTACAGATCAATGATAAGCATATTGAGGTTATCGTTCGGCAAATGCTCCGGC
Organism: uncultured Nitrospinota bacterium; assembly: GCA_905612265.1. Taxonomy (GTDB): domain Bacteria; phylum Nitrospinota; class Nitrospinia; order Nitrospinales; family VA-1; genus LS-NOB. The sequence goes on along the minus strand of CAJQRI010000015.1, from coordinate 27,958 downwards.
ATTTAGTCATTGAAGATTCCGGCGATACAGAATTTCTGGTTGGAGAGCAGGTGACGAAAAAAGTTTTTAACCTAGCCAATCAGGAAGTAATTAAAAATAAGAAAAAACCTGCTAAAGGTGCCGCAGTACTTCTAGGAATAACCAAATCGTCGCTCAGCACAGAAAGTTTTATTTCAGCGGCGTCCTTCCAGGAAACCACCCGTGTTCTCACAGAGGTGAGTGTGAGTGGCAAGAGGGATAATCTGGTCGGATTAAAAGAAAATGTTACTATGGGAAGGCTGATACCGGCAGGTACAGGGTGTCGAGCATATAGCGGAATTCGTATTGAAACACCTGAAACTGAAGAGGTTGAGCTGAATGAAGAGCAAGCCCCTGTTGCGGCGGAATAAAAAACAGGGAAAGCCCTTATTTTTCGCTTGACTAAGTAAGATTTAGTGATACTATTACAACTTTTTCACGCCTACATTTGCCTGATATAACCCTTTGTTTTTATTGGGTATTCTCAGTTTTATTTGATAGCCCTTACGTGTGGGTTATCTTTTAGGGAGGTCTATTTTTTGCCTACGATCAATCAATTAGTAAAAACCGGCCGGAAAAAGCCAGTCGTTAAAAGTGATAGTCCGGCTTTGAAGTCGTGCCCGCAAAAGCGAGGAGTTTGTGTGCGGGTTTATACCTCAACGCCAAAAAAACCTAACTCAGCTCTCCGAAAGGTGGCTAGGGTGAGGCTGACAAACGGGATGGAGGTGACAACTTATATTCCGGGTGTAGGTCATAACCTGCAAGAGCATTCTATTGTGATGATCCGTGGTGGTCGAATCAAAGATTTGCCTGGGGTTCGATATCATGTGGTCCGGGGAAGTTTGGATACGCTTGGAGTGGAAAATCGGATGCAGAGCCGGTCCAAGTATGGCACGAAAAAACCTAAAAAATAATATTAGATAACTACTATGGCAAGACGAAGAGAAGCTCAAAAAAGAAAAATTACACCTGATCCTAAATATAATGACCTGTTGGTTGCTCGCTTCATCAATTGCATTTTGCGTAAGGGTGAGAAGGGGAAGGCGGAAAGCATTCTTTATACAGCGCTGGAAGCTGTTGCCGAGAAGAGCAATGAGGAGCCTTTGCGGGTTTTTCGCAAGGCAGTGGAGAATGCTGCTCCTATGTTGGAGGTTCGGTCCCGAAGAGTTGGTGGTGCCACTTACCAGGTGCCCGTTGAGGTTAAGGAGAGTCGCAGGCAGGCTCTCAGTATTAGATGGATGATCCAGAATGCAAAGTCACGTGCCGGTAGATCAATGGCTGAAAAATTGACAAGCGAAATAATGGATGCGTTTGGGAATTCTGGTGGAGCTGTTAAGAAAAAAGAAGAAGTACATCGTATGGCGGAGGCGAATAAAGCCTTTGCTCATTACCGTTGGTAATCGGAGATAAATTGCTTAAATGAGTAAGAAGCTACAGCCTGAAAAAACTCGGAATATAGGAATCATCGCTCACATCGATGCTGGTAAGACAACGACGACTGAGCGTATTCTTTATTATACGGGTAAGAGTCATAAAATTGGTGAAGTGCATGACGGTAATGCGACGATGGACTGGATGGAGCAGGAGCAAGAGCGTGGAATCACTATCACCTCTGCAGCTACAACTTGTTTCTGGCAGGACCATCAGGTCAATATAATTGATACTCCCGGTCATGTGGATTTTACCGCTGAAGTGGAAAGGTCTTTAAGGGTTCTCGATGGTGCGGTTGGTGTTTTCGATGCTGTTAGTGGTGTAGAGCCTCAGTCTGAAACTGTTTGGCGTCAAGCTAGTAAGTATAAGGTCCCTAGGATTTGTTTTGTTAATAAAATGGATCGTGCTGGCGCGAATTTTGTTGGTTGCGTTGCTCAGATGGTTGATAAGTTGGGAGCGCACCCTGTTGCTATCCAAATCCCTCTTGGTGCTGAGGCGGGTTTTCTTGGCGTGATTGACTTGATTGACATGAAGGCGAATGTGTATTCAGACGAAAAAGATAAAGGTGAGACTTTTGATGTGGTGGATATTCCGGCGGAGTATAAGGATCAGGCTAGGGAGTATAGGGAGAGGCTGATCGAATCTGCTTCAGATGCTGATGATGGGCTAATGGAAAAATTTCTCGGCGCAGAAGAGATATCCCGAGAAGAAATTATTGCGGCCTTGAGAAAAGGAACTCTTGAAAATATATTCACGCCAATTTTATGTGGCGCCGCTTTCAAAAATAAAGGTGTGCAGCAACTTTTGGATGCTGTCGTTCTCTATCTCCCTTCCCCGCGGGAACTTAAATCTATTACTGGTACTAATCCGGATACTCGTAAGGAAGAGTCCCGTGAATTGGATTCCTCTGACCATCTGTCAGCTATAGCTTTTAAGATCATGACTGATCCTTTTGTGGGCCAGTTGGTATTTGTCCGTGTTTATTCCGGAAAGTTGACCAGTGGGTCCTATATATATAATTCAACGAAAAATCAGAGAGAGCGTGTAGGCCGAATTTTGAGGATGCATGCGAATAAAAGAGAAGAGGTTGACTCTGTTCAGGCGGGTGACATTGCCGCAGTGGTTGGGTTGAAGAAAACTTATACTGGTGACACGCTTTGTGATCAGGATAACCCGATTGTTCTTGAGTCGATCAATTTTCCGGAGCCTGTTATTTCTGTAGCTATTGAGCCTAGAACAAAAGCTGAGTCGGATAAACTTTCGGATTGTCTCGTTAAGCTCCTTCAGGAGGACCCTACCTTTAAGGTTAAGGTTGATAAAGATACAAATCAGACTGTTATTTCAGGGATGGGTGAATTGCATCTTGAGATCCTAGTTGATCGGATGCGTCGTGAATTTACTCTAGACGTTGATGTGTCCAAACCTCAGGTTGCCTACAAGGAAACTATCACTAAGTCAGTTGAGCACGAGCATAAATATATAAAGCAGAGCGGTGGTCGCGGTCAATATGGTCATGTTGTGATCAGGGTTGATCCAAGAGAGGCGGGGGCGGGTTTTGAGTTTGTTAATAAGGTTGTCGGGGGTTCTATTCCTCGTGAATTTATTCCTGCTGTTCAAAAGGGAGTCCTGGAGGCAATGGCCAGGGGCATTATGTGTGGTTATCCTACGGTAGATGTTTCGGTGACTTTGCTGGACGGGTCGTATCATGATGTTGACTCTTCTGAGATGTCATTTAAAATTTGCGCGTCTATGGCTTTTCGTGATGCTTGTAAGTTAGGATCTCCTCAATTGCTGGAGCCGGTTATGGAGGTGGAGGTCGTTACGCCCGAAGATTTTATGGGCGATGTTATTGGTAAACTGAACTCTAAGCGCGGTAAAATCAAGGATCTTGCGGATCGTGCCGGTGCTAAGGTGATTCGAGCTGAAGTTCCTCTTTCTGGAATGTTTGGTTATTCCACCGATCTTCGGTCGGCTACTCAGGGGCGCGCGAATTATTCTATGGAGTTTTCCAAGTATGACGGTGTTCCCGCCGCGATTGCCGAGGATTTGATGGCTAAGGCAACCGGGTCTAAAAGCAAATTAAGCGTCTAATAAAAATTATCTGAAAATACTATTGGAGTGAATCAGCATGGCTAAAGAAAAATTTGTACGAGATAAACCTCACATCAACGTTGGTACAATTGGTCATGTTGATCATGGTAAGACGACTCTTACGGCGGCAATTTCAGAGGTTCTCTCTAAAAAGGGTTTAGCTGAGACAGTTGCCTTTGATCAAATTGACAAAGCTCCGGAAGAGAAAGAGCGAGGAATCACCATAGCTATTGCTCATATTGAATACAATACTGAAAATAGGCATTACGCGCATGTTGACTGTCCTGGTCATGCTGACTATGTTAAGAATATGATCACCGGTGCAGCGCAAATGGACGGAGGGGTTCTTGTGATCTCAGCTAATGATGGTCCAATGCCGCAAACTCGTGAGCACATTCTTTTGGCTCGTCAAGTTGGCGTTCCTAAGCTCTGCGTATTCATGAATAAGTGTGACATGGTTGATGATCCTGAGCTACTTGACCTGGTTGAGATGGAAGTGCGTGAGTTACTGTGTAAGTATGATTTTCCTGGGGATGACGTTCCGGTTATCCGCGGAAGTGCTCTACAGGCACTGGAGAATCCTGATGATGAAGAGAAAAATAAGTGTATCTGGGAGTTGATGGAAGCGCTAGATACATATTTCCCGGTACCAGATCGTCCAGTTGATAAGCCTTTTTTGATGCCAATTGAAGATATTTTCAGTATTTCAGGTCGTGGAACGGTTGCAACCGGACGAATTGAGACTGGTGTTGTAAAGGTTGGTGAAGAAATTGAAATTGTTGGATTTAAGGAAACAATGAAGACAACGTGTACTGGTGTTGAGATGTTTCGTAAACTTCTGGATGAGGGGCGTGCCGGTGAAAATGTTGGAATTCTACTTCGTGGAACCAAGCGTGAGGAGATTGAGCGAGGTCAAGTCCTTTCTAAGCCTGGTTCTATAACTCCGCATACAAAATTTAAGGCAGAGGTATATATTCTGACTAAGGAGGAGGGTGGAAGACATACTCCTTTCTTTAACGGTTATCGTCCCCAATTTTATTTTAGGACGACGGATGTAACGGGTGTTGCAACGTTGCCGGCGGGTGTTGAGATGGTAATGCCGGGGGATAATGTTGCAATGGAAATTACGCTTATAACGGCTGTTGCGATGGATAAGGGCCTTAAATTCGCCATCCGCGAAGGTGGCCGTACGGTGGGAGCCGGAGTAGTTGGTGAGATCATCGAATAATGAGCGACCAAAAAATAAAAATTCGGCTAAAGGCATACGATCATAAGTTGTTAGATTGGTCAGTAGGGGAAATTGTGGAAACCACTCGGCGCACTGGCGCAAAAGTGGTGGGTCCGATTCCTTTGCCAACAATTAAAAATAAATGGACTGTTTTGCGATCACCTCATGTGGATAAAAAATCCCGAGAGCAATTTGAGATTCGAACGCATAAACGTATTCTTGAGATTCTTGAGCCAACCCCTCAAACCGTAGATGCGCTGATGAAGCTCGATCTTTCGGGTGGTGTTGATATTGAGATTAAGCTTTAACATAGAGAAAATATGAGTGCATTAATTGGAAAAAAAATTGGAATGACAGAGGTGTTTGCAGATAATGGGGACTGTGTCCCGGTCACTGTTATTCATGTAGAGCGTTGTGTTCCGGTATTGAAGCGAACTGAAAAAAAAGATGGATATATGGCTCTGATGCTGGCGTATGGTACGCGTAAGCCAAAACATACTAATAAGCCCTTGCAGGGTTTTTATGACAAAGTTAAAGCGGAACCTGCAAGAATTCTTCAGGAATTCCGAGGTCAAGATGTTGATAATGAAGCTATGGGCAAGCCGCTTAAGGTGGATGTTTTCAGTGAAGGCGATAGTGTGTCGGTGGTAGGTGTCTCTAAAGGCCGAGGATTTGCCGGTGTTTTTAAGCGGTTCAACTACGGAGGGGCTCCTGCTTCTCATGGTCATCATGAAAGTTATCGCGGAACGGGCTCAATAGGAATGCATACGTATCCTGGGCGAGTGTTTAAGGGGACGGGCATGCCGGGTCGGATGGGCGGTAATAATGTCCGTGTGAGGAACCTTAAGGTGATGCGAGTGGATGTTGAAAATAATTTATTAATGGTCAAGGGGGCGGTCCCTGGAGCCAATGGCGGAATCGTCAATATAACTAAAAAATAAGAAAAGAGTTATCGGTTATGCCGGCACTAGATATAGTAGATAATAAAAATAAAAAAATTGGAACCGTAGAAGCTCTTGCAAGTGTCTTTGAGGGTAAGGTCAACGAAGAATTGGTTCAGAGGTATGTGACCATGCAGTTGGCGGCCCGACGAGGTGGAAACGCTGCGACCGTTCAGAATAAAGGTGACTTGCATGGAAGTAACGCCAAGCCCTGGAGGCAGAAGGGTACGGGTCGAGCTCGTGCGGGAAACACTCGGTCTCCGATCTGGCGAGGTGGTTTGACAGTTTTTGGGCCTACTCCGAGAAGTTATGCATTCAATCTTTCTAAAAAATCGAAAAAACTTGCAATAAGGTCAGTTTTGGCAGATAGAGTGAATGAAAAAATGTTTACGGTGGTTGATGCGCTGAATCTTGAAAACCCTAAGACTAAAGATGCGGTGGCTTTGCTGGCGAGTATGAGTCTTCCTGCAAAAACCCTATTTCTCGTAGCAGAAAAAAATAATAATCTGCAGTTGGCGGTTCGTAATTTACCTCAAGCAGATGTGCTTTTGGTTGACGGTCTAAATGTTTTCGACCTGTTGTCGCATGATCGAATAGTTTGTACTCCCGAAGCGCTTAAAAAGATTGAGGAGCGGTTAAACTAATGAATATGTATAAAATCATAGAAAAACCTCTGGTTACGGAAAAAGGTGCTGGCATGCTTGCGAATGGTAACTGGGTGGTTTTTCGGGTTCACCCGGGTTCTAATAAGATACAAATTAGGGAGGCCGTTCAGAAAATTTTTGATGTAAAAGTCCTTCACGTTAATACCCAGGTTGTGCAAGGTAAGAGCAAGCGATTTGGTAAAACAATTGGGCAGTCGAAAACGTGGAAAAAAGCTATGGTTCAATTAAAAGAAGGCGAAAAGATTGAAATTTTTGAGGGAGTATAAGTAGTAATGTCTATTAGGAAACTAAAACCAAGGTCACCCGGTGTAAGGTTCCAGACTATTTCTGGGTTCGATGAAATTACAAAATCGGATCCTGAAAAAAGTCTTCTCGTCGCAATTGCAAGAAAAGGCGGGCGTAATAACCATGGTCGTATCACTGCGAAGCGGCGAGGTGGCGGTCATAGGAAGCAATACCGTATTATAGATTTTAAGCGGCAGAAGGATGACATTCCGGCGAAAGTAGTCGGTATTGAATACGATCCAAATCGTAGTGCGCGCATTGCCCTTTTGTCTTATTCTGATGGTGAGAAACGATATATTATTTCTCCTGCCAAGTTGAATGTGGGTGATGTGTTAATGTCGGGTGAAAAGGCCGATATTAAAATTGGTAATTGTCTTCCTCTAAATGATATTCCCGAGGGAACCTTGATTCATAATGTAGAAATGCGGCCCGGTAAAGGTGCGCAGATTGCCCGCAGTGCTGGCGGTAGTGTCCAACTGATGGCTAAAGAGGGCGAGTATGTGAACCTCAAACTTAAGTCTGGAGAAGTTCGGTTGATTCATAAAAACTGCAGGGCAACGATTGGCACAGTGGGTAATGCAGATCATGAAAATATTTCCATTGGTAAGGCTGGGCGTGTTAGGTGGATGGGTCGTCGGCCTCGTGTTCGCGCCGTGGCAATGAACCCGGTTGATCATCCTATGGGTGGTGGTGAAGGTCGGTCTTCTGGCGGACGACATCCTTGTAGTCCTTGGGGGCAAAGCGCAAAAGGGTTGAAAACCCGCAATGTTAACAAGTTATCTAATAAATTTATTCTCAGCCGCAAGAAGAGAAAATAAACTGTTTGTAAACTGAGGTTTTGGAATGGCACGATCGTTAAAAAAAGGTCCGTTTGTCGATTCGCATTTGCAGGATAAAATCGATGAGATGAACCGGAAGAATGAAAAAAAAATGTTTAAGACATGGTCTCGTCGGTCTACGATTACTCCGGACTTCGTTGGGCATACTTTGTCTGTGCATAACGGTAAAAAGTTTTTTCCGGTTTTTGTGTCGGAAAATATGGTCGGCCACAAGCTGGGTGAGTTTTCACCCACGCGCACATTCAGAACACATGGCGGTAAAACTAAAAAAGCAGTGACCAAATAAGATAGGAAAATCATGGAAGTTAAAGCTTTATTGAGGCATACGAGAACAACACCGCAGAAAGCGAGGCTGGTGGCTAATTTAATTCGCGGGAAAAACGTGAACGATGCTATCAACATTTTGTCTTTTACTCGCAAGCGGGTAGCTGAAAAATTTCAAAAGTTACTTAAGTCTGCAATTGCAAATGCAGAAGAGAACCATAAGGTTCTTGATGTGGAAGATCTAGTGATTAAAAACGTCATGGTCGATGAGGGTGTGACTTGGAAGCGTAATATGCCGCGAGCGCGCGGAAGTGCAACGACGATTCAAAAGAAGACCAGTCATATTACTTTGATACTGGAAGAAAAAGAATCTTAAGGAGATAAAGCGTGGGTCAAAAAGTTCACCCTTACGGGTTTAGGTTGGGATTTAGTAAGACTTGGATATCTAACTGGTATGCGAGAAAGGGATATTCCGACCAATTGCTTGAGGACGTTGCTCTTCGCAAGCACATCTTCAAGGCGCTTGCCCACGCGGGAATCTCCAAAGTAGAGATTGAGCGTTCAGCGAACCGCGTTAGGGTCAATATTCATACGGCGCGCCCGGGTATAATCATCGGGAAAAAAGGTATGGAAGTTGATAGGCTAAAAATAGAATTGCAAAAGGTTATGGGTGGAAAGCAAGTCAATCTAAATATTAAAGAGGTGCGTCGCGCTGAATTGGATGCTGTATTGATAGGCCAGAATATTGCTCTTCAATTGGAAAAAAGAGTTTCTTTTCGCCGGGCAATGAAAAAGAGTGTGGTTTCGGCTCTGAGGTTTGGGGCTAAGGGTATTAAAATCCGAGTATCGGGTCGGCTGGGTGGAGCAGAAATTGCCCGAAGTGAATGGTATCGAGAAGGCCGGGTTCCTCTGCATACTCTAAGGGCGGATATTGATTATGGGACTGCAAACTCTAACACCACCTATGGAATTATTGGTGTGAAGGTGTGGGTTTACAAGGGGGATATTCTTCCAAGTAAGGGGATACAGCGACCTCCAGGTTTCGAGGAAAAAGACAAGGATGGTAAAGGTAGGGGAAGAGGAAAAACTTCGTCTTAATATAGGTAAAGCTTGTTGCCGGGTATTGCGGGCGGGCTGTAAATGTTTATTGGAGATAATGCATCATGTTGATGCCCAAAAGGGTTAAATATAGAAAACGCCATAAGGGAAGAATGCGCGGCACAGCTTACCGAGGAGGTTCGCTTGATTTTGGCACATATGGTCTGCAGGCTTTAGAATGCGGGAGAATCACCAATCGACAGATTGAAGCGGCTCGTATTGCAATGACTCGCCATATCAAGCGTGGAGGTAAAATTTGGATGCGGATATTTCCTGACAAACCTGTTTCTAAGAAACCGTTGGAAACAAGAATGGGTAAGGGTAAAGGAAACCCGGAATTTTGGGTGGCCGTTGTGAAGCCAGGTCGCATGCTTTATGAGATGGAAGGTGTGACGGAAGATGTTGCTAAAGAGGCGTTTCGTCTAGCAGCGCATAAGTTATCAGTGTCTACCCGGTTTGTTGTTAAACAGCCTTAATGGAAAAGTGAAAAGCATATTATGAAAGCTGAAGAAGCCAGAGGTCTTTCCGTGAAAGAACGGGAAGAGAAAATAACCGATATCAATCAGGAAATTTTTAACCTGCGATTGCAATTGGCCACGGGCAAAATAGAGAACCCTAGTCGTATTCGGTTCCTTAGGAGGGATATTGCTCGGTTGAAAACTATCCAGAAGGAAACCTGTGTTCCTGAGGAAAGTTCAGCAAAGCAGGGCGAATAAAAAGCAGTTTCTAATAAATAAAGTTCAGAATTCGCAGTAACTCTGAACGTTAAACTGGAGTAGTAAAAGGTTTTGGAGAAGATGACTAGAAAAACCCTGATGGGCTTTGTGGTGAGTAACAAGATGAATAAAACCGTGGTTGTTCAGGTCGAGAGAAAATTCGCTCATCCTAAGTTCAAAAAGGTGGTGAAAAGTACTAGTAAGTATAGCGCCCACGATGAGAAGAATGAATGCTGTCCTGGTGATTTCATCAGTATTTGCGAAACCCGGCCATTGAGTAAAACCAAGCGCTGGCGTTTAGTGGAAATCATCAAGAAAGGTGAGGAGGCAGATAAAGCGTCATGATTCAACTAAGAACTGTATTAGAAGTGGCAGATAATTCTGGGGCCAAAGTGGTTCAGTGTATTAAGGTCTTGGGAGGTTCCCGTCGCAGGTATGCCCGTATTGGAGATATTATTGTAGTTGCGGTTAAAGAGGTTGATCCCCAAAGTAGTATCAAGAAGGGTGAGGTGAAGAAAGCTGTTGTTGTGAGAACTCGAAAAGAGATGCGTCGCTCTAACGGAACCTATATCAAATTTGATAGTAATGCTGCTGTTTTGATAACTGATACTAAGGAGCCGGTAGGAACCCGAATATTTGGCCCGGTGGGTCGTGAGTTGCGTGCCAAGCGCTATATGAAAATACTATCGCTTGCTCCGGAGGTGTTGTAGTGAAAAAGGCTTCTTACAAGCTTCACTTAAAAAAGGACGATATCGTTCAAGTGATATCCGGCAAAGAAAAAGGGAAAAAGGGGAAGTTGCTTGCAATTTTTCCAGAAGAAGATCGTGTGACGGTTGAAAAGCTTAATATGGTCAAACGTCATACAAAGGGTGATGGTAAAAGCCGACAACCCGGAATTATAGAGAAGGAAGCTAAGATTCATATCTCAAATGTTCTACTGGTCAGTGATAAGGTGGGTAAGGGAGTGAGAATAAAACGAAAAAAACTTGAAGATGGAAAACGGGTCCGGGTTTGTGTAAAAACCGGCGATGTCCTAGATAAGGTATAGCATGTCAAATTTTAAAACAGCCTATTTTGAAAAGCATCAGGCCGTCATCCAAAAGGAGCTGGGTCTTGGTAACGTGATGCAGGTTCCCAGGTTGACAAAAATCACTGTCAATATGGGGCTGGGTGAAGCATTGCAGAATTCTAAGTTGATCGACTCGGGAATAGACCAGTTGCGTGTAATCACCGGGCAACAGCCTATTGTCACTAAGGCAAAAAAATCCATTTCCAATTTTAAGTTACGGGAAGGGGTTCCGATCGGCGTTAAGGTAACAATGCGAGGAAAGAGGATGTATGATTTTTATGAGCGTTTGGTATCATTTGCGCTGCCTCGAGTTAGGGACTTTAAAGGGTTACCCCCCAAAGCATTTGATGGAAGAGGCAACTACACGATTGGAATTAAGGAGCAATTGATCTTCCCGGAAATCGACTTTGATAAAATTGAGAAGATTAAAGGAATGAATATAACGATCACCACGACAGCTCAAAATGATGAGCAGGGCCGGTGTTTGTTGACCCATATGGGGCTACCGATTAGAAAGTAAAGGACTATGGCAAAGAAATCACTAGTCGCCAAGGCGAAGCGGGAACAAAAATTTAAAGTACGCCAATACAACCGGTGTAATATTTGTGGAAGACCGAGGGCATTTCTGCGTAAATTCGGCATGTGTCGGATTTGTTTCAGGGAAAGAGCCTTACGCGGTGAAATCCCAGGAGTCACCAAGGCAAGTTGGTAGTTTAATAAAATTATTTTTTTTGGGAGTATAGTTTCACTATGATGACCGATCCCATCGCTGATCTTTTTACCCGTATTAGAAACGGGCTAATGGTCAGGCACCCGAGGGTTGATGTCCCCGGCTCAAAAATGAAAGCTCGTATCGTGGAAATTTTGAAGGACGAGGGTTATATAAAAAGTTTTCGAATATATGAGGATAACTTGCAGGGGATTATCCGGGTGTATTTGAAGTATAAGGATGAGCAGCCGGCAATTCGTGGAATCAAGCGGGTCAGTAAGCCTGGACGAAGAAGCTATGTTAAGCGAGATGAAATTCCCAGGGTTCTTAATGGGCTGGGACTAGCTATCTTGTCTACCTCTTCTGGGGTGATGACCGATATTGAATGTAGGGAAAAAGGAGTTGGTGGAGAAGTGCTGGGTCATGTCTGGTAAACCCTGTACATCCTTTGCGGAAACAATAGTTATTTAAAACCGATCTCAAGATTTTGAACTCAGCTAAAGAGGCTGGGTCGGTAAAACCTGAATTTATAAGAAGCGTTAACATGTCTCGAATTGGAAAAAAACCGATCAATGTACCCTCCGGGGTGGATTTAAAAGTCAACGGGTTAAATGTGGCAGTAAAAGGACCTAAGGGGCAGTTGCAACGAAATTTGCACCCCAATATGAAGATTGAGTTTCAGGATAATGTGGTGACGGTAACTCGTCCTTCCGATGGAAGGCTGGATCGTTCTTTGCATGGGTTAACGCGTACTCTGATCCATAATATGGTGGTGGGTGTTACGGATGGTTATTCTAAGCAACTCAATATAGTCGGGGTCGGTTATAAAGTAGAATTAAAGGGTAAAAACTTAGTGTTAAACCTTGGGCATTCGCATTCAATTAATTATCCGGCTCCTGATGGGGTAGAGTTTGACGTGGACCCTAAAAAAAATACAATAGTTGTGAAGGGAGCCAATAAGGAAAGTGTTGGCCAAACTGCGGCAGAGATTCGCAGTTTTCGTCCGCCGGAACCTTATAAGGGAAAAGGAGTCATGTACTCTACGGAAAGAATACGCAGAAAAGCCGGTAAAGCGGCGGCAGGTAAAGGATAAAAAATGAAAACATCAGAACGTGAACGATTGCGGTTACAAAGAAAAAAACGGATTAAGCTTAAAATACAAAAACAAACGAGTCGACTCCGGTTGACTGTATTCCGCAGCACCAAACATATATACGCTCAAATTGTCGATGATAATGAAGGTAAGACACTTGTGGCTGTGTCAACGCTTTCACCAAACTTTAGAGAGCAACTGCAAACCGGGGGAAACCTAAAGGCGGCAACGTTGGTCGGTTCTCTCGTTGGAGAGGCAGCGGCAGCAAAGGGTATTAAAGAGGTCTATTATGACCGAAACGGGTTTCTATATGCCGGACGCGTCAAGGCTTTAGCCGATGCGGTTCGGGAAAAAGGAATAAAATTTTAATCCATAACGCTGGAGGAAGTGTTGCGACAAAGGGAGCCGGAAAAACCCACGGATTTTGTTGATAAGGTTGTCAAGATCAACCGTGTAGCCAAAGTTGTAAAAGGAGGTCGACGCTTCAGCTTTAGTGCGCTTGTAGTGGTTGGCAATCGAAGTGGCAAAGTGGGCTGGGGTTTGGGTAAGGCCAACGAAGTCCCCGAAGCAATACGCAAAGGCGTAGAAAAAGCTAAAAGAGACATGGTGACAGTCAGCCTGGAAGGTTCTTCCATTCCCCACGAAGTAATTGGGTCTTATGGAGCGGGCCGAGTGTTGATGAAACCGGCTTCAAGGGGTACTGGTCTGATAGCGGGAGGTGCTGTTCGAGCAGTATTAGAGGCAGTGGGTATTCGTGATATTCTGACTAAATGTCTGCGAACAAATAACCCGCATAATGTGGTCAAAGCGACCATCGAGGGATTAACCGGTTTGCGGAGCAAAAAAGAATATGCTCACATGCGCGATAAATAATGGGCCCAAATTTTACCAAGGATTAAGCAATGCTGCGATTATCTAATTTGAAGGGACCGGATAGGAAGAATAGAAAACGAATCGGTCGTGGACCTGGCTCAGGAACCGGAAAAACTTCCGGAAAGGGTCAAAAAGGCCAGAAATGTCGGTCAGGAGGAAGTCCTCATCCGTGGTTTGAGGGTGGACAGATGCCTATCTATCGAAGGTTGCCTAAGCGTGGGTTCACTAACATATTTAAGAAACAATTTGAAATAGTGAATGTCAGCGATTTGTCTCGTTGTGTTGGGATTGATCCGATTACCCCAGAAGTGATGAAGGAAAAGGGGCTAATTAAAAAAACCGGATTAGTTAAAATTCTAGGTTGCGGTGAACTGACAGAATCGCTAAATGTTCATGCACATAAATTCAGCGGAACTGCTCAGGCTAAAATTGAAAAGTCCGGGGGAAAGGTTGTTGGACTCTAGATGATTGGCAACATGTTTCGAATACCCGAGCTGAAAAAAAGGATACTTTTTACACTTGCGCTTTTGGTTGTTTATCGGATTGGTGCCCATATACCAACTCCAGGGATAAATTCGATAGCATTGGCAGAATTATTTGCTCGAGCCCAAGGTACCATCTTGGGGTTTTTCGACATGTTCTCCGGCGGTGCATTGAGTCGTTTGACAATATTTGCCTTGGGCATAATGCCCTACATCAGTTCATCGATAATCATACAGTTGATGACAATTGTTTCTCCTTATCTGGCTAGGTTGAAAAAGGAAGGGGAACAAGGGCAGAAGAAAATCACTCAATACACCCGGTATGGAACGGTGGTATTGAGTACGATCCAGGGTTCTGGAATTGCTGTAGGACTAGAAGCAATGAAAAGCCCGAGTGGAGGCCTCATTGTACCGGAGCCAGGCTGGTCGTTCCGAATGATGACGGTTTTGACTCTAACAGCTGGCACTTGTTTTTTAATGTGGCTGGGTGAACAGATTACAGAGCGTGGGATTGGTAATGGGATTTCCCTGATAATTTTTTCTGGAATTGTTGCTGGAACTCCAGCGGCAATTTTTCAATCAATGGATTTAATGGGAACTGGCGAAATGTCGGTTCTCGTAATGTTGTTCCTTCTAGTGTTGATGATCGTGGTGGTTGGGGTTATCGTGTTTACCGAAGGTGGGCAGCGCAGGATACCGATTCAATATGCCAAGAGGGTGGTCGGTCGAAAAATGATGGGTGGTCAGTCGACGCACTTGCCTTTGAAGGTCAATACTTCAGGGGTAATTCCCCCAATTTTTGCCTCGTCTATCATCATGTTCCCAGCAACGATAGCTCAATTTATAAGTCATCCGTGGATGCAATCGGTTTCGGCCATGTTAACTCCAGGAACCATTGTTTACAGTCTAATTTTTGTGGGCGCAGTATTCTTCTTTTGTTATTTCTACACGGCAGTAATTTTCAATCCGGTTGATGTGGCAGATAATATGAAAAAGCATGGCGGATATGTACCTGGAATCAGGCCGGGGCATAAGACTTCTGAGTATATCGACACCATTCTTTCAAAAATCACTTTTTATGGGGCAATGTATCTCTCTTTAATATGTATTTTGCCGGATTATTTGATAAAATACTTTAATATCCCATTTTATTTTGGTGGAACGAGCCTGTTAATTGTTGTTGGTGTATCGTTAGATACCATGCAGCAGATTGAGTCCCACTTGGTGATGAGAAATTACGACGGATTTGTTAAAAAGGGGCGATTAAAAAGCCGAAGAGGCTGATTGATGAG
Organism: uncultured Nitrospinota bacterium; assembly: GCA_905612265.1. Lineage (GTDB taxonomy): Bacteria > Nitrospinota > Nitrospinia > Nitrospinales > VA-1 > LS-NOB. The sequence goes on along the minus strand of CAJQRI010000015.1, from coordinate 12,864 downwards.
ATTGATTCTTTTAGGCCCGCCAGGAGCCGGAAAAGGCACCCAGGCCAAAATGCTAAAAGAAAAATTTAATATCCCACAGATATCCACAGGTGATATTTTAAGGCAATCGGTAAAGGATAATAATGATCTAGGAATTAAGGCCAGTTCATTTATGAACTTGGGTCAATTGGTTCCGGATGATGTTGTGATCGGTTTGATAAAGAAACGTATAAAGCAAGTCGATTGCAAAACAGGTTTTATTTTGGATGGGTTTCCTAGAACCATAGTCCAGGCAGAAAAACTTTCGGAAACAATGACCGAAATGGGCTTAAAGATTGACAAGGTGTTGGATCTAGAGGTCAATGCCAAAGAGGTGATCAGCCGGTTGGCCGGGCGTAGTACCTGCTCAGATTGTGGTGGCATGTATCATGAGGTAACATGTCCCCCAAAAGTTTCGGGGTTTTGTGACAGTTGCGGTGGTGTATTAGCCCAGAGGCAAGATGATAATGTAGAAACAATTTTAAAGCGGTTGGAAGTTTATCAAGAGTCAACTGCCCCTTTAAAGCAGTTTTACGAGAAACAGGGAAATCTGAAAGCAGTAACAGCAAGAGGGTCTGTAGAAGAAATTTTTTCCCGCGTTTTAGAAATGGTGAAGTGACGGATGTCTAAAGAAGAGTCTATAGAAGTAGAAGGCACCATACTGGAACCATTGCCTAACGCAATGTTTCGGGTGGAGCTGGACAACGGTCATAAGGTGTTGGCCCATATATCCGGGAAAATGCGTATGCATTTTATCCGTATCCTGTCCGGCGATAAGGTGAAAGTTCAACTTTCTCCTTATGATTTGACCCGGGGACGGATCACATATCGGTATAAATAAAAGAGGATAGAACCATGAAAGTTAGGGCATCGGTCAAGCCAATTTGTATGAAATGCAAAGTAATTCGCCGTCGAGGTGTTGTGCGGGTTATTTGTGAGAACCCGAAACATAAGCAACGACAGGGTTAACTTCCAAAAGGAGAAGCAGTGGCAAGAATATCGGGTGTAGACATTCCCAAGGATAAGCAGGCAATAATAGCTTTGACTTACATATATGGAGTTGGCCCAACCACTTCCCGTAGCATCCTGAAAGAAGCGCAGGTTGGGGAAGAAGTCAGAATGAAAGATCTGACCGAGGAAGAGGTTACCAGGATCCGTAGTGTTATTGAAAAAGAACATGAAGTGGAAGGTGACTTGAGGCGTACTGTAAGCATGAATATTAAGCGGTTGATGGATATCAGTTCCTACAGAGGGCTTCGCCATCGTAAGGGTTTACCGGTCCGGGGACAAAGGACACATACCAATGCTAGAACACGAAAAGGTCCCAAGAAAACTGTGGGAGCAAGAGCAAAAAAATAAGGATGGAAATTAATGGATAAGAAAGAAAAAATTGGTAAAAAAAAGCAAAAAACGGCGCCTGAGGTAGGAGTAGCTCATATTCAGGCAACGTTCAATAATACTATAGTTACCATTTCCGATATGTCTGGGAATGTTGTGTCTTGGTCTAGTGCTGGAGCACAAGGCTTCAAGGGCTCAAGAAAAAGCACCCCTTTTGCTGCGCAGGTAGCAGCAGATAAGGCTGCTATTAAAGCGCGAGATATGGGAATGAAAAAACTGGAAGTCCATGTTAAAGGCCCTGGGTCGGGACGAGAGTCCGCAATACGATCTTTGCAGGCCGCTGGAATGGAGGTTCTTGTTATTCGTGACAAGACTCCTATTCCGCACAATGGATGCCGTCCGAGAAAACGTCGCAGAGTTTAATTGCGAAAAAACGAAAGGAGAAACTGGATTTGGCCAGGTACACAGGTTCTGTTTGCCGACTTTGTCGGCGAGAAGGTATAAAATTGTATTTAAAAGGTTCCCGTTGCGAGACGTCAAAATGCGCAATAGAAAAAAGAGCATACCCGCCAGGCCAACATGGTCAGGGCAGGAAAAAATTCTCAGAATATGGGGTGCAGCTTCGTGAAAAGCAAAAAGTTAAGCGAATTTATGGTGTACTAGAAAAGCAATTCCGTAATTACTTTTTTGCTGCAGATAGGAAAAAAGGCATCACCGGTGAAAATCTTCTGCAGAAATTAGAGTTGAGGATGGACAATGTTATATTCAGAATGGGATTGGCTGCGTCAAGAAGCACAGCTCGCCAATTGGTTCGGCATGGTCACTTTACAGTTAACGGAAAAAAAATGGACATCCCGTCCTATTCTGTTGCACAAGGAGATACGATAGCTCTGAATCCTAACAAGGTAAAAAAGGAACCGGTTAAAAATGCGATTGAGAATATTAAAAGTAAAACATTGCCGGATTGGTTATCTTTTGATGCAGATAGCAAGCAGGGTATTGTGCAGGCTTTGCCCACAAGAGAGCATGTAACCATGCCAATTGAGGAACAGCTGATCGTGGAACTCTACTCACGATAAAACTAAGCATGGATCGTCACAAAAAAACTAAATAAAAACAGATAAGACCCTAATCAAGAAGGTCGGAGGCTTCATGTTCACAGCCCAAGGAATCGTTAAACCTAAGCGATTAGAATTTGATAAGAAAAATAAATCGGAATACTACGGTAAACTCAGCGCGGGTCCATTCGAACGCGGCTATGGAGTAACCATTGGTAACTCTTTAAGAAGGATGTTGTTGTCATCCATCGAGGGTGCTGCCATTGTGGCCGTAAGATTTGAAGGTGTTTTCCATGAGTTTTCTTCCATTCCAGGAGTGGTTGAAGACGTTACGGAAATCATCCTAAATCTAAAACAAGTTAATCTTAAGTTGACAGGAGAAGCAGACTATAAACGAGTTTATATCAAAGCTTCGAATGCAGGCGTAATTTACGCTAAAAACATTACAGCAGACCCGGACATAGAAGTGCTAAACCCAGATCTTCCTATTTTGACTATTGACCAGAGTGCTGAAGTCGAAATTGAAATGATTGTCAGAAAAGGCCGGGGCTATGTTCCGGCTGATCGACACAAAATTGAAAATGAGTCTGTGCAGATGATTCCTGTGGACTCAAATTTTTCCCCGGTTGAAAAAATCACATACAATATCGAAAATACTCGTGTTGGGCAATCGACGGATTATGACTCTCTGGTTATGGAATTGTGGACCAATGGAGGTATCACACCTGAAGATGCGGTAGCTCATGCAGCCAAAATTGTTAAGGATCATATGCAGATCTTTATTAACTTTGATGAAGAGCCAGAACCTGTACAGCCTCAGATTGATGAGAAAAAACAAAAGGTACTGACAAATATGGCCAAGTGTGTGGAAGAGCTCGAGCTATCGGTGCGTTCATACAATTGTCTCAAAAATGCCAATATCCAGACTATCGCAGAGTTGGTTCAAAAAACCGATGGTGAGATGCTCAAGACTAGAAATTTTGGCCGAAAATCGCTGAATGAAATTAAGGAAATTTTAGAGGATATGGGACTTCACTTGGGAATGAAAGTCGAGGAGGATGACCTCAAACAAATCCTTCAAGCCCAGAAGAAAAAAGAAATAGATACAGAAGTTGAGCTTTAGTAGTTCAACTTGGTGAAGTCATAACAGGAGTGATAATCAACCATGCGGCATTTAAAAGCAGGTAGAAAATTTGGACGAACCTCTGCTCATCGAAAAGCATTGTTCAGGAACCTTGTAGGGGCTCTTATTCAAAGAGAGCGCATCAGCACTACTTTGGCTAAAGCTAAAGAACTGCGAGGCAAGGTAGAAAAAACGATCACGTTAGGCAAAAGAGGTACTCTTCACGCTCGGCGTCAGGCTTTTAAGCTTGTTCCCGCTAAGGATGCCGTGCAAAAAGTATTTGGACCTCTTGCGGAGCGTTATGCTAACCGTCCTGGTGGATATACTAGAATTATTCGTATCGGCCACCGCAAAGGGGATGATGCTCCAATGGCATTTATCGAACTGGTAGATCGCGAAGGGGATGAGGCAAAGCCCGTTGCTAAAGGAAAAGCTGAGCCGAAAAAAGAAGCAAAGGACAGCAAACCAAAAGTAGTAGAAAAAAAGAAATCTGAGTCGAGAGAAACACCGGTAACAAAAAAGGAAGAAGATTCTAAAAAAGAAGAGAAGTAATCCCCCTTACCACCGGGCTTTGCCCGGTGGAGTGGTCAAAACCCATCAAACAACTAGTAATTTTAGTGTCACACCCCGGCGTCTAAAGACAGTTTGGAGGTATTCCTGTTAGTTTCTGCTTAAACCTGAAGTTCGTATTTATCTTGATATAAGTCAAAAGTTCGTCATAACTCTTGAAGTGCTCGGTGAAGCCATAGTCGTCACCGGTGTATTCGCAGGATTCCGTACTGTGTTCGCGGCACATGTAGGGCCGATCTTCATAGATTGCGCATTTATTATCCGGCATTAAAAAATTGCACCTACTATGAATCATGATGTACCAGTCTTTACGGTAGATATAAAATGAAACGTTTTCGTGTGCAATCTTCCATAATAGACTTTCATAGTCACGTCTGTCTTCGGGGACATCAATCCCAAATGCAAAATAATTGCAACAATAAGCCGGAAGGCATTTTTCACACTGGCTGGTATCGTCTCGCTTGCTCTTCGTTGTTGCCATGAAAGGGTCCTTACTGGGTTGAAAAATAAATTTCTGAAAAGGATTAATCCAATATTAAATTGATACAATCATCGGCTATTCTGCCTTCCCGGATCGACATAGTCAAATAGAACTCTACCATAGCGATATATGAGGATGATGAACAAAGGAACACCAAATAAAGAGAAAGATAAGAATAGGGTTTTATTACTAGCAGAGCCTACATTGGATGTGAGTAAGGTGATAATTTGAAAGCACCCTTCCAAAAAAACTATTGGTATGACCATGTATTGTTTTGGTAAAACCCTTTCTGAAGAAAACATAGAGTCATAATAATTGATGCATTATAAAATTTTAGGAAACAAATAAATATGAGCAGAAAAAACTGAATGGGATAAGCATTGTTGAGGAATTATTCCGCAGTGGTTTTAACTTATTAAGAAAATATGGTTTAGAAGCGAAATACTGACACCAAGGCCAAAATTATAAGGGGATAAAAGGAGTTGACAAAATGTTGGGAACTGGATACAGTAAATTAGCTCTAAAAGCTCCCAGACAAAAATTCCTGAAAAACAAACAATAGCAGACTGAATTTGTCCGTGCTTTCGCTATTAATTATAGGACGTGCTCTGCAATACTATAAAAACACCCAAGTTATTACTGAATCTTCCCCGCCTTTGAACCTGAGATCCATTACAAGGGCGTAACTAAATGCAAAAAAAACATTCCTAACCTCCCTCAAAGAAGCCACAAACCATGACCCAAATGAATATAGAAGAACTCAAGGCTAAAACAATATCGGAACTCACAAACATTGCCAAGGACCTAAAAATTCAGGGCCACAGTGGGCTTAGAAAGCAGGACCTGATTTTCAGGATTTTGGAAGCCAAGACAGAAAAAGACGGTTTAATGTTTGGTCAGGGAGTACTCGAAATTCTCCCGGATGGTTTCGGTTTCCTTCGAGCACCGACTTACAATTATCTTCCAGGTCCTGATGATATTTATGTGTCGCCATCTCAAATTCGAAAATTTGATATGCGCACAGGCGATACTATTTCTGGGCAAATTCGCCCACCTAAAGACAGCGAACGATATTTTGCACTGTTGAAGGTGGAGGCGATAAACTTTGAGAACCCAGATAAGACCAAGGATAAAATTTTATTCGACAACCTGACACCATTGTATCCCGAGGAGCGGATTAGGTTGGAGACGCCGGGTGGCAAAGATTACAGTGCCCGAGTGATGGATTTGATGACCCCTATTGGTAAGGGCCAACGCGGGTTGATCGTAGCTCCGCCGAGAACCGGTAAGACCATGTTGTTGCAGTCTGTTGCTAACAGCATAAGCACGAATTACCCGGAAGTAGCATTGATCGTTTTACTCATTGATGAGAGACCTGAAGAAGTGACCGATATGGAACGTTCAGTTAAAGGTGAGGTAATCAGTTCTACTTTCGATGAACCGGCGCAAAGACATGTGCAAGTCGCGGAAATGGTTATTGAAAAAGCCAAAAGATTGGTAGAACACAAGCGAGATGTTGTCATTCTTCTCGATAGTATTACTCGTTTGGCCCGAGCTTATAACGCCATCGTTCCTCCTAGCGGAAAAGTATTGTCGGGTGGTGTGGATTCCAATGCTCTGCAGAGGCCGAAGCGATTTTTTGGTGCTGCCAGGAACTTGGAGGAAGGTGGAAGCTTGACAATCATTGCCACAGCTCTTATTGATACGGGAAGTCGTATGGATGATGTTATTTTTGAAGAATTTAAGGGAACGGGTAACCTAGAAATTGTCCTCGACCGAAAACTGGCAGACAAGAGAACCTATCCTTCAATCGATATTAACCGGTCTGGGACTCGAAAAGAAGAGCTCCTTTTGCCGGAAGAAGACCTCCAGCGTGTCTGGTTATTGAGAAAAGTTTTGATCCCAATGGGCATCCATGATACGATGGATCTTCTCTTACAAAAGATTAAAGAAACTAAAACCAACGCTGAATTTCTGGCGACTATGAACTCCTGACGGTGAGATTGAGATAATGAAAGACAGCATTCATCCTGAATATTTTGAAACCACAATACGATGTGCATGTGGAAGCGAAGTGCAGACCCGCACAACCCTGAAAGACCTTCATGTGGAGGTATGTTCCAAATGTCATCCTTTTTTCACCGGGAAGCAGAAACTTATGGATACTGCTGGTCGTATTGAAAAATTCAAACGTAAATACGCTAAGGTTCAGCCTGCTTCAAGTAATACGGAAGAAACAGCGATTCCTCAATAAGCCCGTTCATCTTCTTTTCCACTTCCCCGGATTCCTCCGGGGTTCTACTAGAAACCACACATGTTTGACAAACTGAAATCAGTTGAGAAGCGTTATAACGATCTCAATAAGTTTCTCAGTGACCCCAAGATTATTTCCCAACAGACCGCGTTCCAGAAGTATGCCCGAGAGCAATCTGAACTGAGCCCCATCGTTCTCCGGTTTCAAGACTGGCAAAAAATCACCAGGCAATTGGAAGAAAATAGAAAGATTCTAGAGGAAGAGCAAGATCAGGAAATAGTTGAAATGGCTAAGGAAGATCTTGCCGACTTGGAAACGCAAAAAGAAAAAGCGGTCGCAGATCTGAAAGTTCTATTGCTCCCTAAGGACCCTCGCGATGACCGCAATGTTATTGTGGAAATCCGTGCTGGTACAGGAGGTGAAGAGGCGGGGCTTTTTTCAAATGACCTATTCCGCATGTACTCAAGATATGCTGAGGAGAAAAATTGGCAGGTGGAAATTTTAAGTTCCAGTCTGTCTACTAAAGGCGGCTTTAAAGAAGTTATTTTTAGCATTTTGGGTAAAGGGGCTTATAGCAAGCTGAAGTATGAAGGCGGCACCCATCGAGTGCAACGAGTTCCAGACACAGAAAGCCAGGGACGGATTCATACCTCTGCGGTAACGGTTGCCGTTTTGCCGGAGGTTGAGGATGTGGACATCAAGATTAATCCGACGGATATAAAAATAGATGTCTACCGTTCATCGGGGCCAGGTGGGCAGAGTGTCAACACCACAGATTCAGCGGTCCGTTTAACTTTTATTCCCACAGGAATGATTGTGACTTGTCAGGATGAAAAGTCACAACATAAAAACCGGGAAAAAGCGATGAAGGTTTTAAGAGCTCGTTTGTATGACGAAGAAGAAAGAAAAAAACAGGAGTCCATGGCCAGCGAACGAAAGCTGCAAGTCGGCTCTGGTGATCGCAGTGGACGTATTCGCACTTATAATTATCCTCAAGAGCGAGTGACCGACCACAGGATCGGCCTGACCTTGCATAAGCTATCTCTAATTATGGAGGGAGATCTTATTGAGATCATTGACGCGCTAACGCTTCATTTCCAAACACTGGCTCTGAAAGGAGAATAAGGTGGAGGTTCTTGCAGCCGCAAAAACGGTCCGTTGTCAAACTCTTACCTCATTTCTAAATTGGGCTCAGCATAAACTTATACAAGCAGAGGTTGCATCGCCACGGTTGGATGCGGAAGTTTTAATGGCGGTGACTCTCAACATAACAAGAACGGAATTGATTACATACCCGGCTCGGGTTTTGAGTCAAGTTGAGGAGGAAAATTTTTGTTCTAAAGTAGAGAGAAGAGTTTTACGCGAACCTGTTTGTCACATTACCGGAGTCCAAGAATTTTGGTCACTCAAATTTTCAGTGAATGAAAAAGTTCTGACACCCCGGCCAGAAACGGAAATTCTGGTTGAGCAATGTTTGAAAGCCTTGGCAAAAAATTCCTCACCGTTAAAAATTCTAGACCTTGGTACCGGGTCGGGAATCCTGGCAATTACTTTGGCTAAAGAAATTCCTCAAAGCCAAGTCACGGCGATTGAAAAATCAGTTTTGGAAGTCGCGAAAAATAATGCCTTGCGTCATGCTGTGGCAGATCGGATTCGTTTCATGTCTGCAGACATGATGAAGGCTGACTGGCAAGGGCTTTATCATCTTATTGTTTCTAATCCCCCCTATCTTGAATCAGAAGAATTGTCAGAGTGTATGCCAGAGGTCCGGCAATATGAACCGGTTCTGGCTTTGGATGGTGGTCGCGATGGTTTGGACTATTACCGATTTATTATTCCAAGAGCATTGGCGCAACTGGAAGAAGGTGGTTTGCTGGCTTTTGAAATCGGGCATACTCAAGCCGCAACTGTGGTCACTTTAATGGAAAGTTGTTTAGACTATCACGATATTCAAGTGGTTCAAGATTATTGTGGTTATGACAGGGTTGTGTTGGCTCGCAAGAGGACTTTGAATGGATAAAATTGTTATAGAAGGTGGGCAACCTTTAAGGGGTTCTGTCAGGATAAGCGGAGCTAAGAACGCGGTGCTTCCTATTCTGGCGGCAACACTTCTGACTCGCGGACGAAATATTATCGACGGGATTCCAAAAGTTCGTGATGTAGCTACCATGATTCAGCTGCTTAAAGATTTGGGAGCGAAAGTCGAAAGTAATCGCAATGAAAAAATTGTTTTGGATACGTCTAACGCAAACAACACGGAAGCGCCATATGACCTGGTTTCTACAATGCGAGCTTCTTGTCTGGTTCTTGGGCCTTTGTTGGCTAAGTTAGGCCGGGCCCGAGTTTCTCTGCCGGGAGGGTGTGCCATAGGAGCGAGACCCATTGATCTCCATATTAAGGGATTGGAAGCAATGGGAGCGAAGGTATGGCTGGAAAAGGGGTATGTGCATGGCACTGTCGATGGCGGCCTTAGGGGAACGCAGTTTTATTTTGATACGGTTTCAGTTACAGGTACGGCTAACCTTATGATGGCAGCATCTCTCGCGGTTGGGGAAACCATTCTAGAAAATGCAGCCAAGGAACCCGAGGTTGTATTCCTCGCGGATATATTGAATCAGGCTGGAGCTAAAATTGAAGGACAAGGCACCGATATGATCACCATTCAAGGGGTCTCATCGTTGCAGCCGATAGAATGCCACATTTTTCCTGATCGCATTGAAGCAGGTACTTATATGATCGCAGCGGCTATCACAGAGGGAGAAGTATTGATTGAGAATTGCATACCGCAACATTTGGAACCCATTATTCTAAAGCTTCAGGAAGCTCAAGTAGATGTTGAAGTCGAAGACTCCTCAATCCTAGTTCGCGGTGGGCGTCCATTGCAAGCGATCAATGCCAGAACGCATCCTTATCCAGGGTTTCCCACTGACATACAGGCTCAGTTCATGGCGTTGATGACTTTGTCACGTGGGCAGAGTATTATCATGGAGACCGTGTTTGAGAACCGGTTCATGCATGTTGCGGAATTAAAAAGGATGGGAGCTGATATTACGCTCGATGGAAATACGGCGACCATCAATGGAGTGCAAGGCCTTTCGGGTGCTCCTTTGATGGCCACAGACCTCCGTGCCAGTGCCTCACTGGTGCTAGCAGCTCTCGGAGCAAAAGGTCAGTCCATTATTTCTCGTGTTTATCATATTGACCGTGGATATGTGAGCATGGAACAAAAGCTTTCCGATCTGGGTGCTCGAATAAAAAGAATTAAATAAATCAAGTTCTACCCGGTGAAAATTAGCTGATAACTCTTCAAGTCGAGAGAATGAATGGATGCATAACCGCGAAATTACAATTTCCCAGTGGTGGTTACACCGCATGCTAACCTTTAACGGCTATGGGTTATGGATATAATACGTCCTCTTTACAGTCAGGACATCCAAAGTTTTTTGCTATGGATGCCCAACTGGATTGGCGATGTGGTGTTGACGTTACCAGTAATACAATCTTTGCGTCGCGCTTACCCTGTGGCGCGTATTTTTGTTGTCGCAAAATCTCCCTCCTATGAACTGCTTCTTGGGCATCCTGCTATTGATACCGTTTTAATTTTACCTTCCGGGCCGAAAATTGGATTTTGGCAAAAGGTTGGTTTTGCCCGTAGCCTGAAAAAATATAGTTTAGATGTTGGAGCGGTTTTTCCCAATTCCTTTGGATCGGCTTTTCTTTTAAGCCTGACAGGTGCGAAATGTCGTTTAGGCTATAACACCGATGCGAGAGATATTCTGCTCACCCACCCTGTTACTACAACTACTCATTTAAAAAAGGCGCAATACCGTGTTGAATATTATTTCAAAATTTTTTCATCTCTAAAAATGTATGCTCCTGACAGTAAATTTGCTTCACTCAATGCACAAGAAGGGGATAGGTCAATTCGAGAAGTCATGCTTAGTATGGATTTGGATGACGGTGAGAAATTTATTGCTCTGCACCCAGGGACTTCGAAAGTAGAACGAGGCTGGCATGCCGAGAGATTTGGTATCTTGTGTCAGAAGCTGATTAAAGAAGATGGTAAAAGGGTGGTTCTTTTAGGTAATGAAAAGGAATCGGAATTGCTGAACCGGATCAAAGTTTTTTGTCCACCAGACACGATCAAGATTATTCCTCCCCTTAACTTAAGGGTGTTGTTAGAGTTTTTAAGAAAAAGCGAAATGTTCATTGGCAATGATAGTGGAATGATGCATCTTGCCTCAATGGTCGGGATTCCAGTCTTAGCGATTTTTGGACCAGGGAGCTCGGAGTCGACCGGTGCTTATATGGCCCCGGAAAACCAGGAAGTGGTGACGCGGAATTTTTCCTGTTCCCCATGCAGGCAGAAATTTTTTAAGGAGTGTAAACCTTCTCCTCTTAATAAGCCTTATTGCCTTGAAGACATTACGGTGAAAGATGTTTATGAGGGAGTTCATCGATTATTGAAGCGCATTTAGAACAAGTTCTCGATTTCTAGAATGATCAATCTCGCTGGTTTTTTAAGAGGCAGGGCATAATGATCACGTATCAATTCTTCCTCTATAGTTTTCAGGTTTGTGATATCGATGAGAGAGGTGCGCTCAGCATGGATTCTTTCCCCCACTCAGTTTTTACTTCCCCTAAGTCTTTCACCTCACAGATTTCAACAGGCAGGACCACTATTTCCCCACTTACATAAAGAAACTCTCCCGGTTTTATAACTAAATAAAAGCTATGATAACTCTGGCCATCGACTAGCGCAGCATCGATACTGGCAATGAGCTCGTTAAACCTACCATAAAGATAAAATCCTATAATACGATCTATTTTACGTAGCTTGAATACATTTCATGTTATATGGGCCAGGGGCTTCATGCTAATTTCAATAAGGTTATTATCTGCTCTAAAAATTATATCAAGCAGGGATAACTTAGGTGGCGATCAACTTGTTTCATTAGTCTTTTGAAATGCTATAGAATATTAATATGAAGAATTGCCCGAAGTGTAATGAAACGTTTCCCGGCACACATTTTCGTTGTCCGTTGTGCAATATAGAGCTTGTGCTATCAACAGCACAAAAGGAGGCCCTTGATTTGGTCATCCTTTGCACGGTTTTGAACGAAGCCAAGGCTCATATTATGCGGGGTTTTCTGGAAAGCGAGGGAATTCCCTGCCAATTGGAAAATATATCTTTTCACGCAGAGCCCGCGCCGGTTGCAGATCTGATGAAGGTCCGGCTTTGGACACTGAAGGAAGATGCAGATGAAGCTCGACGATTACTGCAAGAGCGAGAAAGTGTTCAAGTTTGCTCAGGCTGTGCAAGAGAAGTGTATGCGCAGGATGAGATTTGCCCGCATTGTGGCGAGCGGCTGGAAGAGTGTTAAGCGGAACGAATCAATTCGTGAATCTATATTTACAAATATACCAGATGGCGGCAAAGCCGTCTTTCCATGTGATTTTCTTTCCTTCTGAATAGTCTCTACCACTGTATGAGATGGGGACTTCATAGACCCGGAATTTATTTTTTGCAACTTTGGCGGTGAATTCGGGTTCAAATCCAAAGCGATCACATTTGAAGGTCAGGGTGTCGTTCACTTTTTTTGTGAAAACCTTATAGCCAGTTTCCATGTCGGTCAGGTTCAGGTTGGTAAACATGTTCGATAGGGTGGTTAGAAATTTGTTGCCAAGATAATGCCAGAAGAACAATACCCGGTGAGTTCCTCCCTGGAACCGAGACCCATATACCACATCGGCCCGTCCATCAAGAATAGGTGCAAGCAATATTCCGTAGTCGACGGGATCGTATTCAAGGTCAGCATCCTGAATGATGATGATATCCCCTTGGGCTTTGGAAAAACCAGTGCGCAATGCGGCACCTTTACCTTTGTTGTGTTCATGGTAAAGAACCTGAATATTTTCCTGGCCCTCATACTTTTTCAAGACATCTCGTGTTCCATCTGTAGAGTAATCATCAATAAGAATGATTTCTTTCGTGTAGTCCACAGCTTGGACCTTGGAAATC
>CAJQRI010000014.1 GCA_905612265.1 uncultured Nitrospinota bacterium | reverse complement strand
AGAGGCTCTATTTCATTTGCCTTGCAGGTACGCTGATGGCGGCTGTTGCTCATGTGGACGACGATTTTGACCCTGCAGAGAAAAAGGCTTTAAAACGTTGCCTGACCGATCAATTTTCTTTAAAAGGAAAAGAGTTGACTCTACTGTTTGAAGTGGTGGAGGAGCAGGCGCGTCAGAGTTTTGATTTTTATGAGGTGGCTACGGAGCTGAATCGCGTAGCCTCATACAATGACCGTATCCATTTAATGGAATGTCTTTTTGAGGTTTCCATCGCTGATGGAAAGATGGCTCATGAGGAAGCGGAGGAAGTCCGGCGGATCACTAAAGCTCTTCGTATTCCCCATAAAACATTCATCGAACACAAGGTTCGTGCTCTCGATAAGATAAGGTGATTATGGAGTCTGGTCAGTCCGGTGTGATGGATTGTTTTTTATGATTTTGATAACTGTTTGCTCAAGCACAAGATTTTGGTTTAGAAGCTAGAGAGATAATGAAAGAAACGCGCAAAAAATTCCTCGGTGTTATGTTTGAATGCTGCAATATTTACCAACGCATTTATGTGAATAAAGAAGGCAATGCTTATGAGGGCCGTTGCCCGAAATGTTTTGCTGAGGTGAAAGCTCTAATAGGAGCAGATGGATCGGACTCTAGGTTTTTCCGTGCTCGTTGACCTCCTATGAAACTGGTTCTGCAAAGGGTGACACGTGTATCAGTTTGCATTGGTGGCAGAACCGTTGCTGATATTTCCAAAGGTTTGCTGATTTTGTTTGGTGCGGAAAAGCAGGATACTCCCGATAAAGTTCAATATTTCGTCGGCAGGGCCTTGACGCTTAGAATTTTTCCGGATGTTCAGGGGAAGATGAACCTTTCATGCCTTGATATATCTGGGGAGGTGCTAGTGGTTTCCCAGTTTACGCTCGCCGGAGATTGCACTAAAGGTAGAAGGCCGAGTTTTGGCAATTCCGCTCAACCTGAGGAGGCAGAAGCTCTTTATCGCCAATTTATAGATAAGGTTACCGAGTCGGGGCTAACTGTTAAGGGAGGCGAGTTTGGGGCAGATATGCAGGTGGAGTTGGTAAATGATGGGCCGGTTACCTTTGTGCTGGATGGGTGAAGTTTATTTTTGCTTCGAGGTGCGAATCTGGTTTGGGCGTTTGTGCAGGTCATAGCCTTTGAGTCCTTCGGGTAACTGCAAGTCCCTGAAGTCGGATCGTTGGACCTGGTATTTTCTGAATAGGGTCTTCATCTCGGTCCGGGTCTTTTCTAAAAAATCTGCTTTTCTGGCTTTGTGGTAAACAATTTCTGCGATCATAAGGCTGGAAATGGAGTCATAATCCTGGTATTGCGAGTCGTAAGCTAGCCCAAGCCTGTAATAGGCATCCCCAAAATTAGGATCAAGGCGGGTCGCTTTTTTTAATGAATCGATAGCACCATCACTATCCCCTAAATCGTGTTTGATCCGTCCTAATGAAAAATGTGCTTTAGGATCATAGGGGCTTAGCTTGATCGATTGATCGAGCTTGACGAGGGCTTCTTTTTTCTTTCCTATTTTTTCATAAGCCCAAGCCAGACTGTTGAGGATGTTTTCATCTTTGCTGTCTAGCTTTGTAGCGGTTCCCCACTCTTCAATGGCCTTTGGGAAGTCCTTTTCTTTTGCGTAAATCACTCCCAGATTGTAGTGAGCCATGGCGTTGGAATCGTCCAGTTCCATTGCCTTCTGGTAGGCGGCTATAGCCTTTTTCTTTTGCCCTGTTTTTTCATAGACCACCCCTATATTGACGTGGATTTCGGGAATGTTAGAATTTTTTTTCAACGCCTGCTTCCAGTTTTTTAGAGCCTCTTTATCTTTTCCTGTTTTGGCATAGACCGCGCCAAGATTGTTTAAGACGATATGAGCGTTGTTGTTTCGGATTTGCGCGATTTTAAGGTATCGAAAGGCATTTTTTATGTTGCCATTTTTGAGATAAATGGAACCCAGGTCGGTGGCAATATCGGGTTGTGTGGGATTCAGTCTGAACGATTTTTTTAGAGATTTTTCGGCATCCAGAAAACGTTTTAAATAAAACTGGGCTACTCCTTTTTCACGATAGGCTTCGCCATAGTCATCTTTCAAACGCGTGGCTACGCTCAATTGCTTGAAGGCAGCCTGGTATTCTTTTTTCTTGATATAAACTTTTCCCAACTCGTAGTGGCCTACGGGATCATCAGGATTCTTTTCAACTTGCTTCGAATGGATCGCAAACTTTCCCTCCAGCGAGTCCCCTGTGGGACCACAGGCCAAAAGTAATAGAGAGAAAAGAATGATGAAGCATCGAAAGATCGACATGCGGTCTCGCAAAATTTAACTGCCTAGAAAAGTCTGAGAAAATCTATAGTAAAACCAGAAGCCCGACTAAACGCAAAGGATAAAAGGATGGAGGCAGGGACTAAAAAGGAATAGCACCTCGGGCCATTTCCATTAGAAACGAGGGGAACAACCCTATGGCAACGACCACCACACAACTGACAGTGATTAAAGCTCCCATGCCTTTGTATATCAATGGTTGTGGAGCTTTTTCATCTTCATAAAAGTACATCATGACGATCACGCGGAGATAAAAATAAACGGAAATAATACTGGCGATGACTGCCATAACAGTTATAAGAATATAGCCTTGCTTGACAGCAGCGTAAAACACGAACAGCTTACCGAAGAAACCTGCGGTGGGTGGAAACCCAGCCAGAGATACCATAAACAGACTCATAGCCGCTGCCAGTAAGGGATTCTTTTTTGCCAGTCCCTTGAACCGTTTGATGGAGTTGCCTTCCTGTCCTTCCCCTTCCATCGTGAAGACCACTGCAAAGGCTCCGATGTTCATGAACAGGTAAACCGCAAGGTAGAATAAAATGCTAGCTATTCCCTCCTGAGTGTTCGTGACGATACCAATTAGCAGGTACCCCGCATGTGCGACGCCAGAATAAGCCAACATTCTTTTAAGGTCGTCCTGAAAAATAGCGGCGGTATTTCCCACCAGCATGGTCAGAACCGACATGCCAAAAAGAATCGGCATCCAGACTTTTTCCAACTCTGGCAGGGCGGTGAAAAAAACACGGGCGATCACTGCGAAAGCCGCCGCCTTGGTTGCTACAGACATGAACCCTGTAATGGGGGTTGGTGCGCCTTGATAGACATCCGGAGTCCAAGAGTGAAAAGGTACCAGAGAAATTTTAAACGCCAGCCCACAAAACATCAGCCCCATCCCGATATAAACCAGGGTGTTTTTGGTGTAGGGGTTTTCGTGGATGAGTTGTCCTATCATCTTAAGTTCGGTTGTGCCGCTACCTGCATAAATCAGCGCCATTCCATAAACCAGAATGGCGGAAGCAAATGCGCCGGTCAGCAAGTATTTAACTGTCGACTCCTGCGAGGCAAGAGTTTCCCAGCTTAGCTCTGTACTGGTATTAGGTCCTTCTTTGCCGGTTCCATGCTTGGCAGAAAAACCGCAAAGAATATAAAGCGCAATGGAAAACAGTTCCAGCGAGACGAATATGGTGATCAGGTTGCCGGATTTAGCCATGAACATCATGCCCGCAATGGCCATCAACAATAAAGTGAAGTACTCCGCCTTGTTTTCGTGATCTTCCTGTGGATAACGAGCCGAACCAAAAATCGCCAACAAGGACATCAGTAGAAATATCAGGTTGAAGACCAGCGAAAACCGGTCGTGAATCAAGGCACCACTAAACATGCTCGAACTACTTCCGCTTTCGACTGTTGGGGCCCCACTCCAAAGGCTCAGGGTAAACAGAAACGCTACGCTAACACCAAGTAGCGAAACACCAGATAAAAAGGAGAGGTTGTTCATCCTTTTTTTAAGTCCAGCTAGAAGAATGAAGAAGGCGGTTATTAGGATGATGAGTTCCGGCCCGATTGCCGACCACTTCATATCGTCAAAATTGATTACGATTTCCATAAGTTTACTTGAGGGTTCTGGTCGCTCATTTTGAGCGATATAAAAGCCATAATAAATCAATAATTATGGGGTGTTTTATAGCATTTCCGTGTTTTTTGCAACTCTGATTAAATATGTGAAATAGGGCCAAATTATGCCGGGCAGACTTTTCTTACCAAAGCACTTATGAGACAAGGAATTTCCCGTCAAGATAGTCCTTTATTAAACACTATTACCCATGAATCGGGTTTTTCCTTATATATCAGGACAAGTTTGGCTTGAGTAAGGAGAAGAAAACCGTGCAACATTGTTTATCCCATATTGCCGGCCCAGAATTTAAAATTGACAGAAGTGTCGGAAGCTTAAATTGTTGCTGTTAGGCAACTGCGCATATCTGTTACCGGTTTTGCGCTTAAAATAGACATGCTCGCTGATGAGGTTCATGAATTGGGCTGGGGGGTATGCTCCATGATGTTGGTAAATCAAAACTTCCTTAGGATATTCTTAAGTAAGAAAGGTGTCTTGACGGAAGATGAATTTCAGGTGATCAAAAATCACACCAAGAGTGGTATGGAAGTTATCAGAGGGTTGGGATGCTATGGAGAAAAAGTCTTGCTAATGGTAGCCAGCACCATGAGAAATACGATGGCGAGGGCTATCATCAGGGACTTGCCGGTGAGGATATCTCACGATTCGCGAGAATCTGTAAGTTGATCGATGTTTATGATGCGCTGACCACACGCCGAAGTTACAAGAGATCTTTGAAAACTATGGAAGCTCTCACCATTATAAAACCTAAGATGAGTCATGAATTTGATCCCAACCTTCTGAATGCTTTCATGCGTATGATGGTGCCCAAGGCCTGATTTTAAGAAAGTCTTACCGTAGCTTTAAGTACTTGCAGAAGCCGCTCAAATTCTTCTTGTTTTATATCACCCATGTTAGCGATGCGAAAAATATTGTCGCTGAGGTTGCCTTGTCCTGCATAGATGACGAATCCGTTGGCCTTCAACTCCCCGTGAAGTTTTTCATAGTTCATTCCCTTTGGTAGCCGAAGGCTAGTTAGGCAGTTACTTCGCAAGCCTTCTGGAATTAGAAATTCCAAGCCGATATCTTTAAATCCTGCGCGTAAAAATTTCGCGGCGTTGGCATAACGTTGCACCCGGGCCGCTACTGTTTCCTCAATCAGTTCATCCAACGCGACATCGAGTGCGTAATGAGCCGGAATTGCAGGTGTGAACAACACCCCGCCTGCTTCCTGAGCTTTGTGATAGCCGGTTAGGTTGAAGTAAAGAGTCCGCTCAGGAATTTTGCGCAAGCGTGGCAATTCTTTTTCCCGAAACAGGACAAAAGACACGCCCGGAAAACCCTGCACGCATTTGTTGGCGGTGCCGACTGCAATATCAATGGGGCAGGTCTCGAAATTGATCTCATCTCCAGCCAGACTGCTGATACAGTCCACCAAAAAGACTTTGTTATAACGTCGGGCAAGTGTGCCCACTTCTTTTAAAGGGTTTAAAAGTCCGGTCGTTGTTTCATGATGTACTAGAGCTACCACTTCTATGTCGGGGTTTTTTTTTAATTTGTTTTCGATGCTTTCTAGGCAGGGTGGTTCTCCCCATGTAAGTTTGAGAGAGTGCTGGCGGAACTGATAAATATCGCAGATTTTCCCAATGCGTTCACCATAGACGCCGTTTTGGATGACCAGCATTGATCGGCCCGGAGTTAGGGAGGAAGAGACCGCCATTTCCAGCGCCGCTGTTCCCGATCCGGAGACGAGTACGGATGTGTATTCCTTTTCGATATCAAAAGCTTTGAGTGATTTTGAGCGGATCGCTGCCATAAGATCTGAGAATTCTTTTTCCCGATGGCATAGATCGGGGAGGATTAATGCCTGCCGGACCCGATCGGTTACATTTACCGGGCCAGGGTTGAGCAAAACAGTTCGTGGCATAAGTTTTATTTGCTAAGGGTTGGAAATTAGAATGAGGTTTAAGTTTACCTTGCGAACCCCTGAGGTACAAAAAGAATTATTCATTACTAGGGTGGGAGAAAAATTTTTGATCCATTGCTATGAGACCCCTTTCTGATTTAAACTTTCAACGATGCTAAAATTTTTCACAATATCTATTTTTGTTCTGTTTTTTGTAACCTGGGAAAAGAATATATCTCCGGTTGTGGCTGGCTATTCCAACCTGACCCTGCCATGGATCAAGTATCAAGGCGGTAACGATAACCCACGCCCAGAAGCCCTGCGAAGTCTTCTTGCTCAGGTCACACGCAGAACTTCCATTGAAGTCAACCGGGAGCCGGTAGCGCTGAACGTTTCTGATCCTGACTTGTTCCGCCACCCATTTATATATATGGGCGGTGATGATGAGTTCAGTCCTTTTCCGGAAAAAGACCTGAAGGTTTTACGAAATTATTTGAGTTATGGTGGATTTCTTTTTATAGACGACAATTCTGCACAGGCCGACTCCGCATTCGATACCTCCGTCCAAAAAATGATATCTGCATTGTTTCCGCAGAATCCCCTTAGAAAAATCCAACGTGACCATTCTGTTTTTCGATCTTTTTATTTGCTCAATACAGTGTCGGGTCGATCCATCGTTAAACCGTATCTGGAAGGGATATCCATTAAGGGCAGGACTGTTCTGCTATACAGCTCCAACGATCAAGGGGGCGCATGGTCACGCAATAAGTTAGGGCACTGGAATTATGAAGTGATAACAGGGGGACGCAGGCAGAGACAGCTTGCCATCCGCCTGGGCGTTAACGTCATCATGTATGCGCTGACTCTGGACTATAAAAAAGACATGGTGCATCTGCCCATCATTCTTGAACGTTTGCGCAGGTACAATCCGAGATGAACTGGCTGGCAAAATTATTGGGGATAGATCCTAAAGTTTATAACCAATGGAAACTGCATTGGTCTCCAGAAGACCCGGTCGTGACCTTCGCTGTGCTCGGTGTTTTGATTCCCCTTGCGCTCTGGTTCTTTTGGACCAGCTTGAACCGGGTTGGCTCTCGTTCCAGAAAACTTCTTCTCTTTGTACTCAGGGTGGCGGCGTTCACGTTGTTGCTGTTGATCCTGTTAAAGCCCGAACTGGAATACCGCAAAAGCCAGACCCTCAAAAACTCCATAGCGGTTTTACTTGATAACAGTAAAAGCCTTTCCATAAAGACGGATGAGTTTCCACGAATAGATCTGATAAAAAAAGCTCTGGCGTCGAACGCTCTCTATCTGAAGAACCTGGAGAAAGATTTTAATGTAGATTATTATTTCGCTTCCGATGATATCGAAAAGATGGCGGCCGGAGCGGTTGAAAATCTTTACCAGCCGCATCGTCCTTTTACCGATCTAACCCAGGTGTTTGATGAATTGGCCGAGCGTTATCCAGGGCCAGCATCGCTAAAAGGGGTCTTCCTGTTTTCTGACGGTGCGGATTTGACACTAGAACCTAGTGAGATCTCCCGGAGCCTAATGGAGAAGATTAAGGCCTTAGGCAG
>CAJQRI010000013.1 GCA_905612265.1 uncultured Nitrospinota bacterium | reverse complement strand
AGTGTTGATCAAATAAAAGACCACTGCTAGAACGGCACACCCTGCCAAAAAACCTGGAATGATTCCAGAGGTTGAATCTCCTGAATATAAATAAAGAGCCTTATAAAAAAGAACAGTTTCGAATCCTTCGCGGTAAACAGATATGAAAGCCACGAAACCTAGGGTGAAAATATTTCCTTTTGATAGCGCTCCACTCATTTGTTTATTGATGTACTGTTGCCACCTTTTATTATCTATTTTTGAAACTAGCCAATAGCTGACCGAAAATAATACCGCAACAGCAACCAGCATGATCCAACCTTCAAGAAGTTCTTGGCTGGCCATACTTAGATGCAATACCTCATGAACTATATATGCAGTAGCAAAACTGGCAAGAATGGCAACTACAACGCCGATGTGGACAGATTTCACCCGGCTCTGGTTGCGGGATTTAACCAAAAATGCGATCAAAGCTGCAATGATGAGAATGGCCTCAAATCCTTCACGTACAATAATGGAGAATGATTGAAAGAACATCCCGGTAAAACCGACCTCACTTTTAAGCAGTTCCAATCCTTTTGCAAGTTTAATGTTGATTTCCTTAGAGAGGATTTCTACTTCCTCTAAAGGCGCATTTCGCTTGATTTCGCCCCTATAACGACTAAAAGTTGATTCAAGGCTCACACCAAGTTCTTTGTCTTTGTTAATAAGATTAGACTCAATTTTTTCATAGGCCAGATAAGCATCAAAAGCTAATTCGGCAGCATTATCAACTTGACCTGATTTGTAAATATTTAAACTTTCTTCAAGAAGTCTTCTGACCTCTTCAACGACCTGGTCAATAAGGTCCTTGCTGGCATCTGCGGATGATTCGATAGCTGCGAGCTCAAGATTTACTGGCGGGAGTTTTAAGTCTGCATTAGAAAAGGTCCTAAGATAATAGGTAACATCCCAAATCTCCTGGTCGGAAAGCGTCGCAGTCCAACTGATCATTGCGGTGTTGGCAATCCCAACAGTAATCACTTCAAAATTATCGTAGGCGGTGGTATTCGCATCTCCTGTTATTTTAGGATTTGATAAAACGGCGGGGGAGGGATCAAAGTGGACAGCTAGAGGGCCATCACCGTCACCTTTATTACCATGGCATACATAGCAGTTACGCACATATATATACTTACCATTTGCAAGCGATACTGGTGTTATTGGTGTTTTATAAATTCTTACATTAAAAGTAGCAAGTATTTCAGTATTGATACTGTTTACTTCTTTCCATATTTTTCGTGAATCCACTTTTTCTTTGACCATTTCAAACAATTTCAGTAACCGATTTTTGAGGACCTCTGCTTGTTCTGGTTTTTTGATTTCTGTGGATACTCTTTCAAATCGTTCTATAGCCTGCTGCAAAAATACTTTGCTCTCTTCATATTCCGGGGGTATTACAATTTTTCCATCCACCACACCTTCTTCAAATTCCTTGGCGGCGATGTTTAGCATCATGACAATTTTCTTAGTTCTATCTATGGTCTCCTGGTTTATTGCTTGGGCAAGGTTGGGGACCCAGATATTATGGCTCAAAAATAAAGCCAATAGAATTAAGGTTTTTAAGAAAACAGGTTTTTGAGTCATTGTGCTTTTTGCAGACGGCATGATGGGTAAACCATTATATTTGTTAGTATTTATATGCTGATGAGTACGAGAACTGTAGCCCCTTAAAATAATAATGAGAACTGTTATCAATAATAAAATAAGCCCTATAAATTGTCAAGGATAGATAATAGAGAAAAATTTACAATAGAATTTACATTGAGCGACTTATTCGAAAAATAATAATTAAAATTAGATCAATTTGGGTATGTGGTAGGAGGGAAGGGTAATATTAAGAATATAATGGAGAAACTTAGAGCTCTTTGAGTCTTTGTTCCCATTCATTAATAAGTTCTCGAAAACGCTCCACGTGTTTTTTTTCCTCCAACATCAGGCCGGAATACATTCTTCGCATCCCGATATTAGCGTCCGAATCTTCAGGAGTTTTCTCAATAAGGGTCTTGTAATAATTGACGGAGTTTTCTTCACTGACAATTCCTTTACGTAAAACATCAAGCCGGGCCTTTACAGTTTCGAGGGTCTCTTTATCAGGTTCCATATTTACCTCAGGTTTTGATACTATTAGTAAGAACGATATTAAAAAATCCAAGCCAGCGATTATCCTTAAATATACCTCGCTCATTATATGCCGCTAGATTATTCTTAATTATACCAGAGAACTTTTTATGGAGTGTGCCATGTATAGAAAAATAAGAGTTTTCCTTTTAATGATTCTTCTCCTAGGAGTTTCGGACTGTTCTTTACATTCGGGTTCGACCTATAACCGTAATGAAATGGGTTCACCTCAATATTTTAAAAAGGGAGTTATTGTTTCCGTAAGAGATGTGGAAATAAAGGGAACTGAATCAGGGGTCGGGGCCGCAGCAGGAGCAACAGCAGGTGGGCTTGCGGGTTCCACACTGGGTGGAAACACTGCTACGCGTGTATTGGGTGCTTTAGGCGGGGCGGTAATAGGTGGGGTGCTAGGGCATACTACTGAAGATGTTATAACAAGCGGCGATGCATCGGAATTCATCATCCAGCCTGATGAAGGGGAGGCTTATGCAATTGTCCAAGTAAACGATGAGGAGCTTAAACCTGGTGAAAAGGTCTTGATCATGGATTCTGGAAAGGTGCGCATTGTCCGGGATCAAAGCCCAAAATAACCAGAAGCTTAAAATAAATATTGATTTTTTAATTAATGTGATCGATCTAAACCAGAGGCAATAAACAGTATGAATGAAGCTTTAAAGGACGACTATCTTTCACTTGTCGACAAGCTAAAGGAGAGTAACAGGCTAGGTGGGGTCATGGGTATTCTGCATTGGGACCAGGAGGTCATCATGCCGACAGGTGCCGCAGAGTCCAGAGCGCAACAACTAGGAGCCCTGGCCGGAGTCCTGCATGAAAAGACGACTCACCCTGAAATGGGAAAACTGTTGGATCGTCTCCCTCGGGACAATGAAAATGGATTCACCACTTTTGAATGGTGCAATATTGTCGAAGCCCGCCGTGAATTTGATATGGCGACAAAAATTCCCAAATCATTGGTCACTGAATTGGCGGAACTGTCTTCACGTGCTCATCAAGTTTGGGTGCAAGCCCGCGCTGAAAATAATTTTTCTGATTTTGCTCCGGTTTTAAAACATCTGGTAGATTTGAAAATAAAATGGGCGGGCTATGTTTCTCCTGAGATGCAGGCTTATGATGCAAATATTGATATTTATGAAAGAGGCACTACACAGAAAGATATAACTCCGGTATTTGATCGACTTAAAGCTGAACTGATTCCGCTGATAAAATCTATTCAGGAGTCTGACTATCAACCCGAAACTTCTTTCATGGATGGTCATTTTCCAATTGATGAGCAGGAAGCCTTGGGGCGCAAAATAAGTGAAGAGATGGGCTTCCAGTTTGATAAGGGCAGAATGGATGTTTCGGTACATCCCTTTTGTGGTGGTAGTCACCCAACGGATGTGCGTATTACCACACGCTATCGCACAGATAATTTTGTCGAATCATTGTATGCCGTCATTCATGAGACAGGACATGGGCTTTATGAACAGGGACGTATGCAGGATGGACGCGACTTGCCAGTATCGGAAGCACTGACCATGGCCATACATGAATCGCAATCTTTGTTCTGGGAGCGCATGATTGCACAGGGTAGACCGTTTTGTTCTCGCTACCTGCCGTTACTGGCTGAAACGTTTCCTCAAAACTTTAAAGGTGTAACGCCTGAAGGTTTCTATGAAGCCGTCAATGTCAGTCAGCCCTCACTGATAAGAGTGGAAGCCGACGAG
>CAJQRI010000012.1 GCA_905612265.1 uncultured Nitrospinota bacterium | reverse complement strand
GTAGTAAAGATAATCACCCGCCATTTGCTGATAACCACCCGCTTTACTGGGCAAGTCATAACGCTCAGCAATTCCGACATGGATGGTATTCGTCACGCGGGAGTCCCGATCATAACGCTCAGGACGATAACCATGCCCAGACACAACAAAAGTATGGGTCTCATTCTGCATACCCGCCAAGAGCCTGAAGACAATATTATCTCCCACATAAGCTCTTAACATAGGTGTAGAAGGATCACCATGTGCTTTACTGCTGAACAACTTAGATGCATCCTTGTTATTCAGTAATCGAGATGCCAGTGAAGCTGCACGGAAGTTGAAAGCACCACCTGTTGTATGGGTTCCACCATTCAACAAAGGAAAGGCAGCCGACAACATATCCGTAGGCATCTGGAAGGAAATCGACTGACCCGCTGCAATCGCATTCTCACGCGATAGTCCCGGTGGATTACCTTCCGTTACCAATTGTGCAGTATGAGGGACGGTATCACTCACCTGCGCCACCAGTTCACGGAAACTTCCCTGCGTATTGTAGCCAACAATTTCGGTACTATGAATATCGGCTACAGGACCACTTCGTATCATTTCACCAGTTGTAGGATCATGATACGTAGATCCCCAAGGTTCAACAATTGTGGACCCAATACCACCATGCGGCCAAGTGGTCGCACCAAAAGCATGGTCATGCCAAAACACCAATCCAATATCAACATCTACCCACCAGCGATAACGAACATACTCAGTAGTGACAATTTCGTCCGCTTTGTGAGCGTGGGTCATGCCTTCGCCAAACTTGATGGTGTATTTGCCATCTTTGGCCGGACCTTTGTTGGGGTCAGGCGTGATGTTCGTGATCCAGCGCGCGTCTTTACCATTGGGAATTGCAATACCAACGATGATATCAGCTCCAACATGGTAAGTCGGCGAATGGTCCGCCATTTTGATCTCGATCGTGTCATCACCTGGTTTCGTCGCCTTCAACAACCTGGCGTTCATCGGGACCGGCATTCCAACATGATGTCCATCTTTCATTTTTTTGGTGAACTGCTTATATGACCTCATAGACTGGTCGTAAGAGAAACCAGTGATAACACCATCTGAGGCCTGATTATCGAATTGAAAGAAATGCGGATGAATGTTGACTTTTGACATTTGAAAATTGGTAAAGTCATCATCATCCCATTCACTTGTAAGCAGGACATCTACACAATCGTACACGTTCGCACGAATGACCAAAGGAATGGCTTTTTTAGGATCTGCTTTCTTTTCAGCCATTTCCTCATCAATCACATAAATCAAACCGTATTTATCAATAACCGGAGGAGTGATTCCTACCTGTCCGGTAAGCTCCATCGGTGTATTAATAAAATGCAGGTTGTACTGCTTGCGTCCAGCACCTGGAGGGCAAAGACTCCAACGGCCCTGTTCACCCGGTTTTGCCGGTGCACTACTTTCAACGTTCGGTCCAGAACGTCCGCTACCGGATTCCGTTCTGCTGATGATGTCATGGTCTGTCTTCATGTGAAATGGCTCCAACCAAGGAGCACCACCATGATGACGGGCAAATGGAACACGCTTACCAAAATGCGGAGCTAAATGTGGCCACGCCAGTTTGCCGTGTTGATCAAATTGAATTGGATGGCGTTTGCCAGGATGCGGGGATTTATATTTCGGCCATTCAGTAACCGTTTCCCGCTCGGAAAGCACTTGATTTCCTTTCCAGTCATAATCCAATACAGTACCGTCATAAGCCTTGACCTGTTTGATCTGATCATCAACATGACCAGGTTGTCCTTTAGGCGGAAGCATGTACTTTACCCAATCCTTGATGTTAACCACCGGGACTTCTTTAGCCCAGTCGCTTTCCCCCTTACCAATAATTTTAAACTTCTTGCCAAACCAGTCCATGGTTTTACCAACCAGTTTTTCAGAAGTCTGTCCATGAGGAATGCGTCCCACACGATCAGGTAGCTCTTTCAAAGGACGCATGACATCAGTACT
>CAJQRI010000011.1 GCA_905612265.1 uncultured Nitrospinota bacterium | reverse complement strand
CTTCATAAAGCCGATCAGGGAGGTGGACCTAAAACACTTTTTGCCACTCATTACCATGAATTGACCGATCTTTCCCTTGTCCTTCCGGGAGTGAAAAATTTCAATGTCCAGATCAAGGAATGGAATGATGAAATCATTTTTCTCCGAAAAATTGTTCCTGGAGGAACCGATAAAAGCTACGGCATTCAAGTAGCACGACTGGCAGGGTTGCCTAAAAAAGTTCTCGATCGCGCCCATGAAGTTTTGTTCAACCTGGAACAAAGTGAGTTTGATGAGGTGGGGTTCCCTAAAATCTCTCATTCCGAGAATCATGAAAATCAGCCCTCCTCCAGCCAACTCGGTCTTTTCCCGGATCCGGAAAATCCTTTGATACAAAAAATAAGGCAGGTTGACCCCAACGAGCTGTCCCCGAGAGAAGCGTTAGAGGTTCTATTTGAGTTAACTAAACTATTAAAAGATGACAGCCCATGAATATTTTAGTCACAGGCGGTGCAGGGTTCATAGGTTCCCATATCGTCAACACCTATATTGAAGCGGGTCATTGTGTCACCGTAATTGATAACCTGTCATCGGGAAGGTTGCAGTTTCTTAACCCCAAGGCAAAGTTCTATGAAATAGATATTCTCGATCCAAAAATCACCGAAGTTCTTAAGAGTGAAAAAATTAATGCCATCAACCATCATGCGGCCCAAATATCAGTGTCCGAATCACTCATCAATCCACTATTTGACGCTAACTCCAATATTATTGGAACTTTACAACTTCTTCAATGTGCGGTATCTTTAAAAATTGAAAAATTCATCTTTGCGTCGACCGGGGGTGCAATATATGGAGAACAAATTTATTTCCCGGCTAACGAAGATCATCCGTGTCAACCATTGAGCCCATATGGCATTTCCAAATTGTCTGCGGAGAACTATTTAAAGTTTTATAACGAGCAGTTTGGATTGAGCACGACCATTCTTCGTTATAGTAATGTTTTCGGTCCGAACCAGAACCCGCAAGGGGAAGCAGGAGTCGTCGCGATATTCTGCGACAGGTTGATCAAGGATCAAAAACCGGTTATTTGTGGCGATGGAGAACAAACCCGCGACTTCATTTCAGTTCGGGATATTGCACAAGCAAATTTAATAGCACTGGATCACTCGTGCACTGGAACGTTTAATGTGGCAACGGGAAATGAGACCAGTGTAAAATCTTTAGCCGAATGCCTGTTGAGAGTATCGGGCAAGAAAATTTCTGTCGATCATGGTTCAGCTCGGCATGGAGATCAGAGCAGAAGTGTTATCGACTACAAAAAGTTTCATGATGGTTTTGGATGGCAACCTAAGGTTTCTTTGGAGCAAGGCTTAGTTGAAACGTATAGTTTTTTCCAGAATCAAACGACCTGACCTGATTTCTTTTTGGGTTTCAGCCTTTTTCATGCTGACTATGGCGCTAGTTTCGCCTGTATCGGCAGTATCGCCCGATGTTGTCAATATTGGTGTTGCTACAAAAGGCAAGTATGTGGTGATGAACGCCAGGCTGATCGATGGTTTCACTGAAAAAATCCAGGAAGCCATCAATAACGGTGTTCCCATGGGTTTTACCTTCGAAATTGAACTTCGCAAAGCCAATACGATATGGATGGATAGTCTTGTCAGCTCCAACAAGGTACGACATCGAATCCATTTTGACTCACTCAAAAAAATATACCGATTCTCAGAATTCGGGAAAAATCTTAAAAGAAATATAATCACTCGGAAAAAAGCTCGATATCAACGACTGATGCTCACATTGAAAGATATTCCAATTGCCCCAATTTATAAGTTGGACCCAAATGAAAAATACTATGTCAGGGTCAAAGCGGATTTAGAAACAGATCGTTTCTGGTTCCCCTTCAACTATATTTTATTTTTCGTTCCATTCAGTGAGTTTGAAACTTCATGGTCGCAAACTTCCCCGCTTTCCATTAATCCTGACTTGGTGTTCTCGAAAGAAGCAAAAGCTCCACAAAAAAAAGAGGGACCCGTTTCCCGAGATGTCATCCGCTCCTTTAATAAATAGTTTAAAAAATCTCCTTGCAACACCAATAAAATCAAAGTCTTATAGTGCGTCAAAGTTTTAACATCCGATTTCTGCCCCATTCTTGACTGCTTATAGTTATCTAGCGTTGAAAACCTTCATCGCTTCCTTCACAGTTTCCCTTTTAACCCTGGCATAAACCTGAGTTGTTTGAATACTTTTGTGTCCAAGTATCTTTGAAACAATCTCAATAGGTAAGCCGTTGTTTAATAAAAAAACAGGCGCCAAAGTGTCGGAAGTGGTGAAAGGAACCATAATCGATCTTGGTCTTTTTAAACGACCTGATAACCGCTTGCGATAAATTGATAGGTACAATATCTGGAAACCATAGCCCATCATCTTGTAATGGCCTGATCCGGACAGTTTCAAAAGCAGATTTAAGCGCATCCGTAATTGGGATAAAAACAGAACATTTACTTTTTTTCTGAATGATGGTTATCCCACCACCCCTGAAATCAACATCCTGTTTCCTCAAGGCAAGAATATCACTCCGCCTCAACAAACTATAAGCTGCTACCAGACAAACGCTTTTATATTTATCAGGTACATAGTTTTCGATAACGTCTTGAACTTGTGATTCTTCTAAAATCTGTGTGTCATTGTTCTTTCTAGATTGAGTGCAAAAAAATAGGGCCAACCCGAAGGCTGGCCCATCCTTGACAATTGGAGGAATTAAGAAGCCGAACAAACTAGAAGCTATAACTAGCACCAAAAACTACTGAAGACGACTCACTGGTAAACTTAGAGTCAACCCCAGCATCCATCGTTAAGTTATGCTCTACAGTTCCAAACTTGTACTCACTATATACCTTGATATTATCAGAAACGATGTAGTTCAACCCCGTAGATAATATAAACCCGACATCGGTTGAGCTGTCGCTATTTGCCGTTGTGCTAAGTTGCGTCCCAGCCGTATTAAAAAGAGTTGCACTGTTTACGTCGATGGTGCTAACCATAAAACCTAGCCCTAAAAATGGCTGTATGCCGAAATATTCTGCTTTTGCGTCTTCATCGGTTGCTCGCAACATAGCTAAAAAACCGTAGGAGGAATAAGAGTCAACATCAGCACTAAATAAAAAATCTCCTGAGACTTGTCCCGAACCAAGACCTGTTGCAGTACCACTAATAGTTAATGCTACTGCTTCCTTGTCTGTATCGGGGGCACTCATTGACCAGTTAACCTCCACTCCAAGATATGGAATGCTTTCGAAAAAATAACCGCCCTTTATTCCCCCTACAAATGCTGTCTCTGCGTCAAACCCTGAAGAAGTTACGGAAAAGCCGTCACCCGTTGATTTTAGATCATCAACAGTATGTGGAATAGCTACCCCCACAGCTCCACCTAGATACCATTCCGCATAGGCAGACTGGTTGAATATCATCGAAAGGGAAAATACAGGTGCCATTAAATATATTATTAGCTTCTTCAACATCATTTAAGTCCTCTAAGGGTATTACTAAAAACTCTTTGACAGGGGTAACATAAAAAAAATTTAACCATGTAATTAGTAACCCTAGCATGAAATATAGGTTCCACCTAACTATACTTATATATAGGTATTTATTGGGCAAGGGTTTGATGTATTTCCAAATATGGAAGTTCAGCAGCTGGAAAGTTTATGGATAATAAGAGATAAGCCATCATTTTTAAATTTTGGGAATTTTTAAGACTGCTATAGACACCCACTCACACTAGGCACCGGCTTCGCTATATCCCCCTCCCCACAATACCAATAAAATCAAAGCCTTATAATGCGTCAGAAATGCCACACCCAATGTTTCTCAGGGCATTGTCAACGTGCTTTTATTTCACATTCCAAACTCTCATTGCGTCTTTTACTGTTTGTCGCTTCACACGGGTATAAATTTTCATAAACGTTCTTTGTTTTCTGCATTTTTTTCTTCCAAGCACAGACAAGTTTACGTTAGTTGGATTAACTTTCCTTTGGTGATATCTGCATTAGATGGATTAAACAGTCCACTGGACTTTTTATAAAAAAGATCCTGATATTCACTAAAAATTAATTCAAATTCTTGCAGTTCAACATATTTTTCTTTCAACAAT
>CAJQRI010000010.1 GCA_905612265.1 uncultured Nitrospinota bacterium | reverse complement strand
AGTAGCTTCATGTTTTCATACAGCCCCAGACCCGGAACCCCGGCGAATGAATTGCCCGATTCGGTTCCCTTAGAAACCAAAAAGCGCAGACTGCAGGAAATCATTGCTCTGCAAAGTCGGTTGACCGCCGAGCAGGGCCTAGCTTTTATCGGTAAAAATATTGAGGTGCTGATAGAAGGCCGATCATCCAAACCGGGCTACGTTTTCAAAGGGAGGAATCCGCAATATTGGAGCGCAAATATTCAGGGTGGGGAAGGGATATTAAAAGCCGGGGATACGGTAAAGGTGCAGGTAGAAAATGTTTCTGGTCATTCCCTCAACGGGACAGCGGTTCTCTAATAAATCGCCAGGCGAGAATAAACTTCCTCTTCCACTATCGAAAGTTGCGGCAACACCACTTTTAAGGCAATACGTACTTCACGAACAAATTTCAACTCCAGTGGCCGTTCCCGCTCAGCAAACTGGTGAAGCACGTCCGTGCAAAAATGGTCCAGCTCGATAATCTGGTTCAATAAGTCTACTGGCAAGTCTTCCAGCCCAACTTCCTGGTCTTCAAGAAACCGTAATACCCCAACCAGACTCAACTTAAGATCCACACATTGCTCGCGCAAACTTGCGATCAAATGCGACTCCCGGACTTTAAGATCTTCACAAATCTTAAACAAAAGTTCGCGCAGATAACCATAAAACACTTCATGCTGTTTTTTGTCCTTGAACAAATCACCCTGGCCTCCGAACAGCAGGAAAAAAACGGCTTCCAGTTTGTATTTGTCCGAAGCCATGACCGTATAAAGCATGGATTTAAACTCCAATGCGTCTAAGGCCAGTTGTAAATTCTTAAATATTTTATTCAACGACCCCAACTCACCCTTGACTGGCCGATTGGCATCGGAACGAATGAGACGTCCCTGCTCCTCTTGCCAGACAGGGACCATCTGCACCCCGCCAGCTTCACACCCAACAACTGTCCACTCTTTAAGAGACTCCAGAAAGTCCGTGACAGAAAAAACCTCCACCTCGCGAAACACTTTCGAGTCCACAGAAAATAGGATACGCAGCAATTGTTTTTCTAGGCCGGTAGAACAAAATTTTTCATCCTGACAAAGCGGGTCCATCTGAGTTGCCAAAGCAATATAAAGCGCCCGCATGCGCAACCGATCAAACCTATATTGCTGCGAGGAATAGGGGCGCACCCGATAGATTCCCTTATCATAGTCAACTAATTCAATCAAAACAGCATCCCCCGGCCGGAAAGAGAAATTCTTATATAAAGTTTTCATGTCCCAAACAGTGACCGTCATGCGACTTTTCCCGGGAATCCATTCATTGATCTTAATTTCTTCGGGAAAATGCGCACCTCCGCAGTATTGGTAAAAAGGAATAATGTCCTGAATAAAATAAGATTTTTTCAATTTGGGAATTTCATTACCATCTGGATTCTGAAACGTCAATTCACTCTCTTTAAGGTTCGTCGGCATAAAAGGAATCAAACGATGCCCCGGTATTAGGACCCCTTCCTTCAACTCCCATTTCCCCAACTGCATTGATAAAGATACGTGACCGATCTTTTCAACCACAGCGCGAAAGGGAATGAAATTGCTGTCATGGATACCGATCAGCGAAGAATGGTTTAGCAAAACTTTCTTCAACCGCTTCATAGCAGAATCAGAAACTTCTTTTTGCCACCGACTTTCAAGACTTTTCGCAAACTCTTCCATGCTGAATGGGGTGCTCGACTCTTGAATGAGTGTTTCTGCTATACGATTGAGGGATATTCGATTTGTCATTATAAAAAATAAGTAAAACTGTCTGGGATACACGGTAGGTGAGACCTAGCAGAACGGTGGAAGGAATCACTCACCGAATTACTGGGCATAGAATAGCATAAAACTTTAGAACTGTTAAGAGATGGCTAATGAAAAATTGTTTAGACATATATGAGCATGGAGAGAAATGATTACCCCCCTTCATTCCGTTATATTTTCCCTTTGCTTTCATGCCCCGCAGGGGTAATAGAGAAGGTTTGATTTCTTCCTTGAGCGAAACAAATTATTTTGCTCAATCAAAAACCAGCCAACCCTCCTCAGGCCCCTCCCTATAAGAGGAGGGTATATCATAGCAAGACAATAGACCGTTAATCCGAGGTACCGATTGAATGCAGAAAAAACATATTGCCGGCTGGCCCAACGCCAAATGAGTGCAATTAGTTTGATTTTACTTTTAGGGGAAGTTAAAATTCTACTATTCAATTATTACACTGAACTTATTGTAGGAGACGTTTCATGGCACTTAATCTAGAGCCCGTTTATCAGGAAATTTTCGGGAAATTTATGACGCGGAAAAAATTCGTGATACGGTCCGTAGAAAATAATATGTTAACGGTTGAGCAGGATGAAGAAATTTGCGGACAAAAAGAACCCAAAGTTTTTGAGTTCAAAAGTCCGAGAGAGTTCGAAGAATTCGTCCGTGTAGAAAACCAGTTCGAATCCGACATAGTTAAACAGCTAGAAGGCAACAAAATGCCTTATCGTTAGCCCACCCACTCGACGCGGGGCCAATGGGCGCGAGAACTTTCTCCCCCTTTAAAAAAGAGGTCCATTGCAATCCCCCTCACCTAGCCTCTTTCCTCCAGGGGAGAGGGAAACTTTATCTATGGTCATCGGTGGTTATCTGTACTTTGCTTCCCGCTGGCTCGTGGGTGGACCAGTTGCCGTCTTCCTGCTGGATTTTTTATCGGGTTTGGAATTGTCGTGGTTTAGGCTAGTAGAACTTTTTTGGGCTTTTGGAAGATCTCTATTGGTGAAGTTTTCGTTGGTTGCCACTATTCGGTCTTCATTTCCCTCTACAATGATCGCTGAGGAAAACTCTTTGAACGCAGCTTCGGTTTTTGTCCGCTCCGTCTCAAAAAAATTCAGCAACCCGTCATTGTCTTCCCCAGCCACTTGGGGGTTTTTGAAACCCTGAATACCGTCCTGATTAAACTCCTGACGTTGCATGACTCTCAGCGCATTCAACTTGCCTTTCGGAATTTCGATGGCGGGTTTGAGTTTTACTTCTTCATCTATTGCCTGCACCGACGCAAGAAGTAAGACATCGTTGCCCAATTCTTCGTAACTTCCTATATATTTGGTTTTCCAATGCGGTGTTTGATCCACGATGGTGACATTCAAATCCACCAGTTTTTCGGCGCAGCCGCCTAGCGATAGAAGTAGGGCTACCGCTAATAGCTTTGATAGGGATTTCAAAGTTTTTATGATTTACATAAATTTTTTCAGAACAATGGCGGAATTTTTTGATCCGAACGAAATGCAATTACTGATAGCAATATTCAGTTTGCCTTCTCTTCCTACATTGGAAACATAATCCATATTGCATTCCGGGTCCGGATTTTCCATATTAATGGTGGGTGTCATGAATCCATTTTTCAAGGACAGGGCAGAAACGGTCACTCCGAGTGCTCCTGATGCCCCTTGTGGGTGCCCAACCATGGATTTGGTTGAGCTTGCAGGGATATTCATGGCATGACTGTTAAACGTTCGTTTGACCGCCAGAGTTTCAACTTTATCATTGAGCATTGTTGAGGTGCCGTGGAAATTAATATAGTCCACCTCCTCTTTATTCAACTTGGCATCCTTCAAAGCAAGATTCAAGGCTCGCGAAGATTGTTTGCCATCGGGCATGATGGCTACTCGATGATAGGCATCGCAGGTCGTGCCGTAGCCAACAATTTCTGCGATAATTTCTGCCCCTCGCGCCTTGGCGTGTTCCATTTCTTCCAGAATGACTGTCCAGGCACCTTCGGCGAGCACGAAGCCTTCCCTGTCTTTGTTAAACGGACGCGAGCCACGTGTGGGTGCATCGTTATAGTTTATTGGATTGACTTTCATTCTTTCGAATCCATGCATCATCGCCGGAGTGACGCAAGCTTCCACCCCACCGGAAACAAACCAGTCTTCCTGACCGAACCTGATTGTATTGAAAGCGTAACCCAATGCATCAGAGGAACTGGTGCATCCATTGGAGATCACATGACTCCGCCCCTGGAACCCAAAGTACATAGAAATTTCGCTCGACAACATTCCTACCAGTGAATTGGAAATGGCGTATGGGCTGATTTTGTTTTTCTGATTGGAGAAATAAATTTCAAACTGTTTTTCGGAAAAGTCGAACCCCGACCCGCCGCTCCCGACCAGAACTCCCAGCCCTTCAAAATCTTCTTCAGAAAAAGAGGTGAGATCAATTCCTGCATTCGCTAGACCTTCCTGGGTCGCAGCTACGGCCAAAGGTACAGACCGTGGCAGCTTTTTTAAATCTGACTTGGAATAATAAAGTGAAGGGTCGAACTGGTTCACTTCACCGGCAATCTGACATGTCAGGGCAGAAGCATCGAAGCTGGCAATGCGGTCTATGCCACTGATGCCTTTACACGTATTTTCCCAAAAAGTTTTTAAACCGATGCCATTCGGGCTGACTGCGCCGAGGCCAGTGATCACCACTCTGCGTAACATATATATTGAGGTCTCTAGTATTAAATATTTTATAAGAAGCTCTTAAATTTCTGCTTCCCGTTAGTTTGAAGTTATTAAGTTATGGTAACATACCGTTGCCGAATCGGGCAACGATGCCCGCTTGCAGTAATGGCAGACCCTTTTCATCAACACTACCCTGAGTCTTATTCCTTTTGCTTTCGCTGAAACAACAAACCGGCCAAATGATTGTATCAGGGTTTGAGGGAACCACACTCAATACTCGCACGGAAGAACTGATTGTTCAGCAGGGCATTGGCGGTTTAATTTTATTCGAGCGCAATTTTAAGAATCCTGATCAGTTGCACAATTTGATCAACGACCTCCAGTCGTTGACGGCTGACAATCCGGAAATTCCTCCGCTTTTCATTTCGGTAGATCAAGAGGGAGGAAGAGTTGCTCGACTGGGCACACCTTTTACCCAGTTTCCTCCCATGTCTTGCCTGGGGCAAGCCGACTCAAATGAACTGGCTTACCGGTTCGGACTTGGTATGGGAAAAGAGTTGCGAGCTGTTGGTATAAATATGGACTACGCTCCAGTTCTTGATGTCCACTCCAACCTTGCAAATCCCATAATTGGTCACAGGGCTCTGGATAGTGACCCAAAAAAGGTGGCACGTTTGGGTGCTGAATTGATTCGCGGATTTTATGATTCCGGGGTCATTCCTGTCGGCAAACATTTTCCCGGGCACGGAGATACCTCGCAAGATTCTCACTTCATGCTACCTCGGGTTGAACGAACGCGGGAGTCACTGGAACAAATTGAGCTTATCCCCTTTAGTCACGCCATCGAACAGGGACTAGAGGTCCTCATGACAGCGCATGTAATCTATCCGTCTTGGGATGCCGACCGTCCTGCCACTTTTTCCCCTGCTATTTTAAATGATCTGTTGAGAAATTCTCTGTGTTTTGAAGGACTGATCATGTCAGACGATCTGGAGATGCAGGCTGTCGAAGATAAGTTGGAGTCCATTCCTGAACTTGGAACCCGGGCCGGAGTTGATATATTTCTCATTTGCCATGACCTGGAAAAAGTAAACGCACTTCAGGATGCCATGATCCGGGATATTGAAAGTAGAATCATTCCTCGCACCACGATTGATCAATCCCTCGCACGAATTTTCAAGGTGAAGAAAAGGTTACAAATTCCGGCAGATACTAGTCTCAACTTTGAAAGTATTCTTGAAGAAAATCAGAGTCTTGCTCAGGAGATGCGGGCATTTTTCAAAGAATGAGCCATGAATAACGCTTCTAACCCAGACAGCGATAACGACTCTTCCCCGGCCAAACAATGGGGCCGAATTTCCCTGCTCTATTTAGTGCTGTTGGCCTATTTCTGGTCCTTCTCCAAATATGGACTTAATATTTGGGATGAAGGGGGCTATGCCAATGGAACCCTAAGAACTCTTAATGGGGAAATAGCGCTTATTGACTTCAATCCCAATGGCTACCTCCCCGGTCGTTATTGGTACGGAATGCTTTTTTTTAAGCTATTCGGGGTAGATATTCAAAGCCTGCGTCTTGCTGTTCTCTTGATTACACCACCTATGGTCTTAATGGTTTATTCCATCGGTCGAAAAATTATGCCAGCCGGATTTGCTTTGCTCGCAGCTCTGTTTATGCTTTCGGCTCCTTCGATGTACTACAACCGCTTTTTCACTTTCTTCGTCGTTCTGAACCTCTATCTCATTACAAACTTTTTGTGCAAAAAAAACCTAGGGTCTTTGGCAGGCCTGGGGATAGGAATTTTCTTAAGTGCCTTTTTTAAATTCGAAGTTACTCTTTTTTCGATACTAATTAGCCTGACGGTGGTGGCCTTGATGTTTAGCCAGAAACAATGGCGAGCTAATTTTTTTCCGGAAAAAAATACATCGCATTCCCGCAACAAAAATTACTATCTGGTAAGTGGGGTTTCTTTCATTGTAATTGCTTATGGGTTCTATCTTGGGCAGGACGATTATTTCACTAAAGTGTTCAAATTGGTCATCGATGCACATGAGGTCTGGGGTAATTCGTTTCCAGAGATTTTTCCCTTTCTCGCGATTCTCAAAGAAGTCGGATACCACCAGATGTTTGAAAGAGTTTTGTTCTATCTGCCTATTTTGACCTGTGGCATTGTCATGGCTCTTCTTGTTTATCAGCTTGTGATTAAAAAAGAATCACTTCATGTTGATAAACTGATAGTTATTTCCATTTTTCTTTTCGGGGTTTGCGCCTTTGGTCTGGTGATATGGCGCGCAGGATTCGACAATCTACTGAGAACCCTGCCCCCTTTCTATCTGCTATTTTGCTATTTATTGTATAGAATGCGAGAGAAGGTTCTTTCCTATCAAGATCCCATTAAGCAAAAAGATTTTTTAACCCGGTTGCCCTTGAACCTTCTCACCGTGTTTCTTCCCTTTCTGTTTTTTTTCGAGATGAACACCCATCACGGTTTTTATGCCGGTAGCATCGGTGCTATGAAACTGGAGACCACTCGCCTCACTCTGGATAAAGTAGATATCTACACCAACCCCGCAGAAGCCAAGTGGATTAAAGAAGTCATTGAAAAAATAGACCTGTACTCGCAAGAAGGAGACGCCATTTTGGCTTTGCCACTGAACCCGATTTTTTATTTTCTTTCCGGTCGGGTCAATCCAACTCCCTATGAATGGATTTTACCAGGTATGCTGGAGGAGGAAAAAGAAAAAGAGTTGGTCGCAATATTGAACAACAATCCACCCAAGTTGGTTATTTATGTAGATATCGCTATTGACGGAAAGGAAGAAAGACGGCTCTTACATTATGCCCCGCATCTCTACAAGTTTCTCTTAGACCGTTATGGCTTTCAGGAAAAAGTAGGTTTTTTTAAAATCCTTTTACCTAAAAACTCACCCTCACCCTTGGATTTTTAAACAACCCCTTGCAAACACCCGCCTACTCGTTATAGTTATCTTTGCGGTGTGAAAAATTTCAAAACAATAAAAACACGAAAAAAGTTTAAGGAGTTATAGAAGTACAAACGATTGATTACAATGTTAGGTAGTCCATCTTCTATGCTTTCCCGCTCAAACGTAGAGAAAAAGGCATATTTGGTAGGATTTTTAATTGGTACTGATCCCGGAGAGTAGCCTCACCACCTTATTTCTGCCATTTTAATTTATCCGTTTACCGGAATTATTGATCCATTCCTTCTTCCGCGGCAGGATCGAGCATTTTCAGGGTATATAGATTGTGGTATAAGCCCTTGCGACTCATTAAATCCTCATGTTGACCTGCTTCGACAATGTTCCCCTTATCCAAAACAATAATCTGATCTGCTTTATGAATCGTGCTCAAGCGATGCGCGATGATAAAAGTCGTACGCTCGAACATTAAAGTTTCCAAAGCATCCTGAATGAGGGATTCAGAACGGTTGTCCAAAGAAGAAGTCGCTTCATCCAGAACCAGAATTTTTGGGTCTTTCAAAATAGCCCGGGCGATGGCTATTCTCTGTCTTTCTCCCCCTGAAAGCTTCGCGCCCTTTTCACCAACAACCGTGTTGTAACCTTTTTCCATACCCACAATAAATTCATGCGCGTTGGCTTTTTGAGCAGCCTCTTTCAGTTCTGTATCTGTTGCATCAAGCTTTCCATAAAGAATATTTTCCTTCACCGTTCCTCCGAAGAGAAGCGTTTCCTGAGGAACTAGAGCGATCTGACTTAGAAAACTCTTCCTGTCCAAGGTGCGGATATCATGCCCGTCGAGACGAATAGTCCCGGTAGAGGGATCGAAGAAACGGAACAGGAGCTTAATGAGGGTCGACTTACCAGCCCCGCTTGGCCCAACCAGAGCAGCGGTCTGCCCAGGAAGAATATCAAGGCTGACATCCTGAATCACCTCTGCGGTCTCCCTGTAACCGAAAGTAACATTGTCGAACTGTATGCGTCCCTCTAAATTCCCAATTACGATCGGGTTATCCGGGTTTTGAATCAATGGTTGAGTATCGAGAATCTCATAAACCCTGTGGATAGAACCTGAGGCTTCCTGAAACTGGGTATACAGTCGTATGAAAGTTCCAATCGGTCCCGCAATAATCAGGGCGTAAAGAAAAAAAGCCGCTAATTCACCTGGGGTTGTCGCACCCTGCATCACCTGATATCCACCGTACCAGATCAACGACGCAGAAACTAGAAAGGTGAGCCCCAAAATGAACGGACCAAAAAACGAAGACACCTTGAGTTTATCCACCGCTCTCTCGAAAGCCGTTTCAATTTTGCCCTGAAAACGATCCCGCTCATAAGGTTCGCGGGTGAAGGATTTCACAATCTTGATGGACGATATCACTTCTTCAAGAACCACCACCGCCTGTGCCAATTGATCCTGAAGCTTCGCCGAAAACATTTTTAAACGCCGCCCAAAAACCCGCGCAAAAATCATCAAAGGGGGCAGGATGAGTAAAATGAGCCCTGTCAATTTCCAATTCAAATACAGAATAATCGTCATAGCCCCGAACAGGGTAATGCTTTGGCGTAGCAAAGCAACGGGAATGGTCACCAGGGCATTCTCAATCACTGATATATCG
Organism: uncultured Nitrospinota bacterium; assembly: GCA_905612265.1. GTDB lineage: Bacteria > Nitrospinota > Nitrospinia > Nitrospinales > VA-1 > LS-NOB. The sequence continues at coordinate 12,480 of CAJQRI010000010.1, read as the reverse complement.
TTGCTCATGCGGGATAAAATTTCTCCCACTCGACGTTCCTGAAAAAAGCGTAATGAAAGAGATTGAATATGGGAAAAAAATTCGACACGAAAATCCGTAGTCATTCTGTGACCCACGAAGCCAAAAATATAATTGTGCGTGACCGTAAACACAGCTTGCAGACCAATGATGATGATTAAGTCCCAGGCCAGGCCATCCAGCACTTCACTGTCTTTCAACACGATCACAGCATTAATCATATTGCGGACGATCAAAGGCAATACAAGATTGATCAATGATGTTAAAGCCAGGCAAATAAACGCAAAAATAAGACTTTTGGTATATGGCCGGGCGTATTTCAGTATTTTAAGAAATTCTTTCATTCATATTAAACGGCGTTTAAATTTTTTTTACGTCCAGAGATATCTCCCTGAACCACTTTGTTTTCAATAGTTTTACAGGGCGTTATCATAACTTTTAAGTAGGTTCAATTCAAACCTTATCGAACCGCAATAGTCTGATTCAAAAAGCGAAAAAAAACTTCCAAAAATAATTTTTAAAATATCTCAAGTTATACACAAAGGTACCGTTAAGAAGAAGGCGTGTATTACGCAAACAATAAAGAGTCGAAGATAAAATAGATTTAACATTTAGTTTCAATAGTTTAACCGTGGCAAGGCCTTATAAATCATGAAGTAGAGGTAAAGATATGGATATTCCAGCCGTTAATTCAGCAGGCATTCCACCAGCTCAAACACCCAAAGCACAATCATCTTCATCAAGCTCAGGATCTAAGGCAGTTCAAACTTCTGAGCCTAAAGGATTAGATGACAAAGTTGATTTATCTTCCAAAGCTAAGATTTTGGTAGATAATAAAAAGGTTGTTCAAACATCAACGAATAACGAACAAAAAAAGTTCTCAGTGACAGATGACAACGATGTGGTCATCCAGGTCATCGACCCGAAGACCCAGCAGGTGGTTAAATCCATTCCCACTGAAGAACAAATACAATTGAAAAATGCCGTTCGGGATGGAATCAACGATATCCTAGAGTAGGTTTTCTATAAAAAAATTAAAACAATTTTTCTAATATAGTGGAGGTTCATTATGGACGTTTCAACCTTGGGAAATTTTTCTGCCGCTCAAAAACCGACCGCAGAAACGAGTGAAGGAAACAAAGATGCTCGTGCAACATCTACCTCTAAAGAAGCTCAAGGTACCAGCACAGAAGAAGCACAGGCCAGCCCGATCGCTCCGGTCAATCAAGCCGCTGAACTGAGCAACGAAGAAGGCAATAAAGTAACGTCGGAGTCTGAGTCAGGTGGAGCGGTCGATCTTCTGGCGTAACTAACTCTTAAGAAAGTTCACAATAGAAACTTCTTGTAAGGGGGGGATTCTTGCTAATCAGGAGAATATTGCCAATTGGCATAAAAGCTAGCAATATTTGACCTAGCGTAAGGATTTCATGAAGCGTTCGGTGATCTCTTCCGGCGTGTGTGTCACGCGCCCTGTTTTCGGGTCAAAACAAGGCTCCACCTTAATCAGAAGAAAAACCGGCCCCTCAGAATTCATCAGCTTTTCAAATGCCGGTTTGATTTCTTCTTTTTTATCGACTCGTACTGCCTGCCGATAGCCTGCGCTTTTGGCAACCTGCTCCAGAGGAACCGCATTAGAAATTGAACGTTGCTTTCCTGTTGACTCATACACTTCGTTGTCGATCACAACGTGAACCAGGTTATTCGGTGCTTCCGCCGAGATCATGGCCAGCGTGCCCATAGACATCAACACGTTTCCGTCTCCATCCAGAACAATCACTTTACGATCCGGCTTACATAAAGCCACACCCAACCCGATAGATGATGCCAACCCCATAGAACCGATCATATAAAAATTCTCTTCCCGGTCTTTTATAGAAAACGATTCACGGCAAATGAATCCATTCGCGTGCACTACGGGCTCGTCTCCCAATAAGGGCAGTAACTCCTGAAATGCCTCAGTGCCTTTCATCAAACAATCCTTTCTCAACAATAAGCGTGTAGGGAAGCTTTTCCTCATTGATTTTTCGCTTGGCAGTTTCGAGAACCTGATCAAGGTTTTCCGGCTTTAAAACCGAGTAGTCCATGCCCGCAGTTTCGAGAAGCTTTTGATTGATGTCCCCCATGATTATGTGTTCGGGAGCATCTTTTCCTCCCTGACCTCGCCAGCTCATAATGACTAGAACGGGAATGCGATAAATCAGATTGAGAGAAGTGAACGCATTAAGACAATAACCTAGCCCCGAGTTCTGCATCAGTAGGACAGGCATGGAACCCGCCATGTAAGCACCAGCACAAAGGCCCACTGCCGCATCTTCTCGCACAGACGGAATATATTTGGCTTCTTCAACCTCTTCCAAATGGGAGATAAGGCCCGATAAAAGCGAACAGGGAACGCCCGTGAAGAACTTAAAGTTTTCCTGGATCAATCGATCGATGAAAGATTTGGATGTGATTAACGCCACGTTTGATTCCTCTACCAGTTCTGAATGTTTCGCTCTCCACCATATTCGCCCTGAAGCTTATGGATGAGCTTTATATATTCTACAATGCGCTCTTGACCGGGAAACTCGACTCCAAGATCTAAAGCCGCCTGGTTGGACATCGGCACACCATCTTCCCCCATAACCCCTTCGCATTCGCCAAAAGAGTCAATTGTTTCTGCGATCAGTTTTCCCAAGTCTAAATTATGAATATGCCCATCAATCAGATGATAGGTTTTTCCAGATGCCTCTGCATTGCCCATGACCTTCTGAATGGCCTGCACCACTGAACCTACTGCAACATATTTGGTGCTACCCTTAAGGTCGACGTTGTAGTTTGTTGCGAGGTAGTCAACCGTTTGAAACCATTCAGACTTATCGAGCTGAGGTCGTACTCCATACACAGTTACCGGTCGCAAAATGGTTACATCAAATGCCCGACTTTTCTGGTAGTAGTGGCAAAACCCTTCAATCGAAGATTTGATCGAACCATAAAGACTACTCGGGTAAACAGGGTGGTTTTCATCCAGCGAGTGCTCCTTATCCACCGAAGGAAGTATTTGCCCAAAAACGGTACAAGCACTCATGAACACCACCTGCTTAACCTTTGCCTTTTTAGCTTCTTCCAGCAAATCAAAAGTGCCGTTGACATTCACCTTCACCAACTCATCAACAGCCTGAACCGGACCAGGAAAATGAGCCAGATGTACCAGCACATCCACATCCTGCACTAGCTTTGCAAGGGATTCGCGATCCTCCAAACCTCCGATAATGTAATCTACATCCTCAAAGGTTTTTAAATGTTCCACCACACTACCTTCGCGGATCAGAGCTCGGATGTTGTAGGGAGAACCTTCTGGGTTCTCTTCAATAAGTTTTTTAATCAGATGGGAACCCACCATTCCGGTGATACCGGTGAGTGCTATATTCATTCCTAACCTCCAAGCGGAGTACCTTTTCAGGCAACAGGTTATTTAAAATGGAACTGGCCACTCAACTACGCAAGCAGCCAGCTTTTCAAACTTCAGAATTTTTTATTATGGTGACCGGTAAAAACGAAGTCAACCTTTTTCCAGGTATTATGGACCAGGCTCTCAACTATCTTCCTGAATAACGGCCTGAGCAGCGGCAAGTATAGCAGTGGGAACCCGATAGGGGGAACAACTGACGTAATCCAAACCTAATGTATTAAAAAAATTGATCGATGCCGGATCTCCTCCATGCTCCCCGCACACCCCCAAATGGATATTGGGTTTGACCTTCTTGCCCTTTTCAACCGCGATACGGATCAAATGACCTACTCCGTCCCGATCTACAGATACAAACGGGTCATGGTTCAGCAAACCTTTATCGAGATATTCGTTCAAGAAACTTCCAGAGTCATCCCGACTGAGCCCAAAGGCAGTCTGAGTAAGATCGTTAGTACCAAAGGAAAAGAAGTCTGCCTCCACTGCAATCTCATCAGCTGTCATGGCGGCTCTGGGAAGTTCGATCATGGTACCAATTTTATAATTCAAGTCCACACCGGATTTTTCAATCGCATCTTCAGCCGCTTCGACAATAAGTTCACGAACAATTTTGAATTCATTAACATGAGCTACCAGCGGCACCATAATTTCAGGAAATACTTTAACACCCTTTTTGACCTGTCGACAGGCCGCCTCTACAATCGCCCGAACCTGCATCCGATAAATATCCGGGAATGTAATTCCAAGCCGACACCCACGATGTCCCAGCATTGGATTGACTTCCTTCATCGTTTCAATTTTCTTAGCCAGAGCCATCGGCGATACCTTCATCTCCTTGGCCAGGTTTTTAGTTTCTGCTGGGGAATTGGGCAGGAATTCGTGCAAAGGAGGATCCAGCAACCGTATCGTAACTGGAAGCCCATCCATCACCTTAAAAATTTCAGTAAAATCTCCGCGTTGGATGGGGAGCAATTTCTTCAATGCCTCGTCGCGGACTTTTCCATCTTCGGCAACGATCATTTTGCGTACCAAAAAAATACGCTCCTCATCAAAGAACATATGTTCTGTGCGGCACAACCCGATCCCTTGCGCTCCAAAATCCCTTGCCATCAAAGCATCATGAGGAGTATCGGCATTAGCCCGAATCTGTAAAGCTCGGATTTCACCCGCCCAGGTCATCATGCGTGTAAAATTACTGGTCAAGCGGGACTGGATCAAAGGCACCGTCCCTTCAATCACACGGCCTGTGGTTCCATCTAGAGTGATAGAGTCGAACTCTTTCAGTTGAACGCCTCCAAGTGTACATTTTTTTCTTTTCACGTTAACGTCCAAGGTGCAAACCCCAGAAACACAAGGCTTGCCCATGGCCCGAGCTACCACTGCGGCATGTGAAGTCATACCCCCCTTGGCCGTCAGAATGCCCTGTGAAACGCTCATCCCTTGAATATCTTCCGGCGATGTCTCCATGCGAACAAGAATAACCTTCTCTTTTTTATCCGCCAGTTCCTGAGCACGCTCGGGAGTAAACACAATCTTCCCTGAGGCCGCACCGGGAGAGGCACCCAAACCTTTTCCTATCAATTTTAGTTTTGCCTTGGGGGATATCATTGGATGAAAAATTTGATCCAACTGGTTGGCTGGAATCCTCATCAAGGCTTCGCGTTTACTGAGCAGCCCCTCATTCACCATATCAATCGCTATTTTTATAGCCGAGGCGGCCGTGCGCTTGCCAGACCGGGTCTGCAATAAAAACAGTTTCTGGTTTTCAATGGTGAACTCCAGGTCCTGCATATCCTTATAGTGATTCTCCAGTTTCTGGTAAACCTTCACTAGGTCCTGATACACCTCAGGCATATCCTTCTCCAGCATTTCAATAGAGTTGGGTGTGCGGATTCCCGCGACAACATCTTCACCCTGAGCATTGAGCATGTACTCCCCATAGAATTTCTTTTCACCCGTTGCCGGGTTTCGGGTAAACGCAACACCCGTGGCAGATGTCTCTCCCATATTGCCAAACACCATAGACTGGACAGTGACCGCTGTGCCCCATTCGCCCGGGATATTATTCAACCTTCTATATGTCCGCGCTCGCTCGGTGTTCCATGAATTGAACACCGCCTCAACCGCCATGCGCAGTTGTTGCATAGGGTCTTCCAAAAATTCTTCCCCCGTCACGCGGACTACTAGGGCTTTGAACTGACGGATAAGCGCCTTTAGTTCCTGAATGGTGAATTCCGTATCAAATTCGATTTTACGTTTTAATTTTTTTTTGGTGAGTATCGTCTCAAACCGCTCTCCAGGAATCCCCAACACTACATTCCCAAACATGGCAATGAAACGACGATATGAGTCGAGAGCAAACCATTCGTTCTTGGTGCTCTTTGCCAAACCTCGAGCGGTTGTATCATTCAGTCCCAGGTTCAACACTGTATCCATCATCCCCGGCATGGAAACCCGGGCACCTGAGCGAACTGAAACAAGAAGAGGATTGACCGGATCGCCAAATTTTTTCCCCAGCACCTTTTCCAGGTCTTTCAGTCGGGAAAGAATTTCATCCCATAATTTAGAAGGGAACGTATTTTTGTTTTGGAAATAATAAACACAGGCTTCTGTGCTTATGGTGAATCCGGGAGGGACTTGTATCCCCAGGGAGGACATTTCGCCAAGGTTAGCGCCTTTCCCCCCTAGGAGGTTTTTCATTTCTGCTGTGCCTTCAGTATTTTCATCACCAAAGGCGTACACATATTTTTTTTGTACCATAAAAAGAACCCAGCCCTCAAACAACTAAAAATAGAGGTTAAAACAATCTATAAGTGGATCGAGGTAGATTATCCGATGGTAATAGGGTTTTCAACCTTTTTTCAAAATGATGCGGGAAAAATCGGCAAGCCCCGAAAAGAGGCCTGAAATCTGATGCAAAAGGTAAAGTCGGTTATTACGCAATGAAACATCTTCCACCATGACCATCACTTCATCAAAAAATCCGTCTACTGCAGGTTTTATTTCTGCAATTTTTTCCAGAGCCTGGTTAAACTCCTTGTTTTGAATATGCCGGAGTACCGGATCCCGCACTGCCAAATACGCCTCGAACAATTTCTTTTCGGCTGGCTCATTCAATAGTCCCGGGTCCACTTCCCCTTCAGATCCTTCTTTAAGGATGCTGACCACTCGGCGAAAAGCAATAGCCAAAGGTTCAAAGTAAGGCTGTTTCTTCAAATCAGAAAAGGCCGCAACCTTGGCTTTAATATCTACAATGGAATCTAGTCCCGTGGACAACACACAATCAATCGCGTCATGCGGAAAGCCCTCCGCATTCAAATGAGATTTGTATCGCTGAGAAAATAAGTCCAATACATGTTTTTTTATAGCCTCTGGTTCCAGCTTGAGTTTCGAGCCCATCGCGCGCAAGCCATCCCCAACAAGACTGTCTAGTGAAACCTGCCAACCTCGATGCAGGAAAATCTGGATAATGCCCAGTGCATTTCGCCTTAGAGCATAGGGGTCTTCAGAGCCGCTGGGAATCAAACCTACACCAATACAGCCTAAAATAGTATCGAGCTTATCCGCTACTGCGATAACCGCTCCTAACTCACTTTCAGGAGGAGCATCTCCGGCAAAATCCGGACGGTAATGTTCTTTGATTGCCAGCGAGACCTCGGGGGCCTCTCCAGATTGGGCAGCGTAATACCCACCCATGATGCCTTGTAGTTCAGGAAACTCATAAACCATTAAAGTCACAAGATCGGCCTTGCACAACCGCCCGGCTCTCAACGCCTGCGGTTGCTTATCCGGACAGATCCGATTGCATAAATTCCCGGCAAGACTAGAAATTCTTTCCATTTTCTCATATAGTGTCCCCAGTTTTTTCTGGAACACAACACCTTTCAATCCATCGACAAAATCATCCAGACTTTTCTTTTTATCTTCATTATAGAAAAACCGGGCATCTTCCAACCGTGCGCGCAAAACCCGCTCGTTGCCATTTTTTATTTTATCGGTTGCAGGCATATTGCTGATGGTGATGAAGCAGGGCAATAAATTTCCTTTTTCATCCGATACATGAAAGTATTTCTGGTGATACTTCATCGTCATCACCAATAGCTCTTTTGGCAGTGCTAGAAAATCGGCATCAAATTCTCCCCTGATGGCAACTGGATATTCCACCAGATAATTGACGACATTCAATAAGCCCAGATTCTCTTCCACAGACCCACCTGCTTCTTGAGCGAGATTTTGCACCTGCTCAAGAATTTTCTGTTTTCTCAATTCAGGATCGACCATCAAAAAATGGTTGGCACTTTGCTCCATATAGGAAGACAGGTTTTTCACCTGAAATTTATACGGTTTTAAAAACCGGTGCCCCAATGAAAAATCACCACAATCGATGCCATCAAAACTGAAGTGTAAAGGCTTGCCATCAAATATTGCTGTGATCCAATGCAAGGGTCGCGCAAATGGATGTGTCTTGCTCCCCCAACGCATTTTTTTTGGGAAAGGGATTTTGCCAATAAATTGCGGCAAGAATTCATTGAGGTGTTCCAGGGTAGGACGGCCTTTTTTTTCTACACGGGCGCATACTACTTCACCTTTCGGAGTGCCCTCTCGAGTCAAGGACAAGACATCCAGGCCCTTACCTCGGGCAAATCCAATAGCTGCCTTGGTGGGCTCCCCGTTGTCGTCAAAGGCCACCGAGACATTTGGGCCATGAAAAAGATCCACGGAGTCTTCCTGTAAAGCATCCACGCCTTTGACTGACACTACTAACCTTCGGGGTGTGCCCAGAATTTGTGGCGTCTCGGACTGAATCCGGTTGCTGGAAAAAAAGGAGGCTAGCTCCTCACACATATATTCAAGGGCAGGTTGAACATATCCTGAAGGAATTTCCTCAGAACCAATTTCTATAAAAAATTCGGGCATAATATATTCTTCAATTTAAAACGGTGACAAAAGATAACAGACATGGTTGCAAGTGAACTTTGCGCCCAAGTTGATAAATGGTCAGGGAGCTAAATGTCTCAGGTTTACAGTTTTTTTTTCAGCAATGGAAACTCCATTGCCTCTCTTTGTTGCACATAGCCCTCAGCACATGACCGGGCCAGGTTTCTCACTCGACCAATGAACCCTGTCCGCTCCGTAACACTTATCGCTCCTCTGGCATCCAACAGATTGAAAGCATGTGAACATTTCAAAGTATAGTCGTATGCGGGAAGAATCAGTTCCTGTGCCAGCAAATCTTTCGCTTCTGCTTCATACATATCGAACCATTGAAATAGCCGTTCCTTACCCGATACTTCAAAGTTGTAACGCGAGAATTGCTTTTCTGTTTCTAAATGGACATCACCATATAAAATATCTTCATTCCATTTAAGGTCATAGACGTTGTCCACATCCTGCAAGTACATGGCAATGCGTTCCAGTCCATATGTCAATTCAGCCGTGACCGGTTTCAAGTCTATTCCCCCCACCTGTTGAAAATAAGTAAATTGAGTGATTTCCATACCATTCAGCCATACCTCCCAACCCAAACCCCAAGCCCCGAGAGTGGGTGACTCCCAATCGTCCTCGACAAAACGAATATCGTGTTGAAGAGGGTCTACGCCCAATGAAGTTAGGCTTTCCAGATAAAGATTTTGCACATCTTCAGGTGATGGTTTTAAGATGACTTGGAACTGGTAATAGTGCTGAAGGCGGTTAGGGTTTTCTCCATACCTACCATCAGTAGGTCTGCGCGAAGGTTCGACATAGGCCGCGCTGTAGGGCTCTGGACCTAACACCCGAAAAAACGTACAGGGATTAAATGTGCCCGCGCCTACTTCAATGTCATAGGGTTGGTGCAGAGCGCATCCTTTGGATGACCAGTAGTTTTGTAAGCTGAGAATGATGTCTTGAAAATGCATAGCCTCTGGGTGTATCAAAGTTAGGTGGATAAAGTCAACCCCTTACCTGAACCACTCCGTATGGGACCTATGAGAGAAGGGGAGGTAGGTTGATTTATAGCCATTACTTTAAATCATCAAATCCGGGTCTTTTAAATAATATCAGATCCTTGTAACCAACTGTCAATGTTGGGCTTTCACCTAACTTTCAAGCTTGACCCGCTTGTGTTTGACAGCGTAGAAAAACTCTTCTTCCCCTTTTTGTAACTCCTAAATCAGCTTATGTTAAAGACCCTGCATGCGCTCCAAAATTTCTGTTAACTTGTCGTTCATAATTCCACCTGAATAGGTCGCTCCTTACAAGAGAGGAAAGGTCAGAAATATAAATCTATTTGCACCAGCGGCTACGATGAAATTCTGATAAAATTCATAGTCTAACCTTGATCAGGAGATGATTGTTGCATACCATTTATAAGGCGCTTGCCCCTGAAGATGTTGAACTCATTATTGCATACTGTCAGGACCACACTATCCAGAATGGCGGGTTGTTCGAGGTTTATCCCGATCCAGACGGATTAGTAACAACGGTAGTCGTTAACTCTCGCCAGGAAAATGAGCCGCTGGAAAACTTCCGCCCCGTTGGAGCTTTCTTCTGCAACTACCTCGGCCCCGGCATCATCTCTCTGGAAGAGGAAGACCCACACTACGATGGCATGGCATCTGCCAAAAACCATATCAAAGACATCAAACAAAACATAGACACCCTCATCTCCACCATTCGGGGTGGGGCTCACTAGTATTAGCTTAAATCGCTAAACAAGTATTTTTAGGCGACTTAAGAAGTAATTGCCTGTTAAGCCCAGATAAAAAAATTTTCTTGTCAGATAGAGCGAGTGCTAGTGAGCCGCACCCCGAATGGCTATTCGCCTATGCGCAGATGAACCGTTTCACCTTGGTATGAAAATACTACACGATTTGATTCAATATGCATGAGGGTGGCGGATTGGACGGTATCGCCAACACGGACCTTTCGGTTTTTAATTTCTGATGTGGAAACAAAAATGTGGTTGGAAGGGCTGCCAGAAGTAAAAAAAATAATGCCCTTTACTTTCAGCTTGGGAATAGAAATTCCTCGCGAAACCAACTCCTCAGGGTAAGGGTTGGACTGGGGTGGTATTGACTCTGATTTAGCGGTTTGGATCAAGTCACGAATTTCATTGATTTCATGAGGAAACGGTTCAGGTTCTGCAATAGGTTGGAAAATTTCCCGAATAGGTGCCTTCTTGATAATGGGGGGTGGGGGTTTTCTGGCCCTCTCTTTATAATGCTGACGTTGTTCCGGGATGTTGGACAGGGAAATACCCAATGTCGGCACATCTTTTTTCCTCACAATAGATGCCGGTTTTTTTTCCTGTGGTACCTGAGAAAAATAAACCTCTTCATTTTTAACAGAGGATCGCCCAAAAAAAACTAGCGTAACAACGATGATACCCGCAAGAATCAAACCCGTAATCAAAAAATTTTTCCGAGAAATTTCTAACGTGACCGGTAGCTTCTGATCCTCTTGCAGGACAAGCTCCTTGAGGTCTAGGTCTTTTTCCAGCAACCTTTTATCTTCTTCCAGTTTTTTGAGCGTCTTTAATATCGTGCTCATTACGTTATGCCTTCAACAAATAGGAAGAGGATTTATCGCGAAACCAGCTTTGGAGTGGAATAGATCTGCAACAGGTTATATAAAAGCAACTTGCTATCAGTATTAAATATCCCGTCATCTTTGATGCTGTTGTTACGCTGAAGTCTCTTCACTGCCCTTAGAGTTTTCGGACCATATAGCAGGGCTTCTCTGCCTTGAAAATAACCCAGGAGCCTGAGGTTTTTTTGCAACCATATAGCCTCCTTACCTTTGTAACCCACACTAAGAGATTCCGGTAAGTTTTCAAAATCTTTCCACAGAATAATGGCTTTGCGGGTCCACAGTGAATCAATGATCGAGAGTGGCATTTCAATTTTATCCACCGAACCAAAAATCCCGGTATCTCCTTGAACAGAAACCAATGCGAGATACTTTGTTCCTTGTGCATTGGGCAAAGCAATTTCAAGGAACGCCGGATAGTTCAGGTTCTTCAACCTTTCCAGCGTGCCGTTTACTTCAAACGAGGACAACCGGTAATCTTCTTTAATTATTTCCAAATCTGTCTCGCTCAGACCCTGCATTTCTTCAGGGTCCACTCTCCAGGCTTCTAAAATCCATTTCACTGCTTCCAGCTTACTCTCCACCAAGGTCAGGCTGGAAAGATAGGTCACCAGTTTTTCTGGATCAAAAATGTTCAGCGGTCCGTTGCTGGGAATTCTTCTTTGCGGAGCAGGGGATTTAGCTATTTTCGTGTTTGGCAAAACTGAAGGCGTTGACACAAGTGCATGAGAAATAACTGTTGCTGTAGGAACACGGGGTACCAGTTGCCCCGGAGTGGTCAAATCCATAGGATTTTCCTGAATCAGTCTCGAGATATCCTTTCCTCCCGGGGTATTTTTTTTAAAGTCGGGCAAAGCAAAAAAGTTGAGGACGAAATAGGCGACGCCTGCGACCAAAGCAGAGGGAAGTACTACCTTCCAGAACTTGTCTGCCCAAGATTCTAGAGGAACCAACTCGCCGATGTCACTCACCGCCGACTTGACGATCTTAGGCGTGATTTTTTTAGTACTTTGGGTAAAAGCAATCAGCAGGGTGCGATCGGACACCACATTAATCATTCGAGGAATACCCCGGGAGTAGCGGAAAACCATTTCCACTGCTGGCCGGGAGAAACGCACCTTTCCCTTACCCAGAGCAATGTTAAGGCGATGCTGGATGTAGCCGCGAGTCTCCTCAAGGTTTAAGGGTAACAATTCCCATTTGATGGTTATGCGCTGGCGCAATTGACGGAGCCCATCTTTAGCCAATACCTTGTCCAGTTCGGGCTGACCGATCAAAACAATTTGAATCAGTTTTTCAGTATCGGTTTCGAGATTGGAAAGCAAACGAAGTTGCTCCAGAACATTTGGTTGAAGGTCCTGAGCTTCGTCAATGATGACCACCACTCGATGCCCCTTTGATCTCTCTTTCAATAGGAAAGCATTCAGAACATCGACTAGTCTCTT
>CAJQRI010000009.1 GCA_905612265.1 uncultured Nitrospinota bacterium | reverse complement strand
CTTTTCCATTGCCATACATCAATCCCAAATTGAATTATGCAGACACATCTCCGTGTTCTGCTAACGACAACCACAACTTGCGTGCTTCCTTGTAGTCTCCTTTTTCAATAGCACCAACCCCCTCTTGAAAGTCGTCAGCTAATACAACAGATGAACAACCAAACAAAAATAGAAAGGTTAGTGAAAGTAAGAATATGAGTTTGGTTTTCATTGGTTATTCTCCCATGCTACCTTCATTATCATATTGAAGTGTCTGCTTTCCATCCACATCCCATTCAGTTACCAACCATAGTTTGTCATCATTCCATTGCTGTCCACGCTGCTTCACACCAGTTTTATACCAAGAAGTTGCCAGTCCTTCTAAGTTATTATTCTTGTGATTGTATTCACTCTCTTTCTCACCAGATTCATACCAAGTTGTTTCAAGTCCATCTCTTATACCCTTCTTGTAATGAGTTTCACTCCTCAACTTCCCATTATCCCAATACTCTTATTCGATATTCGTTTCATCCTCATAAACTGTACGATTAAATTCATTAATAGTAGCCGGAATAAGAAGGATGCTTGCATTGATAGCAATAGTAACCATAACAAGAAGGATGGCAGTAAAAAACAGTTTTGATATAGCTCGTAATACTTTTTTTATGTGCGAGTTCTTTGGTTGTTCTAGGACTATCCTTCCAATGGTATTAACAATAAAATATACAAGACATATTAAGAGCAAGCTTAAAAATACTAACTCGAATTTATCAGCTGCCTTATCCTCCCATGCTAATGGGAGCAACAATTTAAATGCTTCCTCATAGTTCATGCTATGGACAGCCCCTACTGAATCTTGCAGGTTAAAACCATAAACAGAACCGAGAAATAAAAACAGAAAGGTGAGTGTGAGTAAGGATGTGAGCTTAGGTTTCATTTTTTACTCCTCATTTCCACCTACAAAGTTTCCTTGAAATGTTTTCTTTCCATCTTCATTCCATTCTTTTCTAATCCCATTTTCTATTCCATTCTTATATGTCTTTTCTACTTTTTTCTTTCCGTTTGGATGCCATTGAGTGGAACTTCCATTTAGTGACTCATCTATAAAATGCTCCTCAGATTGCTTCTTTCCATCTTTGAACTGAATCCTCAAAAATGAGTTCCCATCTTTCAACCTTTCAGCTCTATTCCCATCTATTTCTTTTTTACCATCGACATATTTAACTTCAAATTTCAAACTCCCATCATCGTTCCACTCTTTAGCAAGTATTTTTTTTCCGTCTTTATGGAAATGTTCAGACTTTTTGGAATCATTCGGATGATAACTTATGTATTCTTCAGTGAAGGGTTTGTCTTTAAAAAGAGTTTTTTCATCTTCTTGTTGTAATTCATACTTTGAAACTGGTTTTTGGTTTTCGTCAACAACAGATTCAAGTTGAGAGGTTTCTAGTTCTTTTTTTTGCTCACCCTTGTAATAGGTTTTATTTTTTCCATCTAATTTACTAAAAAAATTATCATCTGATATTATGCTAATTCGAATAAGAAAATAAGCTAACCAAAGTACAATGACTGTAATCCCTAACTCCCATTTACTAGAAAACCAAAGATCACCTACTCCATTCAAGTTATAGTAAAAACCGAACACCTTGTACACATAACCGTTTTCGTCATCTAATATTTCCCCAAATATGATTCCTGCAATACAAACAACCGACAGATAAACACAGAATATTTTTAGGTGTTTTTTAAAATTGATAGATCTCAATTTCTCTAATGTTCTATTATCTGCTGACATCATGCTAATTAAAAAGAATGGAAACCATATCGAGAGAAAACCTACAATCCCTGCGTCCCATTTACTAGAAAACCAAAGATTATCACTTAAGAAGTCGTGGGATTCTTCAGTTAAGTTATAGTAAAAACCAAAGACTTCGTATCCTAACCAATTTTCGTCTAATAACAATTCCCAAAATATGCACCCAGAAATCCAAATAAGGGAAAGTAAAATACAGAATATTTTTAGGTATGTTTTAAACTTGGCAGGTTTCAACTTCTCTGGTCTCCTCACTTTAAACCTCTCTTTTTTTCACTGATTTCGACAATAAGAAACAGTTTTGAAGAAAGGTAAGTGCGAGTAATACTGTGATTTGTTTATTCATTAGTCACACCATTTATAAGTTTTCTTGCCACCATCATATTTAATAGCCATTCCTGCCTCAATCAACACATCAGCAAGGTTTTCGCCATCAACAATCACATCAGCAGCTATCCTGAAATATTTACCACGCTTCATATTTTTCAAGGTTATCTTCTCAGCACCCTTAAGGATATCAGTAACCATATCTCTGGCTTGTTGAGCTTCATACTTTTCCTTCTTACATTTTCCTTTTATTTCAGGCGTGTCAATTCCGTTCACTCTAACTCGAATATCTTTACCAGCTATCGGAGGATAACCCGGTAAATTAAATCGAATAGTATCGCCATCATAATTTTTTAGGTATACAGCTCCCTGGTAATCACCATAGGACTCTGCGTAGGAATGAAGAGCATTACAAAGAAGCAGTGGTAATAATAAAACGACTATTTTTATATAGGATTTCATCGTTTATCCATCGAGGATTTAGGTGATATCATGATTACCTCATTTCATTAAAGTTTGTATTTAGCTTAAGATAACAAGTGGTAATCATCAGAATATACGTTCCATTCCCAACTACCCTGATAAGGGAAAATCCAGCCAATTTCTTGAAGTACCCAGAGCAGACCCTCCTCAAAATGAATATCCCTGCCTGCGTGGGAGAATAGTAGAAGCCAGCCTCGCGACGGATACCTCATTCCTACAGTGGCTGTACAATTGATTCGCCAACGTCCTTCTATACTATTTGCAACAGCCTCTAAGCGAACTGGGTTCAGAGCCCATCCAACACGCTCATCAGAATCGTATCGTGTCCATGCAATCCGTTTCTTCTTCAGAGAGTATTCATTAGTTTTCATGGGTAACTGTTGTAGTTGGGCGACCATGAGTTTTAGTGGCTTACGAATACGGGGTGACTCCATGGCAAAATCTGAAGACCATGAACGGTACCCTGCCCCAGGTATCATCATGGAAAGGGTCTCTATAGCTACTTCAGGGTACCCGGTAATTAAACCGCCCACCCCCATAAATACATGGGCTCCATAAATTGCGATTTTGTCACCCAATCCAAAACCACTGATTCCTTCAGTTACTAATTTGTCACTCAGGAACCTCATCCTATCTTCGGTAGATTCTAATACCTTATAAGGGAATAAAAGTAGAAGTACGATAATTATAGAAAGTGCCGTACTACGGATTACCCAAGATCGACGTCGGTTAATGTTGAATGGATTAAGCAGTAATGCTAGAAGAACAAATAAAATACTGGC
Organism: uncultured Nitrospinota bacterium; assembly: GCA_905612265.1. Taxonomy (GTDB): domain Bacteria; phylum Nitrospinota; class Nitrospinia; order Nitrospinales; family VA-1; genus LS-NOB. The sequence continues at coordinate 20,347 of CAJQRI010000009.1, read as the reverse complement.
CAAAGGGACATGCCACAACAAAGCAATGGGCGCATACAGTATTGCCCACAGAGATAAAACGCCAAGCGGAATCTGGATTAACCGTAATCCCAATTTACTCTTTGGGTGACTCATAAAGATCTCCTTTTAATCGAACCAATTGTCCTTTTTTTCTAGCTATCTAGATTGATGCTAAAACTAGCTGAAGAAGAATTGCTGTTAAGGCAAAAATATATTGTGGTTCTAAAACAATAGCAGGCACAAATGAAACTTTCTCTAAGTCAATGGTAGTAATTCGGGTCTACCTGACCTCTAGCTTGACAGAGTCTCCTGAACGGCCGGGACCGACTGCAGTGATCGTATGGACGCCTCGGGAAAGTCGCCAATTAGTTTGATAGGGAGGTCCTACCTTGTCATATTCTCTACCATCTATGTACCAGGTGATTTCAGGTATGGGTAGGTCGCTGGAGGCATTTAATTCAACCTCATAATTACTATTTTTTGAGTCCATCATATATATTTCTCCATCTACAGGGCTCGTTATATGAACTGATGAATCAGTTGCCATGTGCCCTCTTCCTAAATTCCTGCGAGTTCCATTTTCTTTTTGAAATGCTTTAGAAAGGTCTCTTGAAAATCCAGCAAGACGATAATTTCCTTCAACACCTTTTTTATATCTACCGTATAGCCATTTTGTATACTGGGGAGGAAGATCGTGCATGCCTCCTGGCCCTTCATGAAAGTTGCATATTTCCTCAGGTTCCGTTCCATCAATAAATAATTCGCGTTTCACATGCGGACAGAATTTATTAGGCTTCATCCCTGAAAAAGAACAAACTTCTGCTGTAACCACTCTTCCAGGTCTAGAAAAAGGTGCTGAGAAACCATTTGGGTAGAGTTCATTCACAATATCAACGAGGATAGAGCCTCCGGCCTGTGCACCACTCAAACCATCGGTTGGTTCGCCATTAAAGTTACCCACCCATATAGCAATAGTATGCTGAGGAGTATAACCAACAATCCAACCATCTCTGTAGTTGGTACTTGTGCCAGTTTTTAAAGCTAACTTGAATGGAAGTTTTTGATTAAAAAAGTCGCCAAAAGTAAGGTCTCTCGCTGAAGGATCGGAAAGCATATCAGTTAGAATATAACTGGCCTCTTCTGAATATACTCGTTGCATCCTAGAGCTCTCGTCATTAACAAAGTATTTAGCTGGGGTGAACAGTCCTCCTCTTGCAATTGTCGCGTAAGCTGAAGCAAGTTGTACTAAAGTCACTTCCGGATTTCCTATCACCATCCCAAGGCCGTAATGCTCAGGACCTCGCTCGGGGAAGTTTATAAGGTCTAGAGACTGTAGCGTTTTATAAAAAGACGAATAGCCAATCGTGTTGAGAAGGCTGACCGCTGTCTGGTTCAAGGAGTTACCCAAAGCATTTCTCATTGAAACAGGACCATATGACTTTTTATTAAAGTTAACTGGACGATAAGCACCTTGTGGTGAGATGTAATTTTTTTCTATATCCTCAAGTACTGTTGCAGTACTCAACCCCGAGTCCAGAGCCTGGGTAAACAAAAATGGTTTAAGGGTCGACCCTGGAGATCTCAGAGCCTTTGCCCCGTTATTAAAGCCCTGATGTCGTTTTGAGTACTCGATTGAGCCTACAAGGCTCAGGACCTCAGAATTTTTATTATCAAGAATCACAACTGATGCCTGACGAGCAGATTTTCTTTTTAGCCTGAACTGATGTGACTTTAAAATTTTCTCAACACGACTTTGTAGCTTTAAGTCTATAGTTGTTGTTTCGATTCTTTTTTCAGAAACTCTTAAAACATTGTCTATAAAGTGAGGAGCTTTAAAGGGAAAATATTTAGGTTTGATGAATGGTGTGCTTTGTAAACTTGCTTCCAAGTCACTAGAACTAACATGCCCATACTTAAACATTTGCTCTAACACCCAACCCTTTCTTTGAATAAGAGAGTGAAAATTATTTCCGTAGGGGTTAAGTTTTCCTGGGGCTTTTGGAAGAGAAGCAAGTAATGCTGCTTCCGAATTGGTTAACCTTGAAAGAGCCTTCCCGAAGTAAACCATTGAACCTGCCTTGATTCCTAACAGGTTATTACCTAATGGGACCCTGTTAAGATAGAGTTCAAGGATTTGGTCTTTATCTAGCATCCATTCAATTCTCAGACTTCTTACTACCTCAACCAGTTTGTCGTAATAAGTTCTTTTTCTCGGATAACTCATTCTGGAAAGCTGCTGAGTAAGTGTCGAAGCACCGGACACAATTCGTCCTTCAGTAAGGTTACTTTTGACAGCGCGTAGAATTGCTAGAATATCAATGCCGGGGTGACTGAAGAACCGATGGTCTTCAGCAGAAATAAAAGCTTTTTGCACGAGGTCTGGGATATTGCTTAGAGGAGCCCAACTATGACGCTCACCATTTTTGTCAGGAATCCATCGCAAAATATTTCCGTTTCGATCCTCCCACATCACATTTGGATGGGGATAGAGATCAGTAATGGATACTCTGCTAACTGATTCAAAATGAAATACTGTGATGATACTTATTAGCAGGATAAGTACTTTTAAAGCCTGCTTAGACGAGAAGCACATAGTATTCATCGTCCGGACACCTGGAGTCTCTCTTTTGGCGAGAACCCTGCTACTTGGGGAGAGTACATGAGTTGAACTTTTGTTGATGGCAGTACAAAGTCCCCCTCCATAATTGCTCGTGCATAATAGCTGTATTGGTACGTTCCGTTCCAAAACATCTTGTCTTTATATACGAGAACACGATCATCCTTAAACTCCACAAAGTTGGGAACAAATTTATAAGTACCATCTTTGTTCCAGTAACTACTCTCATCATCCGGCTCATCTAGTTGTTCCTCAGTATTGATAGCACTGTTTATGGCAACAAGTCCTGATGGGAGCGGGTCATCAAGAACGACATAGGAGTATGGTTTATCATAAGAAAGCCCTGAGACATCTATATCCACATTTACTTTAACGATATCTCCAACCTGGATATCTCCTGAACCACTTTGGTTCTCGAATGTTTTCTGGACATGAAAACCATTGCTATGCCCCGATTCTGCATAACCCATTCTTGGATATTTCAGAGTTGCCTTGTAGTAAATAGGCTCATTCGTGTCCGACTTAAGTTTCAATGTGGAATTTTCAAGGTTTGAAGAAACATTCAGGTCAACAGTCTTGAATTTCTGATCTTCTAAAAACTCATTTGAAGACTGATCGCCCCATAAAACGTTAACACTTGCAGGGGAACTGGTGGTTTTTAGGTTCTTATAATATTCTCCAAGCGCATACAAAGCCCATCCCGTATCACTTGTCGAAGTCCAAAACCCACCGGACTCCATTGATTCAGTCAATTCTTTTGCCATTCTGTGGGCTAGTGGATGATCTGGATCAATCGAGTTTGCAGCAAGAAGAGCCACTGCTTTATATCTATGTTTCGCATTAAACTCATCGAATATAGTTGGAGCAATAATATCCAGTTGCTTCGGATAAAAAATATTCCAGAATTTCCTCTTGGATTTTATTTGCTTTGGAGCCCCCGATTTATTTTTTGCTAGAAGCATGAACATTTCAGCTTCAGTACTGCGACCACTCACTCTTTTAAACAGGTTCATTGAGGATGGCTTGAAGGCATTGTTCAATGAAAGAACATAACTCCCAAATGCAACATATGTAGGACTTAAACTATCATTGCTATTAAGTAAGTCCTTAAGGTAATTGATAGATCTTTGCATTGGCTCTTCAGGAATATCCACTCCATTCTTCTTTGCGATACTCAATGCGGCCATGGCATAAAGTGTTCCCAGCTGATGTGGAGATTTATTTCCAGGCCAGTACCCAAAGCCACCTGATTCCGTCTGCATCATGAGTATTCTCTCTATACCAGCCTTGATATATTTGTCTGCTGATGCAGTTGTTATCTCTGGGATTTGTCCATCAGTGAGAAGCCCACGCAAAGCAACCAATGGTAAAAGTCGTGAGCTAGTCTGTTCTATACATCCATACGGATACTGAAGAAGATAAGCTATTCCTCCCGACATTCTTAGAAGTGGGGTCTTAGAAAATGTCAGGTTAAATTGCGCATTTTCAACAAACTCATCTTTTGATAATCCTTTAACACTCTTATCAATTGGCAGAGTCAGCCTTGTATCTCCCTTAAATGAACCAATTAGAACATCTGTTCCAATCGTGTGGCCAGAGTACACCGGAATTTTTAGTTCAACCTCATCTGCTTTACCTTCAAAAGATGCAGATAAATTGACCGTGGCTGTTCCCGAGATTAAAGCCTCTCCTTTAATCTTTATTTGGGTAGAGTCCTTAGCATCTAAAAAATAATCTCCACCTTGCTGGGCAATGCTCAGGTTCTCCGTCGAATTTGAGACAAAATTGAGCGAAGAGCTTATTTCTGAGTTATTGATAGCTTTTACTAAAAATTTGTACTTATCACCTTTTGAAAAGAACCTAGGCAGCCCTGGTTCTATATAAAAATCTTTAGATGCTATTAGTGGGAGCTCTATATTTCCAAAACCATCGCCCCTATCACACGCCACTATATAAACACGGTAGGAAGTGATTGAATCTGGAAGTGTATATTCTATTGTTACTTCCCCATTTGAGTCTGTAACGACAGAAGGATTGAAATAGGCTACAGGGTTAAAGTCTGCCCTGATTGTTGTGTCGGAGGCGGAAGATTTCTCTAGTCCACCACCGCCGGTGAGAGGTTTGTTCCATATCATCTTTAATGGTGTTTGTTTTGAAAGCCAGGAGCGAAGATCAGCCGTACCAACACCAAGAGGGATTTCGATTCTAGATAATGAAGAAAGGTCTGGGGTTTTATATCCGGTTAAGGCCAAAACTTTTTCATCGATAATTCCAATAGCTAACTCTACTTTTTTCCCAGTACCATTTTTATCTTTGACTGATACTTGAAGAGTACCCGTGGATGAAGGTTTCTGAGATACTGAATCTACTCCGTTATTCACAATAATTTGAAGTTTGTCAGACTTTTTAAGTACCTGAAGCTTGATGGAACCATATTGGAAATTAGGTGCGCCCTCATCAATGGATGAAGGGTAATGAGGAAATTCTTTTCTAGGCAAGGAACCTAAAATAGAGACATGAATATTTGGGGAATGAATATCAGTTAATGGAACCTCTAAACTAGGTTGATTCTCTTCAGTTTTTAAAAGAGAGTAATCTAGGACTCCATCTCTTTCTATGGTGACTAGATAAGCAGGTGACTTCCGTACAGGAATGAATTTTATAGTCGCAGTGTTACCCGGAATATATGTAGACTTATCTGAGGTAAGAAATATTCGTTCATAGGGATTTTTTTTATTTCTATCCTTGTAGGAGCGGAAACCTCCCTCAACTTTTAAAACTGTTCCGGATGTATAAATTGCACCTTTTGAAGTAAACGAAGTTCTAATCAGATAGTCTCCGCTGTATGTATTTGAAAAAATAAAGGGGGTATTAGTTTTATTTATATCGTGATCTGTTGACAGAACCTTTTCCCATAATTTCTGCCAATTCCAATAAACCTCACCTCTCTCATTTCGTTTCCGAATGTAATTCCAGCCCTCCCTTAAAATATCAACTTTGAGTTTTCCCTCTTGTATTTGTAATCCTTTATTTTTAAGAACTACAAACCTGATGGGCAGCTCAATACCGGCATTGACAGTCCTTGGTTGCTTGCTTATACCAACAAGATAATCCGGTTCAGCCTGATAAACACTTTTACTGGTAGCAACTCGCCCATCAAAGTCAATGATACTAGCTACTACAACCAGGCTTCTTTTACCTGACATTACTAATGACCCCATAGGAAAACTAAACTCAGCATTCCCATTAATATCGAGTATGGTTTCGCTGCTTTCTATAAGTTCTTCATCTGCCCCACTATTTTCAAACTTAAAATCATCGTATCCATTAACTTTGTAATGGGTTTTACCATGAAATATTTTCCATCTGACCTGGGCATTTTTAAGTGGACCCCCAACATAGTACTGACCTGCTATTTTTATTTTTAAATACTGGGTTTCTCTTTCCAAGTTTGCGTATTCACTGTCTTTTCTTGTTTCAGTATCAAAAGTAATACGGGTTTTATGTTTAGGAGCTCGAAACTCTTGCAACTCAAATGTTCGGGTGCTTTCATAAGAATCCTCAGACCCCATAAAAATTGTGTAGGTGCCCAGTGGATAATGCGATTTAAGTTTTAGGTTTCCGGAAAGCGTTCCAAACTCAGTGGGTATATATTTAGACTCAAAAACTATCTCGCCTCTCGAGTTTTCGATTCTGACAGGTGTTTTATTCTCATAGGCTTTGATATTGCCATTAGAGTATTCCCTTAATGCTCCTTTAAAGAAAACTGTGTCGCCTGGTCTATATATTCCTCTTTCTGTGAAAATACTTGCCTTGATCATTTCCTTTGTTTTACCAACAGTTATCTCTTTCTGTAAATTGTCGGGATAAAACTCACTACCGCTTTTAACCTCTATAAAGGAAGTATCATCATGCGATAAAGCAATTAAACTTGAAATTCGGCTTATATCTAATAATTTCTCTTTGCTCCTGAAAGTCTTACTACTACTCAAACTTATGCTCTTAAACATTCCGGGTTTGACCATGATGATTCCATCAGAATTTGTTCGGCCAAGATAAAAAATATGCAACTGATCATCAACGGCATACATTTTTTTACTTTTTAGCGGGACTCCCTTTTGCATAGAAGTCAACCAGATCAAGAGGTTTTTCTTTGAGCGCTTGTAGGTAATACCAATATCGGTAATTTTTAATAACTTGTATGATGATTTGGCTTCAAAATTCGGGTTTTCACTTTTAACGTTTACTAACTGAATGGATCCTTTATTGCTATTCTCCCTAAAAGTAAGGGGGATGGAGAACGGCTTTTCCTTATAGTTTTTCTGGAAATTAAATATTTGTGTATCCTTACCTAATTTCCCCCTCAACTCTATAAATTCATGAGGAAGAGATGCAAGTTTCAAATAATCCTGAGGAACTAAATTTCTTAATGTTTCTTCCCATTTAATGTTCGTGCCTAGAACATGAGGGATATAAATAGGAGGAATATTCATGGAGTGAACTGTGAACCTGTCAATATTTGTCAAGTTCAAGTGGAGTAACTGCTTACTATTCCTCTCAATAACATTATTTTCATCAAAGAACTCTATATATGATATTGGCTCTATAACAAAGTTGGTTGTTGTGGGCTTATATCTTTTTCCATCTATCTCAAAACCTGGTTTAAATATCAGCGAATATCTTTGACCGGCCTTGAAATCACCCTTCAAACTAATCTGGTTTCGTTTCTTATGATTCATATCCCATTCCAGTTCTAAACGAGGGGATATTTTTGGTATATCTCTATTAATCCAGTTTATTAAAGCTGGATAAGAAATCGTATGGTCGATTTCAAGTGTGACTCGTCTCTCGTAGGGACGTGACGGTATAATTTTAGCGATTGTAAAATTTTTATTAGGTAAAATTTTAGAAACGCTTTGAGAAGCTTCGAGTGGCATATATCCAACTGTAAGCTGGATAAAGGCAAAAAATGCGACGAACAAGTTCCTGATATAAGTTTTCATAGTTTTATTAGGTTTCCCGTTGGCCATAAGTGAATTGGAGGAAGGTTTTATAGTTTTCTTTGGGCCTCCCATAGCTTCAAGCAGCTCATCGGTATGCTCTAATGCAGATAGAGCTGCTTGTCTTGGTGATAATCTCAATACCTCGCGCTTAATAATGATTGCCTGCATAACCATCACAGCAATAGCGTCTCTTCTAGTCAGAAAACTGCTCATTGAATTTTCAAATCGAATGTTTTTCATACTGCAACCTCCAATTCACAAGAATTACTTGATTGATAACTGTAATGAAGCCCTTCATCTTTGTTTCCTTTATGAATCAACAAGACTTCTTGTAGATAGAAAGTCCTGTAATTGTCCTCTATAAACGATTCTGTAGATTGTGCTTCTGACGTAGAAGCATCAGTTACAGGAAAAGGTTCATTGCACCCAGATAAAGCAGCTGGAACATCACTAGTAACACCAGTATCTTTTTCATTGAACTCTTCAACTCCCTTTTCAATAAACGGTTCCCAAGAATCTTGCATTTGGTCTGCGGTAATAGGTGTGTTGTCTTCAACTATCTCAATCAATAAAAAAGCTGACGCCAATAAACTATGAGCAGGATAAACATCGCCTAATACATTTCTAAGCTCTAGATGGAATTGCTTAGTTTTTTGTGACAAATTCATTTGGTCCTCCTAATTTTTTATTTATTTCTAAATGTTTCTTTGGAACAGTCAGAGAATAGAAAACCAAATTGAATTTCTTATGAAATATTAGTGAACAAATGGTGAAAAGTGGTTTTTCAACGTAGAAGGCTGAATTTATTAACTATTTGGGATTAGAAAAGATTGGTTAAAGCACATGAACCATTGCTTTTATGTATTAAAGAGGCTGTAAATTAAAAACCCTCACAGCCAAGATCCAATAAGGGTTATAAAATATCTAAATGTTTATGTTTAATTTCTGGGGTGGGGATTTAGCAGGGAAGATATATAGGCTTAATATCATTACATCTTAATAATGCTGGGAACGAAGTTGCGGAGAACAGAATAGTTCGTATCGAAGAATCAACTCTTCGGGAAAGATAACTTGAAGTTTGCACCTGTCATTTCATTTGATGGTTGTTCCAGTTGTATTATCCCGTTATGAAATGAAAGAGCCTCCCTCACAAAAGATAGCCCTAAACCGGTACTTTTCGTACCGGAAGGTCGTTCGAGAGAATAAAACTTGTTAAATATTTTATCTTTTGCATATTCCGGAATACCTGGGCCTTGATCACGAATAAATATATGATCAGATTTATCATCACCTAATGATTCAATTACAATTTTTCCTTCAGTAGGAGAAAATTCAATTGCGTTTAATATTAGGTTTTCAAAAATCTGTAGAATTAGAAAACGTTCGCCTTTAATAATGTGCTTAGAGCGTCTCCAATTCACAATCAAGTCGATTTTTTTCTTTTTTATTAATGGGTCTAAGGATTGAAGAGTTTCATCCGCCAACTCTTTAATAGATATCTTTTCTATTTTGTTTAGACCAACCTGAGTTTCTAATTGCGCTATCCTGAGTAAATCATTTAATAGCTTGTTAGCTCTATCTGCCTCAGATTCAATATTTGAAAACAAGCTCATCTTATCTTGTGGAACTACATTTTCAAGCAATTCAGCTGTTGCCTTGATAGTAGTCAGCGGACTCTTTAAAGCATGTGTAACATCATTTACATAATTTTTTACAGATTCTTTTTTTTCCAGAGCAATCCTCATTCTCTCAAATGCGGATCCCAGTTTTTGAAAGTCCAAAAATGATGTTCTTGGGGGTTTTAAGTTTTCACCTCTAGCTACAGCTTCAGCATAGTTTGTAAGTCCTATGATTGGACGAGTTAACCAAAATGAGAAAAACATTGCTAAAACTAATGCAGCGATGAATATTGTAACAACCATTAATATAATTCTATTTTGCCCTCCGAAAACAAAGTTATTGAAACTTTCGGTGGATTTTGAAACTGAAACTACGCCAATGATTTCATTAATTTCAGATGGGTAGCTAGAACGATCTTTATCATAGATAGCAGAGCCAACGTAAAAAACATGAGAAAACTCGTCATCAATATCCTCTTGAGTAGATCTAGCACCGTATTTACCATCAAGCGTTAAAGTAACATCTCTCCAATCCATCGTATTGCCAACATTTTTTTTAGAACGGGAGTCATAGAGAACTACTCCCTTATTGTCCGTAATATAAACGTTGATATTGGATTGTTTTATAACAAAGTCGTGAATTACAGCCTCGAATGGAAATTTCTTTAAATTTTTAAATGTGCCATCAAAGTCACTTGTATCAATCTTTCCATTTTTCACTTTGCTGGATAGTTGTGAGGATAGAATATTGGCAATATCAAACAAAGCTCCTTCCGTAGATATTGCATGCTGACGTTTAATCTCATCCATTAACCAGTATGCGTAACCGCCAAAACCAAGACCTGCCGTAAGAACGATGCTTAAAAATATTCTAAGGAAATACATAGGACTTATTCACTTAAATAAAAACCCACTTTACTAGAAGTTTTTAAAATACTTTTTGGATCAGTATTAGGGTCAATAGCGCCGATATTTTTTCTAATTGTCTTGATATGAGTATCTACTGTTCTATTTGAATCCATATTGGGTTCATCTGGCCAACAAAATTCTATAATCTCTTCACGGGAAAATACTCGACCTGGGCGTTTAACAAGTAATTTAAGAATTTCATATTCAATTGGCCTGGTTTCTACTAATTTCCCTTTGTACGTTATTCTTTTTTTCTCTTCATCTACTTTGAAATGAATATCCTGATTAACTGGTATTGGCTCCTGCACTCTTTTAATGATGGCTTTAAGCCTTGCCGAAACTTCACGCGGACTAAAAGGTTTAGTCACGTAATCGTCAGCCCCAATTTCTAAACCAACTATTTTATCAACCTCGTCACTTCGAGCTGTTAAAAATAGAACGGGTGTTTCATTGGTTTTCCTGAGCTCTTTACAAAAATCAAAACCATTACCATCTGGCAAACCAACGTCCAAAACAATTGCAGAAAATACATTAATTTTTAAAGCCTCTCTTGCTTCAAGAATTGTTGCGACTCTGATAGCTTCAAAGCCTTGCTCATTTAAAACATGAACAAGAGTTTCAGCAATACTAGGCTCATCTTCGACCACTAATATTTTTTTACCAGGCATACGTCCCTCTATTTTTGTAGATCAATGATGTCAATATATAGTTAAACCAAAAATAAATTTCATTAATGAAATCATTCAGACTATGTTCCTGCTGCAACAAACTCCTTATATGACATCTCTAGACCAACTTGTTTAATGATCTTTGCCATTAAACCGAGACCGAGGTCACTGGAGTGATTAGGTATTGGAATTCTTTTTCCATTTGGGGTTATCCATATTGGATGCCCTCCCTTTTTTTTTGGGGTCGTAGGTTTCAAACCCGCTAAGGCTACAAGTTTTTTTGTAAACTGCCTATAATTTAATGGTCGCCCAAATTTCATTCTATTAATAAGAGGAGAACCGACAGGAATTATGTAGCTCACTCTACTTTTAACATTAGCAAACCCATGGAAAGCATGAGGGGAGTTGCGCCACAATTGTGGAGATTTTCCTGGTATTTTCGGAAAACTTTCTAAGTGATTATCTTCAGAAAATTGAAACCGCAATCCATCGAACTCCCTATTATTCAAGTAATCTTTTGCAATTCTATAACCTGGCGGAAGAGACTCTATATATCTTACCAGGGCACTCAATACCACGGCTTGTCTTGAATCATTTTTAAGGCATTTTTCCTTAACTTTTTTATACGCATATGCAGTTGCCAAACCTTCTTCAATGCAATCATCAGTGCCCTGTGTTCTATTAAAATATTTTTGAAAACCAGCTTTGTATACTGGAACTCTATGCGTTGTTTCTAACCTTGTCGCAAAGGACTCCACAATGTGGTGGAAAAATTCATGCGAATATAAAAAAACTCTAGCCACTCCCAATGCCTCCCCATGGCTTAAAATATTTTCGGTCAATTGATGCATTAAATTTACAAGCCAATTCTGCCCCTCTAAAAGAATATAAATCCCCCATTGATGTGGATAATAATAGTGAAAAGGTAAATAAAATGCCATGAAATCCGGAGGTGGTAAGTACCCCCCTTTACTTGGAAATCCTTGAGGAGATCCCGGAAACTTTTCCTCAAATAAAGACTCTGCAGTTACTATATCGTCGTAAGGAGGACATATTAAGTTTTCCGCTATATAACTTATTCTGTCTGTATTTTGATCCAAACCGTCAAACAAAGTACTTTCTTCTAATTGGTAATCGTCTGAAAGAATTGCCGTTGGGTTATCTGGTTTTGGAACATGCACTACTACCCAGTCGTCCTCCCAGGACTCAGGAAGCTTTTGATCCTTAAATACTTCGGGTAGTTCATCTCTTAAAACAGACAAGTCTTTTACAGCCATTCACTTTTCTCCCATACAAAACATTTTAATTACAAATACTCACTTAATCTCCCCACCATACAAAATAGCCTTTCCCTCAACTTGAATTTCGTTTATTTTCATATCAAGAAATAGTTAAACCAAAATTTAATTTCGTTAATGAAGCATCTGCTATAGTTTATTGCATAGTAATAAATCTTGAAAACCTCATGCCGAACAAGCAAATTGCAAAGTTATACTAGCAATACATAAACTAATTATCAGTTCTGGGGAAAATCACCCAGCCGTCTTAACCATTCTTCCAAACTGTGTGTGGCAAGCACATCGTCACGGTTATAACCTAGAATATCTTTCTTAAGTTTTTCGCGTTTCACAGAATCTTTTTCCTTCAGAAAACGAATAAATTGAACTATAGACCATTGTGAGCCTGACTCTTCGTCTTCCCACTGGAAGTTGACTAAACCCTTATGCTTGCACACATCTTTCAATCCGTAGCCCTGCAAAGGCAATACCAGGTTATCGAATATGGGCTTTTGCAGATCATAGAGAGGCGTGGTATCACCAAGTAGCCATTCAACCGTGTGGTGACTTGACATATCATAACGCTTTGCATACTGCTTGATAGTTGTCACCTCATGAGCACTATAATGTGCAATTACTAAATCCTGATATTCGTCCCTGTATTTATCAATCAGCTTCAAAAACTGCTCCCACCCTGACTTATCATCCGCCATCGTGTCAGTCCAAGAATATTCAAAAGCATCAACCCCGTAGTCAGGTTTTAAAAATCCCCATAAATACACATGCTTTTGACCAGAAATTTCAAATGGGTTATCTTCGACATCAAAATGAATCCATGTGCCACTAGGCAGTTCAAAGTCCTTAAGCTTATAAACTTCTCCTGTAAGCCAGGATTGGGCCTGCAGAACAGCTTTTTTCTTTTTTTCGAAACCCTTAAGATACGGCACATCAGGAATAGCTTCAGCGTCTGTATCAGCAAGCTGCTGCATCGTCGTTATGCCTGCCTCATTCAGATGGGGGGCGTTACGGCTATCAACACCATAAACAAGAGTGATTTCATCGCGTGTTTCAAAATCCGGTTTGCAGATTAGATAGTATGGACAGATTTTACATTTGCTATGGGTATAGCGGACTACCGGTGGATCATCGCTATCCAACAAATTCCTCATTCCTGTTATAAATTGATCAACCAAAGGAATAGCTTCGTCACCTATTTCTGTTTGTTCGCCCGTGCCAAGAAAAACAATCCCAGGAAGAGTACTACCAAGCATGAGACGGTAACAACCTAACTGAACCTGTATTTCTTTCTTCTCGTCACTACGGGCTAGTTTCGCGTCAGCAGGCTGGTATTCACCTGTTCCATGACGAACAAGAAAGTCAGGAGATCCTATTAAACTTTCTTCAAGGTTTTCAAGGCGCGCCTGATAAATGATTTCCGCTCCCTCCTCCATTAGCTGCCTAGTATGCGCTATAGATAGCGCTCGGTGTACTGTGTGTGATTTTGAAAGTTGATCCAGAACCACTTCTTCATGGGCCAGTCCTTGATCAATAATCAACTGATCAAATTCAGAAATCTTAGTAACTGATCCATCAGGAGGAAAGTTATCAAACCAGACACGCTTCACACAGCTCAACCATGATCTAGCATCACTTGGTTTAATAAATTGATTTCTTATCATGGTATCTCTTGATTAAATTTTGAGCTTTTTCTCTTTATTCAGCTAAATAGAAATACAAATTATACTGGAAAATCGACTTAATTCCCGTCCGTACCAAATAACCTTCCCCCCAATTTGTATTTCGTTAGGTTTGACTATCATCGAATCGTAATTTAGATTGCCACTCTTAATTATTATTTCATTCGTCTGTGGATTCATTTGGAGATGTTTTACCAGAACCTTGTTGTCCCAATTTACCGCAAATATCCCGCCGCCCGCTCTAATAGTACTGTCATTGTTATTTATTAACACAGTGTAACTCTCTTTGAGAGTGGGTTCCATGCTATCGCCTACGACTCTTACGAAGAATAAGTACTTCATTTCCAAACTGCTCAAGCCAGTAACTTCTGAAAGCAAGACGAAAAACCACATAGTTGTTTAGCTGTAGACCCGGACAAGCTAGTATAGCGCCTTCTATCACAGCAGCGGACTTAGAGAATATGAAAATTTCTTCAAATTAAATCTAATTCAACCTCAGTGGGAAGCTTTGATAGTTTCACATTCCAATTTGCATAAGCTACTCAAAACAATACAACCCGGATTCAGCTTCAAGTAAATCACTAGTATTGTGGTGGAGTATTAGACATAATGAGAACAATTATTTTTGGGTCTGGAAAAATTTTTATGGAAAAGAAATCTAAAGAAGGGCGACCACGAAAACCAACCTTCATTGACCTTTTTGCGGGATGTGGGGGCATTTCTCTTGGCCTAATGGAAGCTGGCTGGAAGGGACTATTTGCTATTGAAAAGGAGAGGATGGCATTTGAAACCCTAAAGCACAACTTGACCGGGAAAAAAGGTAATAATTATTTCAACTGGCCTGAATGGCTCGAAAAAAAACCCCATGAAATATCAGAATTTAACACGCAGTACGAAAAGGATCTACTTAGGCTACGCGGAAAAGTTGATTTGGTTGCAGGTGGGCCGCCGTGCCAAGGATTTTCCTTTGCTGGGAAAAGAAGTAAGCAGGACCCTAGAAATCAACTATTCAAAGAATATATTAAGTTTTTAAAAATAGTTCAGCCAAGGTTTTGTTTAATTGAGAATGTTCCTGGTATCAACATTGGACTTGGAAAAGAGAAAGTCTTGTCAAACGGCAACTCCATTAGTCGTCTCCCAACACCATATTCAGAACATATACAGAGACACTTAAAAAAAATTGGTTTCAGTGTGATATTTAACAAAATTATAAAGGCTGCAGATTGCGGAGTGCCACAATACCGGCCGAGATATTTAATCATTGGAGTTAGGGAAGAATTAGCTAGCCATATTTCCGAAGAAATAATATTAGATCTGATCGAACAATCCCAAAATAAAATACTAAAGTCGATAGGGTTAAAATTTGGATCCATGGTAACGGTTAAGGATGCTATCTCGGATCTTAGAAAAAGTGGTAAAAAGTTAGAAGCATATGAAAATTGGCCTAGGTTTAAAAAAATAATTTATGAGGGCCCTACAACACAATACCAAAAATTTCTTCATACTAATAGAAGTGGGTTTACCAGCTTGAATGGTCATCCACTTAATAGCTTAAGGTTGCCCAATCATAAGGAAGAGACTGTAGCTAGGTTCAAAAAGATAAAATCCCTTTGTAAGTCTGGCGTAAGTATTCAAAAAAAAATCCTAGAAAGCTTAGGAACAAAAAAATATGGGCTGGTGCTTTTGGATGCTAACAAGCCATCCCATACGCTAACAACGTTACCAGATGACATTTTGCACTACGCAGAGCCAAGAATCTTGACCGTGCGAGAATATGCTAGGTTGCAATCCTTTCCAGACTGGTATGAGTTTAAGGGGAACTACACTACTGGCGGAAAAAGAAGAGTACTTGAATGCCCTAGGTATACACAAGTAGCAAACGCAGTCCCACCTTTGATGGCAAAGGTTTTAGGGATGGTGCTGAAAACTTTATTAAGGAAAACTCGTGAATCTTAAAAACGACTTTTTAATAACCCTCTTAGGCGTTCAACAAGACGGTAAGGATGCCATATCATTACCAAATTCATGGAAGCGAGATATCCCTCTTAAAATAGAAACCAAGAGATCCAACGCGCTAATGGGTTTTGCTGAAGAAATTTTCGACGGTGACAAGGAGAATGGGCGCTGGCATTTCCTTCTAGGCTCACCCGGGAACGGAAAATCTGCGCTGATAGGAATGTTGTTTAAGAAGCTAGTAGATGAACGGCATTGTGTTTATACAGACCCACCAGATACTCCTAGCGAGGCAGTGCCATATCGAAGGGAGATCAGATCTCTAAATGAAAAATTTAACAGGTTATGGTTGATACAAGATGCCTCAACAGTCCGTCAACCATACGAAAGTGAGGTTGACGAGGCATCTGAGCTGGCTCGGGAGCTTAAGGAAGCAGAAAAAGAAGGTGTCTCTATAATTGTTTGTGCCAATAGGGGGATTTTGGAAAGAGTTTACGACAAACATCGATGTTCGGAGCAGTGGTATCAAGCAATTAAATATGTAGTCGATAAAAAAAATGATGGGGTTATTGATTTAGCACCTAAAAAGAGCAGACCCCCCTTTAAGAAAGCATTGGTAACATTTGATGCAATGGACAAAGAAAGCATATTAATTGAAAGCAATGACTTCGAAAACCTGTTAGATAAGGCGTTAAAGGATGACAGTTGGATTGCTTGTGAAAATTGTGATTGTAAATTATTATGTCCGTTTTATAACAACCGGAATTCATTACTACTTGAGGACTGGAAAAATAGTTTTAAAACCATTTTATCTTCCATTGAAATATGGTCTGGGCAACCGGTTGTTTTTAGAGAGGCTCTTTCCATTATTTCTTATGTGTTAGCGGGGTGCCCGAGCGACTATAGTGGCCAGCATCCTTGTGATTGGGTTTTCGATCAGGTAACGAAGAAAAATATATTTGTTCTGTTATCAAGAAGAGTGTATTTCCAAATTTTTGCTAGCCAAGAACCTGCGGGGCTAGACAAAGATCCTGTCATTATGAAAGAGCAATGGGATGTTATTAAAAACTTAGAGAACAAGATCCCCGAGGATAACGAACATTATTTGCCAATTAATTCTTTGATCAACAACCCATTGCCCAGAACAGACGTGGGGGCAGAAAGGGTTTTAGGATTGGGTGGGATTTTTCAACTATTGGACCCCACAATAGAGAACCACGATACTGAATTTTTCAATAAATGGGCATTGAATAATACTGATGAACTTTCAAGTTTTCCCGGATTATGCCAGCTGGAAACCCAAGCTTTTCAAGCATGGAACTATTACCAAAATGTAATCGGTGAGCAAATAGCCGACGAGAATCAGCAAATGTTGGCAGTTATAAATAGATGGGCATCATCATTCATTTACAGGTTGGGAGGATTTATTACTGAGGAAATATGCTGGCATAAAGAGATTGGCATATTTTATGAGGTTATCAAGAGAATAAAGACCTCTCCGGATGAAGATGAAACTCTATTTTCCCTAGAAGATTTAGGAAACACCATAACCAAGATCATGGCTCAAATTAGCCACTCGGACAATAATGAAATAAAAATAACTCCATCGATTTCAATTGGAGGAGAAGGAGTAAAGAATTCAATCAAAACTAAAGTTCTAGCAGAAACCAGTGGGGCAGGTTTAACCATGAGTGCAACTTTTGGGGCCTCAAATGCTGGGGTTATATCTGTTCAGGGGGAACAACTTGCGTGGTTCCTTAAGACATCAAGTGAATCTTTATATCCTAGTTGTATTCCCAAGGAGTTGCTTTTTGGGTATCTGCATACATTAGGCAGGGTCGCCTCGGCAGCAAGTGATTATTCAAGGATGAAGGAAGATGTTTATATAAAAATTACTGACGCGCTTGACCAAACAAAGGTTCTTAATAGAGTCAAAAACGCTGTAAGAATTACGGATAAAGCACCTAATGAGTAAACATGAGCCTGAAATTCATGAAATGATTAAAGCCTCGACTATCTTTGGGCTACCAACAACTGCAATGCGTTCCGCACCGGAAGTTGTTCTCTTGGAATTCACAAGGCATTTTACCTATAAGTCTAAAACAGGGAACCTTCCTGCGCATCTTCTAACCCCTAACGATCAAAATTATAATGACAAAGAGCGACTTGTTATTAATGCCATGCGTGGGAAACAAAAGAAAAACTCAAGGCAAAAAAATTCTAGCACTGAACATTTTTATGCTCCCGCTTATCCGCAATTAGCAAAGCATTCCTGGCTGAGATCGAAAGACCCAAATATAATAGAAGGGTTTTTAATTAAGGGCGTAATCTCACATTACCTAAAGTCCATCAGGAGCCATGAAAAGCAGGTACGAGAAATTGACAAGCTATCTGGCAATATTATTGATGCCTTATACGGCCAAATTGGAGACCCGGAGATACTTTCCCTTTGTCTTGACAATAATGATCTTCCATTAAGCGAATTAAAGCAAGATATCAAGTCAAGCTTGTTGGGCTCTGTTAAGGACACGCGACTCTTCCCCGGGAATCATGATAACTCGCTCTACCAAGTGGCAAGCAACGACTTTTTGCTTTTGTTGGAATTGGAAGCCTATTTACCCCGCCCTCATTGGTTGTCAATGCTTATGTGTTACCTAAGATATACAATCCCTGCATGGTGTTTATCCCAAACAAAGAATACATGTATGCTAGTAAAATGGATCCTCATGACCTTAGAAGGAAAGATTCCCACACAAGAAGAAATCGACAATGACCTCTTCAACCGCAACTTAAATTTGCTGCCTGTGACGTTTAACCCAAGCAGGATAATTCATGACCATGTTGCAACTTATATGAGATCTCGGGTTCAATTGTCATGTATTTTAAATAGCTTTATAGATGAAGATTGTTTCCCTAAATCATATTTTTCCAAACACCCTCTAATGGTTTCCCCTGATGATAGCGGGGGAATATTACTGGCTGATTTTCTGAATGAAATTTATTCCAAACGTATTGAATATAAAAATAAAATCAAAATAAAACTGGGAACTGGCACAGAACATGGAGTTTTTGAACGATATTCAATACGACTTTGCGAGAAGTATAGTGCATGGCTCAATCCCCTAAAAAAAGGTCAAGGAAAAAACATCATCGAAATGATGGACATGCTTAAATCTGCTGATGATACTGATGAACGTGGCACACATTTAATCGAAGCCAAATACACCCCCAAAACAATGTTTAAAATATGCCCAGGACCTATGGCGCTTCAAGTTTTTACACTTTGGGCTGATAATAAAAAGCGGAAAGATGGGGCCAAGAGAGAACTAACGCTTTCCGACTTAATAAACCATTTTGGATATTATGGAATTGACTTCCAAGGTCAGCCCGATGGGCTAGCTATCTTAATGGATAGAATGAAAAAGCTTGGACTATTAAGTGGCAATCCAGATGCCGGAATCAGCGCGATAATCCAAAATCCATATAAAAAGTTTTTAAAAATAGTTTCTAGCTAATAATATGCTTATAAAAAAAGAATATCACTCGCTCGCAGAAGCATTTAGTCAAATTATAATTAAGCGTTACGAGGACGCACAACAGGAGTCACAAAACTTTAGGTTGTTAGTGCCCGCATTAACACCTGAGTTTGGTAAGCAACTTCAGGTGAGACTATTGGAAACCCTAATTCCATCTTATTTGGTTGTACGCAAAGGCGATCAAACGTCAGAAGAAGAGAGAATAATTACTGATGCTGCAGCAACCACAGTAAGAAAGAGTTTGGTTGTATATATAATACCTCTAGACCTAATTGCCACTACACATGAATCAATAAAAGGTGCTGGTGGCGTGATGAAAGAGTTTGCCGTTAACGGTGCTTGGCCATGGATTGATTTTGGCCCTGATTATTTAAATTTTAATTCATCGATACTTCCCAATTTAATTAAGGCGTGGAATTTAAAAGACTCTCCGTATGAAAAACCTATTAATCAAATAATAGAAAAAGGAATAATTCGCGATTTAAAAACTACCTCGTCAAGGGGGAGCATTTTAATTGATGACATCCTTGGAAGTTTTCAACCAACCACCCAAAACTCAGAGCATATTTTTAAAGAATTTTTAATGCATTCCGGTATTCCTTTTCATGAGGAGGCTGCTTGCAACACCAAAAATTTTATAGATCGTACTCGTTTACTTCTCAGAAGAATAAATAACGAAATTAAAAGCAAACCCGGGCTTAGACAAGTTTTAATTAATGAATCATTACCTTTGTTGGGGTTACCTAAAGATACTCAGATGTTGTGCGCTGAGTTTCTACAAATATTCTTTGATGGTCTGGGGACTCAAAAGCAGAAATGCTCTGACATGTTATCCTTGCGTGGGGGGTTTTCAAATAAACTGTCCCAGCAAAGAGAGTTATGGGACTGGCTTTCGCTAGACACTCTGGAAAGATTATTTTTTCCTGACGGCGAAGATGGTTCCGATACAAACCCATTCTTGCGAATTTCTGAGGCTTCTCCACGCGTCGGCACAGCTGCTTCGAATTTTAAAACGTTACTAACCAACCATGGCGAAGAAATTTCCATATCGCTTGACTATAATTACGG
>CAJQRI010000008.1 GCA_905612265.1 uncultured Nitrospinota bacterium | reverse complement strand
TTTGGTCGCCATTCCCCATTTTCTGACTTTTATAAATGAATAAAAAATTGTAGTAATGCGAAAAATACAAAGGAACCTCTTCGTATTTTTCAAAATAATCATCTTCATCCGCCATAAAAAATAACCCTTATTTTTTTCTTGTTTCCAAGAACAGAGCATAAACTATAAAACCGCCTACGCTCATTTTAAACACCAAACTTCGCAGGAACTGTGGGGGATGGGTTTTCATGAAGACTTTTACTTCCCGCTCCTGAACATTAAACGTCGCCATCTCTCCGGTATAGAGCACTTTAAAACTGGAAAAGATTAATAGAACTGCAAACGCGAAGAACAACAATAACGCCAACAGTAGCTTAAGTCCTCAGATCCATTTTTTTAGGGTCAAAGAATATTTGTGTTACGTGTTTTACGACAGGCCGGGTAGAAGAACTTTTAATTCGTCGGCGATGATTCCTATTGCCAGGCTACCCAGAAGTAGGCCCATGATCTGAGTGATGAACTTGATACCCCCTTTGCCCAAAAATCCTGAAACTCTGTTTGCAAGTTTTAAAGAGATACAGATTAGAATGCCGATCAGAACAAATTCTGTAATAGATATTAGTTTGGCCGACCATAGAGTGAATTCGCTGGATTGAATGATCACTGAACTTATAGCGGCTGGCCCAATAAAAAGCGGGAAGGTCATAGGCATTAATGCAATATCATTTTTTGCGTCACCTTCTTCGGATAGTAAATGAAAGGTCTTGCTATCTGTGAGCATGGTAAAAGCGATATAGACCAGAAATATTCCCCCTATCAGCTTGAAGGCCGGCATTTGAATGCCCAAAAAACCCACTATATATTTTCCAAATAAGAAAGATACGGTCAATAAAGCCACCGAAGCGCAGCTAATTTTAAAAATTATTGAGTTATGTTCCGCGTTAGTTTTTTTTGCGGTCAGGGAAATATAAACAGGAAGGTTACCAATGGGATCAATGATGGCAAGTAAAATCACAAAAGTTTTAATCAGCTCTGTAATATCGCCCATTTTTATGGATTTTCCAGAAAATATTTAGTTTTCTCAATTCGAGTACAGTGATCTAAATTTTTTACGCTTTTCTTTTGATAAATCTAATTTCTTTTATTGCCAATACTATATGCGAGTCTTACGCTAACTTAGAGTCTATTTGAGAGGTAGTCTTGTAAAAATTTATAACCCACTATTTATTATGCTCTTATTTGTTTGTCTTTGTAAAAAATGTGCCGCCGAACTCAGGTTTCCCGGGCTTTACACGAAAATTCAAATGTTCACTGTCCTCAATATTAAAAGGTGAAGCATTTTTTTCTGTTACGTGAATGGAAAACAAGTAAGGGTTGGTGCTCACAAGTGTCCATTTCAAATATAGGAAGGAGGGACCGAGACGGCCTGTATGACTCTAACAAAAAGGGAGCAGGAAGTTCCGGTTTAGTAAACTGTTTAGCTCAGCCGTCTACTTGATTCTTTTTTATAGTCGCTTCTCCAACTTTTGCATAACCAGGCCCATACCAGAAAAAGGCCCGCCCAATTCAGATAAAACACCATACTCGATAGCATTTGGTCGATGTCTTATAAAATTAAAGTGATTGAATAAATTGAGCTAGTCGTGCGCCTTTATGCCCATTCCAAAAATTAAGGACAGCTTCAAGAAACGTCCATCTGCCATATAAGTACTTACATCGATAAAATTACCAAAGAATCAGACCAGGGCGAAAGCGGCACCTGCCCGATCTCTTTTATAATAAAAGGTAGCAAAGGTGATGAAAGGGATCAGCAGTTGATTCCAGCTACCCCCAAGAACCATCAAGGTATTCTGCCAATTAATGCGAAGAGAACTTGTCCCGCCTCATGGGATACGAGATTCACATTATGAATCAGGCCGGTAAATAAAGACCAGTCCTCTATTTGAGTTGTTTTGAGGAAAAAGACCCCATGCAGGCAATATAAATGTAAAAAAATTGAATGTTGGGGTTGCAACCGATTTTTAAGAGTGATTTAAACCGGCAAAGCCATTTGGGGTTTTGTTCGTGAAGATACTTTCTTCACTTTCAATATTGTTTCCATCTTGGCTTTTATTCTGCCGATCCAGATAGGCTTGATATTTGGAAAAGATCACTCCAGAATGAATGCAGGGATCGGTATCAGGTTGTTAAAACTAGCATTGAGGGCATATCATTTCAGGCTTGCAGCAAAGATAAAAGTCGAGATATCAAGCATCATCGCCTCTCATCAGTTGCGTAAAAAAAGAACTGGTGTTTTATAAACAACTGTTTTATAATGTAGTCTACTTTAAGCGATTTAGCCCTCTAGAGAATGACAGGTGTATTGCCAAAACTG
>CAJQRI010000007.1 GCA_905612265.1 uncultured Nitrospinota bacterium | reverse complement strand
TGTATAGTCTTCAGTTTGAATCACCTTTTTGTCACCTTCGCTAAGATATTTATTGTAGTTCAAATCCCGGTCATCCATGCTCAACCTTAGATAATTCCCCATATCTTCTGACCTGAGCAATTCATCCTTGGAGGCCAAGGTCTCATGCAATTTTTCACCATGCCTCATTCCCATTGTTTTGATCTCTGAATCAGAAGAAAAAATATTCTTCAAAGCCTGGGCAAGGTTCCCAATGGTGGCAGAAGGAGCATTGCGAACAAAAATATCTCCCTGCTGACCATTCTTCAACGCAAATCCAACCAAGTGAATCGCTTCTTTCAAGGGCAGAAGGAACCTTGTCATCTCAGGTTCAGTCACAGTAATAGGTTTCTTCTCTCTAATCTGCTTCAAAAAAAGAGGGATGACCGATCCTCTCGAAAATAGCACATTGCCATAACGTACGAGAGATAAGACGGTCTTACCCTCTGAAAGCTTTCGGGAGGTGGACTGCACAACTTTTTCCATCAGTGCTTTAGTTATTCCCAAAGCATTAACTGGATAGACAGCTTTATCCGTGCTGAGGCAGATCACTTTTGATACGCCATGACTGATAGCTGAATTGATGACATTTTGACTTCCAATCACATTAGTCTGTGTCGCCTGCATAGGAAAAAATTCGCACGTTGGAACCTGCTTTAAGGCCGCAGCGTGGAACACATAATCCACTCCAGCCATAACATCATCGACACTATCCCGGTCCCTAACATCTCCAATATAAAATTTAATTGCGGAGTTCTCGAGTCTCAGGCGCATTTCTTCTTGCTTTAATTCATCACGGCTAAATACCCTAATTTCCCTAAAGCCCTTATCCAGCAAATAACTTACGAAATACCCTCCAAACGAGCCTGTCCCACCCGTGATCAATATGGTTTTACCTTTGAAATCGGACATTATTTTTCCCAATCAATTCATCAATAAGTATTAACACTGAGCGCAATATTAAAACTCAATCCTCTCGCCTGTTACTCTTTATGACTTAACGGTTTCCCAAAAAAAAACATTACAATTCAACCTATAAGTTGAATCTTGCTCGCTGAAATAAGTGAATTCATGATAGCATATTCAAACTTGTAAATTTTCCAAGGTTCAATCTTCCTATCCCACCTTTTCCAAAAAATAAATTATTCATGAGAATTCTTCTGGCAGGAAAAAATGGGCAGGTTGGCTGGGAATTGAACCGCTCACTTTCTAAGCTAGGAACTGTTTTTGCCATGGGCAGAGAGGATATGGATTTTTCAAAACCGGAAACCCTGCGTCCTGTGATTCAGGATATTCGGCCGGACATCATTATAAATGCCGCAGCCTACACTGCAGTCGACAAAGCAGAGTCAGAACCTGACCTTGCCATGACCATCAATGGAATCGCGCCGGGAGTGATCGCTAAGGAGGCTAAAAAAATTGGAGCAACGGTGATTCACTATTCCACGGATTATGTTTTTGATGGGAAAGCAACATCTCCATATAATGAAGAGAATCCAACCTACCCTTTAAGCGTTTATGGAAATTCAAAGTTGGCAGGGGAACAAGCAGTGACCCAAGCCGGCATTCCTCATATCATATTCAGAACCAGTTGGGTATATAGCCTAAGAGGCGGAAATTTTCTGACTACTATACAAAAACTGGCCCACACTAGAAAGCAGATAAAAGTGGTTGATGACCAGACAGGGACTCCCACATCGGCAAGAGCAATTGCCGAGAGCACAACACATATTCTAGGACAAGGGCTAAATGCAGGCACCACAAAATCATCAATATTTTCTCATCCCGGAATTTTTCATATATCGTGCGGTGGGGAGACTAATTGGTTTGGTTTTGCAAAAACAATCCTTAAACTTTCCGGCCTTTCAGAAGACACAGAAGTGACTCCCATCCCCACTAGCGAGTATCCCACCTTAGCAACTCGGCCAAAATACTCACTACTTTCAAATAAAAAATTAAAACAGGTTTTTCACCATGAAATGCCCCCGTGGCAGGATGCATTGCAGGAGTGCTTAGGCTCTGCGCCAAAATAATCAGGTGACCGATGGGTTTACACCCTGACTATTATTAATGTTTAACATGAAAATTGTTTTTTTATTGAACCCGACTTCAGTTCATATATACTCGCTTTTGAGAGAACAGTATTTTGATCGTCGCAAAAAACCACTTTTAAAATCATTAGTAAGAGTTTAGCCTTACACAACTCCTCATTTTGCGAAAATGGAAAAATTCTTGCGTGACACTAATTCATCCGAAGTAAACCATATGGTTCCCGTGCTCGATAAAGTAATTCAATTTTCTTTATTCACGTTTGTTGTTTTTTCCATGTTTTCCATTAGCGTCACCCAGATTTCATTTGCGATTGGGGCAATTGCAAGCCTGCTTAAAACCCACTTAACCAAATCCTGGAAAGAACTGAGAGGTAACTACGTTGGTATAGCAGTTTTATGTTTTTGCCTCGCCTGTGTTTTGTCGATCATAACAGCGGTTGATTTTGGAAGCAGTTTAAAGCTCCTGAAAAAATTACTGCAATTTATCATACTCTTTTGGGTAGCCAATGCAGTTCAGGATGAGAAACAAAGAGACTTACTCTTTAAACTGGTTATTGTAACAGGAGTTGCTTCGGCCTTGAACGGGATCCTACCACTTATAAATCCAAGTTTTTTTTCACAAGGTAGCCTATACGGTGGAGCAAGAATCATCGGAACAATGAGCGTGCCCTCGACTTTTTCTGGAATTATAATGATTGCCGGCCTGGCCACCTTGGGAAGATTATTGTTTCACAAACCCAAGGAGTATTGGGTGATTGGGAGTATGGGAGTTATTGCCCTTTGTCTGCTACTCTCAATAACAAGACAGGCTTGGCTTGGTTTTTTTATAGGGACTGTATTTCTGGTGTTTTTCTGGAATAAAAAATATTTTTTGCTTGTACCAATATTGTTAATGGTTGTTTTACTGTTTTCCAGTGACACCATTACAAACCGCATACATAGCTTTACTAACTTGAAAGACACATCACTCCAAGCAAGGATTTTTCTTTGGAAGGGAGGATGGGAAATATTCAAGGATCACCCTGTAACAGGGTGTGGCTATAAATGCGTAGATTCGATTTATTCTCAATATTCAGATCCATCAGGATGGATTGCTTATTACCGAGGATTGCACAGCAATATATTTCAACTGCTAATTGATACCGGAATTGTTGGATTAGGGACTTGGATCTGCATATGGATGACATATTTTGTTGATACCTTTAAACGCTTGCGCAATAAAGCTACAGAAGCTTCTCAAAACAACTCAACTGGGATATTAATGGGGGCCTCCGCAGCAGTTCTTGCTTTTTTAGTTGGAGGAGTTTTTGAGAGCAGCTTCTATGACTCAGAAGTCACAATGTTGGTATATTTTTTGATGGGACTCTCCCTAGCTCAAACAAAAGAAACTTCAGAGGTCAAATGAGATCAACTCTCTAGTGAAAAGCATCTAGTCCACTCTTGGGAAATTCAAGCGCCATGGATTCTTTGCTTGCGGGAAAAGATGTTTCATTAAAAAATTCATGGGGCTGAATCTGAAATCAATTCACAAGATCATCTAGGCGGTATCCCTAACAAACCTAAAAGTTATTATTTTTTTCACTCATGATTATTTTAGGTTTTTTAGTTATCGGTGGTGGGGTTGTAGGACTCTCAATTGCCAGGGAATTAAAAAAAATATCCTGAATCTAGCATTATTATCCTGGAGAAAGAAGGCAAATGACTCAGGGACAAAGGCATTTAATGTTTTTAAAAAAGGACGGGTCTGGAATAGTGGTTGAGGCAAGAAATTCTTCCGCCGAGGAAAGTTTAAAGCAAGAGGCGGAGTCAAAGGGGATGACCTACCAGCCTTTGACCATTGAAAGTTTCTATCCCGATTATCGTGGGTATCGTTATTTTGACTTACGAAATTCTGTCACCCAAGAAACGTTCAGTATAGATTATGTTTTGGAATCCTGGGAGGCGGATAAAAGGCATCATGAGGGCCATGATGGAACCGATGAATGGTTTATTCATTAAACTAGATGTTTATCTTCAGCATAGGCTTTTGGTGTGGAACAGTATTTTGAAATACTAAAAATAAAACCTGGTGCATCGATTGAAGATGTGAAGCGGGCCTACAAAGCCCAAGTCAAAGTCTGGCATCCTGACCGATTCCCAACAGAATCCCCGCACCTACAAAAGAAGGCCCATGAAATGTTTCAGAAGATCACGGCGGCCTATAAAAAAATCAGCGACGCCCACATCAGTCATAAATACAGAGAAGCATCAGGCTGGAAGGGAAAGTCCTCTCGATATACTCGGGCTTCACGAAAATCCACAAAGACCACCTCCCAGCAAGACACGCAAGAATTTGATTCTCCTCCTGGGTTCGCCACACGGGTCTGGCCTAATGGGGATAAATATGAGGGACAAGTATTTCAGGATCAGATGCATGGCAGAGGAATCTTCACTTCTTCCCAAGGCTATGTTTATACCGGTGAGTTTAAATATGGGAAGCCCAGTGGCATAGGAAAATTAGTCTACGACAATGGTGATCAGTATGAAGGGAGCTTCGTCAATGACATGCTTCATGGAAAGGGGAAATACCTTTACGCCAATGGAGATCGCTACCAAGGAGAGTTCATGAATGATTTACCACATGGGCAGGGTGTCTATATTCTGGAAAACGGCAATATCTATTCAGGACTCTGGGAAAATGGCGGACTGGTTTCCTGACCTACGCCGTCAAATGATTCGGCGTCACAAATTTTACAAGCAAGAAGAGTTACCAATCTTTCCTTTCTACCTTTTTTATGATTAACCCAATGGCGAACAAACATCGGCGGGCGATGCCGGACATACTGAGTATGTCCGCATTCTAATTCTGCTATCCATTTGGAAACACCAAACATCTCACTGAGGTCACAATAAGGTTTCTGCCGTTATCAATCCGATTCTCGTGGGATCGACCACGAAATCAAAATCCTCCTGACTGATTTGCAATGCATCCAGACACCCTTCTTCTGGCGGATCTTCAAAGGCTGTGGTTTACCGGATGGTAAATAGCATGTATATTTGCAATGCGATTAAAAGTGCCGATAATCTGATTCAAGGTTCCCCCTTAACCAGACCCTTACAATGATGTGGCAAGGCTACAGAAGCCACTTTTGAGAATAAACTCGGGTCCCATCTCAGGATGAGCAATTTCAAACTCTTCCTCTTCCAGGTTTTGAGTTTCAAACTGCCTGAGCCAAACAAGGCACAATTGGCCAAAGTGATCAACCGACCTGACATGACCGGGTCTGTCTTTATTGAGTGATATACATCCTAAAACTCGCAATCGGGATCATCCATCAGTTTTTGCAGACCAAACAGAACTTCTGTTAAGGGAGGAAGGTTTGGATTAGTTTGAACCAGTTCTAGAGTTTTTACTCGCACAGTAGCTCTGCAATAAATTAAATCCCCATAAGGATACTAGCTTCCACCCTGATAATTGCCAAGAAATTCACCTTCGTTAACCAATCAGTCATTTTTGATATATGACACATTTTTGTTACTCACCATATATACGGCAAGCTTAATGGGTTCAAGTAAATATGCTGAAATTCCTCTATCGGAGCGCCACCAATTCTCTTCGCTAAAGATTTCATTGGGAGCGGCCGAAGCTTCCACTTTGATATCGCTTCCCTGAAAGACCTTTTTAAAGGCGTATAACGCGCGGCGGGTGTGAAACGAGTCAGTGACAATAATCAAATGCTTTATTTTTTCTTTGGAGCAAAATACCAGAAGATCATGAGCTTCATCAAAGGTGGAAGTAGCGCCTCCCTTTAGAGAAGGTACTACTTCAAGCTCAGCTTGAACGTTCAGTTCCTGAGATATTCTTTTCGCCATTTGCTCATTAGTAGAGAAAAGATGTGCGATCTTTGAATTCCAAGAACGTTCTGTTGTAAGAAGCAACCTGTTGCCATAGCCCTTCTCATACAACTCTAACGCTTTAGGAACTCGAGTTGCCGCCCCACCCGCTAAAATCAGAATTGGCGCATTCACTCCATGTGTGGGGTCATCAATCGTGAAGAAGTTGGCATAGCCTGTAAGCAGTATTTTGTATTGGCTCAATAGTAAAACCACTAAAACTATTAGACTAATAAAGATTTTACGTTTCATAAATTTCATAACCTATTATCAATATTCTCAAAAAAATATCATGACATCTTCAAATTAATTTTTCAAACCCCAAACGGTTTGGTGCTGTTGTTCCAGGATTCCAGTTAATGGTGTGGAAAAATTTCATAGTCCGCTCTGCTCCAATCGCATTGGGAATGATCTTCAGCGTACTTTATTTTCGCTTGGATATCGTGATGCTACAATTGATGAACGGCGAAAAGATTGTTGGGTTCTACAGTGCTGCCTATAGGTTATTTGAAGTGGCAGTTGTTTTACCAAATAGTTTTATGCTTGTTCTATTTCCAACGCTGGTCGAGGAATATCAATCAAATCAATCCCAATTCAAAAGCAGGTTTAAAAAAGCACTTGCCATATACTCTTTAATAGGAGGGGGTATCGCTTTGGTGCTTTGGAGTTTCTCCCATGAAGTTATAAGAACGATATATGGTGATAAATTTATTCCTTCAGCTGACATATTAGAAGTTCTTTCTTGGGGCATCCTTCTGTTCTTT
>CAJQRI010000006.1 GCA_905612265.1 uncultured Nitrospinota bacterium | reverse complement strand
ATAATGGCAAACCTTCTGCTCGTCTTATTTTTGCATCTTCGTCACAGGTTTATACTCTGACTAATAGTAAAACACCCATCCGTGAAACAGGGAAGGCTATCCCCGACACAGTTTATGGAGTTAGCAAACAATCTGCGGAAAACCTTATAAGAAACTCGGGTATTCCATTTGTGATATTGAGGATGTCAAATGTTTACGGACCAGGGTGCAGCCCGAATTATAATTCTGTTGTGGCAACATTGTGTCACAGGGCGATAAAGGGTTTGCCTTTGGTGATTAACGGAGATGGTCAACAATGCAGGGATTTTGTTTATATCGAAGATGTGGTGCGGGCTTTCATGCTTGCCGGGTTTGAATCTCTGGCAGGCTCGGCGAAGATATTTAACGTGAGTTCCGGGCAGATGGTTTCTCTGAAGAAAATCGTGAAACAGATTAGCAGGTTTCACAAGAATACAAAGGTCGAGTTTTTAATGGATAAAAAGAATTCTGCAATTTCTTATAGCTGCGATCCTTCAAAGTTTTCCAAGAAATATGGATGGCGGCCCAGAGTTTCTTTGGCAAAAGGGATTGAGCAGAACCTGTCTTATTTCCGAGGGAGAAAGTGAATATGAAGC
Organism: uncultured Nitrospinota bacterium; assembly: GCA_905612265.1. Classification (GTDB taxonomy): domain Bacteria; phylum Nitrospinota; class Nitrospinia; order Nitrospinales; family VA-1; genus LS-NOB. The sequence continues at coordinate 2,935 of CAJQRI010000006.1, read as the reverse complement.
AGTATGAAATTCAGGACTTGGATAAGAAGTCAGATGAGAGAGGATGGTTGATAGAAGTTCTTGGCGGTGAACTGCCGGAAGGATGCAAAGAGTTTGGTCAGTTACATGTGTCGGTGGCTTATCCGGGGAAAGTTCGGGGAAACCATTATCATACAAGGAAGGTGGAATGGTTTTGTGTCCCGACCGGAACAGGGCAGCTATTGCTTAAAGACAGGGAGACCGGAGAGGTCGACGAGATCATGATGGGTGTGGACGACCTGAAGACCATTAGAATAGACCCTGGAACCATTCATGCCATCAAGAATGTTGGCGAGGGAGATATGGTTTTACTGGTGTATGCCAATGAGAAATTTGATCCGGAAGACCCGGATACTTATTATGAAAATATTTTGGATTGATTTTTGCTGACGTCCGGTATTTTTCGAGCAAGATGATTTTATGATTTTTTCCCCTTTGTTTCTCGACGCAGACAGAATTTTTTGATGAAAAAAGTTTCCGCAATTGTTGTGAATTGGAATGGCAAGGACATCCTGTCTGAATGCCTTCAATCCCTATTGAAACAGGAGTATGAGGACTTAGAAATCTGGGTCAGTGATAATGGCTCGGAGGATGGTTCGCAAGCGATGTTGAAGGAACTTTATCCTTCAGTGCATCTAGTTGAAAATGGCGAGAACTTGGGGTTTGGTTCAGCCGTAAACCGAGCGCTAGGAAAAACGCAAGGGGACTATTTTCTATTTTTGAATAACGACTTGGAACTGGAGCCTGATTGTATTGGGCAGCTTGTGGATTTGTTGGAGTCTGATAAGGAAATTGGAGCAGCAATTCCAAAAATTCTTTATCACCGAGATGCTCAGGAACCTTTAGCAAGTGATTCAGCGGCTATCAACTCATTCGGAGTTTTAGTGAACTATACAGGAGTGGCTTACCCGAACCTAGTAGGCCAGCAGGACGAGGATGATTTGCCTGTCACGGAGACTGCTTGCGGCGGAATATTCATGTTCAGTCGAGAAGTGTATGAGCAGGTAGGCGGGTTTGATGAGGACTTGTTTCTATATCATGAGGATCATGACTTATCTTGGAGAATAAGATTGGGAGGGTGGAAGTTGATGGTGACGCCAAAGTCTGTTTGCTCACACCACTACGATTTTAATAAAGGTGTGCAAAAGTTTTATCGGTCTGAAAAAAACCGGCTCCATATTATTCTCAAGAATTTGGAAAGCAAAACTCTTATTCTGATCTCCCCCGCCCTGATTATTGTAGAGCTGGCCCAGATCGTTCATGCCTTGATGCATGGCTGGTTGGGACTCAAAGTAAAAAGCTACTTTGAGATTCTTGGGCAATTTCCGCAAATAGCTAGGAAGCGTCGGAAAATAAGATCTTTCAGAAAAGTAAGTGATAAAGAGATAACCCGGTTATACCAGGGGACGATTGCTGTGAGCGGGATGAAGAACCCGTTGATCGACTATGTTTTGAGCCCTCTGCTCAGAGCTTATTGGAAACTCATCCAAGGTTGGATTTAGGGTCTTGAATAAAGAGTTTTTCGATTTGCTGTCTTCTAAAGATAAAAATTTTCTCAAGATCTTTTTTGATGTAAGCATGGGCTAGAATATCCCCCGGCACCCATCCCGGAAGTTTGTAAGTCACATTGTCACGAATAACTGTGCCTCCCTTAGATTCGTAAAATTCATGCATATGATGCCAGAAAGTAAAAAGCCCTCGAGTTTGCAGATCTGAAAACCGTTTGTCGGGAACCCAACCTGTAATTTGGGACTGCCAGCGCAGAGGAATACTTTGCAGTTTCAAGCGGTAGTCCACGATTGTTCCTTCCTGGGCCTTGTGATGAGAGGCTTTTATAATTTTGAAATGTAGAAAACCGGGAGTCAGAATTTCTAAGTTTTTCGGATCGGAAAAAAACTCAAAAACCTTATCGACAGGTTGTGGAACCCATTGCTCGGTGACAAGTTTATGACCCGCTTGGTCACAAATGACTTTCAGTGCGGTTTTTAGTTTTGGATAGACAAATTTGTAACCGAGGTCGATAGATTTTTGTGCTGAAACATTCTGACTGAGCAATAGTAGTTGGGACATTTCACCGAAAATAACCTTCAGTACAAAAGTGGGGATGCTAAAAAAAGCAGAACGCTTCAATATTCCCGCAAGAATACGGGTGAATTTGCTGTTTTTTACCGGATGAGGACTGACCGCGTTTATGGGGCCTCGATAAGAGGAGTTTTCTAGGGCTGTAAGAATGAGCCCTGCCACGTCGCGGACATGAATCCAACTCATCCACGAGTCTCCTTTCCCCAACGGACCTCCAAGTCCCATTCGAAAAGGAGGTAGCATCTTTGCGGTGATGCCACCGTCAGGCCCGAGAATAATTCCCAGGCGTAAAGCCACAGTTCGTATCCCCAGTGCATCGGCTTTAAAAGTTTCGGTTTCCCAATCCTTGCAGACGTTAGCCAGAAAGCCATTGCCCGGGGGAGAGGTTTCATCTAGAGCCGGATGGCTAGAATTTTTGTAATAGCCAATTGCAGATGCAGAAATCCATACTTTAGGAAGAAATTTAGATTTTCTGAACAGGTTGAGCAAGTTACGGGTGGAGAGAACTCTGGAATCATAGATGGCCTGTTTTCGTTTTCGAGTCCAACGTCCATCGGCAATCCCTTCTCCGCATAAATGGATCACTGCATTAATATTCTCTGGAAAATCCGGAAGGGGGGTATGGGTAGTAGGGTCCCAATGAACTATCTGACAGGCAATCGGTAATCGTACTCCGGCGGTGTCCGTATTCCGTGTCAAGGCAATGACCTCGTGTCCATTGTCTTTTAGCAAAGGAAGCAGGTTTCTTCCAACCAAACCTGTGGCTCCTGTGACTAATATTTTCATGAAAATATTTTGCTGTTTAAATAGTTTGCGTTAATGAAAACCCGTTGAC
>CAJQRI010000005.1 GCA_905612265.1 uncultured Nitrospinota bacterium | reverse complement strand
ATCTGCTTCTTCTCCCAGATCATGGATGGTCTTATCCATTTTGCTTTGTAAATGCTCTCTGATTCCATCTGTGATTTCAATATTGCGTCCAGCTACAGTTAGTTTCATTGATTTCTCCAAAAAAAATATCAAGAACGCATGGTGATTAAAGCACGCTAAAAGCTTGCACAATTTACTAGAAGACAGGGAAAATTAAAACAGTTTTTTTCTCTTGCTCGCAGGTGGAATATTTAGTTCTTTTCGGTATTTCGTGATTGTCCTTCTTGCTATTTTAACATTTTTTATCATTAATGCTTCCACCATTTGGTCATCTGTCAAGGGACTATTCCGATTTTCCTCTTTGATGATTTCTTTGATCATATTTTTTACACGGATGGAGGACATGGAGTTTCCCATATAGGACTTGATGCCGCTATGGAAAAAGAATTTCAGCTCGAACACTCCCTGTGGTGTGTCTATGTACTTGTTGGTGGTGATTCTGCTTACTGTCGATTCGTGCATTTCGATATCTTTGGCCACATCTTTCAGTACCATGGGTTGTAAGTAGGATAAACCGTCATCGAGAAAATCTTTTTGCAATTTTACGATACTTTTTCCGACTTTATAGATCGTTTGCCTTCTCTGATCGATACTTTTAATCAGCCATAATGCAGACCGGTATTTATCTTCCAGGTATTCCTTCGTTTGCCCTTCTTTAGTTGTCTTTAGCAAGTTGTGGTAATAGGAACTGATTTGTAGGTTGGGAACCCCCTCATCGTTCAAGGCCACGTCATAGCCTTCATCTGTTTTGAAGACTACAAGGTCAGGAACCACATAGTCGATCCCTTCGGAACTGAATAACAGTCCCGGTTTGGGACAAAAACCTTTGATGGTTGCCAATGCTTCTAAAACTAGATCTAAACTAATTTTTAACTCAGAGGAAACCTTTTGCAAGTATCTGTCTTCCAGACGATCGAGATAGTTTTCAATGAGTACTTCTACATAAGGGTTCTTGTCCGAAAGAGCTTGGGCCTGAAGCAAAAGGCATTCTTTCAGTGACCGGGAGGCAACACCGGTGGGTTCAAAGCCCTGTATGAATTTTAGGACCCTCAGTACATTTTCTTCATCAGACTGGCTGATGGTAACGATTTCCTGCAGGTCGGCACAAAGGTACCCGTCATTTTGAATATTGCCGATAATACAGGAGCCAATAAACCTGTCTGTTTCAGAGTCGACCGTCATATCCAGTTGCCACATGAGGTGGTCTGCCAAAGTAGCCTCTTTTTTGTAGGTGGCTTCTATAGAGGGTTTTTCGGCGTAACTTTCGATCGACATGCCCCGATCAATATTGTCCTGGAAATAACTATCCCAATCTATTTCCTGATCTTGGGGGGTTGTATCTTGTTCTGCTTCGGGGGTAATGTCTTCTTTTGGGCCTGATTCTTCCTGGTTGCTGTCCTGCTCATTTTCTTCTTCGAGTAATTCTTCCAGAACGGGGTTCTCGATAATTTCCTGCCTCACCAACTGGGCTAGCTCCAAACGAGCCAATGGAAGGAGCTTGATGGCCTGTTGAAGCATGGGTGTCATAACCAGCTTCTGGCTCATCTTCAGGTTCAAATTCATTTTCATTTCCATGGCCATATATGCTTACTCCCGGCTTAAAAGGAAAACTGGTTGCCCAGATAAATTTGTTTCACTTTTTCATCCTGAGCGACATCCATTGGTTTGCCTGACGCGATGATTTGTCCATCGTTGATAATGTAGGCACGGTCGGTAATACTTAAAGTTTCCCGCACATTATGATCGGTGATCAATACTCCGATGCCCTTTTTTTTCAACTGCGATATTATTGACTGAATATCAGCCACCGCAATGGGGTCGATGCCTGCAAAAGGTTCATCCAGAAGAATAAATACTGGAGATGTTGCCAATGCCCTGCTGATTTCCACTCGCCTACGTTCTCCACCTGAAAGCGAATAAGCTTTCGAATCTTTTATATGGAGGATGTTGAGCTCTCGAAGAAGCGCACGGGCCTTTTTTTTGCGATCAAATCTTGTGAGTTTCTGAGATTCCAGTACCGCTATGATATTGTCTTCTACCGTCAACTTCCTAAAGACTGAAGGCTCCTGCGGCAAATAACTCACTCCTTTTTTCGCACGTTGATGCATAGGTAAGCAAGTAACATCTTCATCATTTAATAAAACTTTACCTTCATCAGGACGAGTAAGACCTACGACCATATAGAAGGTAGTGGTCTTGCCAGCACCGTTAGGACCCAAGAGGCCGACAATCTCACCTTGATTGACTTCAATACTTACCTTCTTGACTACTTTTCGAGTCCGGTATGACTTGACAAGGTTTTCAGTTCTCAGGCCAGCCACTTTATTGTTCGGGGGAGGAAGGTTGGTTTTTATTTGTCAGCTGAGACTTTTTTTTTTGGGGTTTCTTTTCTTCTTTATCTTTTGGATACATTTTCATTCGGACTCTTTCATTGACCACAAACCGATCTTTTTCCAAAAGAAAAATCATTTCCCGACCTTCAATCATACTATCCTCTTCCCATGCGGTAGCCTTGGGGGTACCCGTTAAAATGATTTTTTGCAACTTATCTATATAGACGGCTTTATCTCCAGTAGCTTTTTTTAATCCTCGGGTAATAACAACATTGCCGATAGCTACAATCTCATCCGTCTCTTTTGTGTCTTCGGAATTGTAGACTTCTAGCATGTCAGAAGTGATTTTCAAGTCACCCTTATAACTCACTACATTTCCGGAAAAAATAATTTTTACACCGCCGTTTTCAGATCGCATTCGGTCGGAGGTGATTTCTAGTGGTTCATTATCCTGCTTGGGTTTTTGTGATTTTTCAATTTGAGCTATTGACGGTACAGTCATTAATGCCCAAGCGATAAATATGATAAACCCTGATCTGAGATTTTTATTTTTCATGTTGTTCAAACGTTTTTAGTTGTTCGACTTCGAGGTGATGCTCAATCGTTGCTTCAACCCTTCAGCAGGGCCGACAAGTTTGACATGGCCATTCAAGCTTACATCTTCAGTGGCTTTTCTATAAACTCCAGAATCACCGGTAATGACGTATTGCTTGCTTCCAGCTTTATGGAGAGTCATTTCGACATTCTTCATTGTAGTTAAATCTCGCTGGTTATCGATTTGCGCTAAATCAGCTTTGAGTTCCCACTCCTTGACCCCTTTATTTTCGTGAGTAATCATGAAATTCTCAATTTCGACATCGATACCTTCTTCCATCACCTTAATCTTCATATTTCCAATGCTAATAGATGTGTCCAGAGTTTTGAAGAAGTAGAATCCAGCCAATCCAATAACACTTAAGGCCACTAATAATAAAAATCTCCTGACCGTATTAATCATTTAAATGTTTAATTTTTATGACATTAAAAGATTTATGCAAATGACATACCATAAATTTAATGATTGCATACGAGGGCCTTAAAGTAAAGTGTAAATAGGGAGAGATCTTGGTTCAGGAAAAAACGTATTGAAGGTGAATTCACGTTCGGATTCACTGACAATTTCTATATTAATTTCTATTCTATCTTGAATGTTAAGGATTAGGTTTTTATGGTTTTTGGGCGAGCGTAGTTTTTCTGCCCATTCAATAATGGTGACTCCCTGATTGAATAAGATTTCTTCAAGGCCTAGGGAATAAATTTCTTCTAGGCTATCGATCCGGTATAAATCGATATGATAAATTGGTAGTTTTCCCTGATACTCGTTGATTAGTGTGAAAGTTGGACTGCGAATATAGGAACCCTCATCCAGTCCCACACCGTAACAGATTCCCTGGGTCAGATGAGTTTTCCCCGCACCTAGATCTCCATTTAGAAGAATAATATCACCTGGGATCAATGAACTGCCAAGAGACTTGCCTAATTGCAAAGTTTCTTTAGGACTGTGTGATATTTTTTTCATTTCAGGGAAGTATGCGTTTCAGAGTTTCCGGCAGGCATCTTAACAAATCACCTGCGATCAAGGTTGTTTGACTTTCACTTTCAGCAAAGTCGTCTCCGGACTGGCCGTGTATATATGTTCCTGCAATAGAAGCTTGTGAGGCAGATAAACCCTGAGCAAGCAATCCGGAAATTATTCCGGTCAATACATCTCCCGATCCACCCGTCGCCATGCCAGCATTTCCTGTTGGGTTGATGACTACTGAGCCATCGTCCAATCCAACCAAGCTTGGGGAACCTTTTAATATAAGAATTAAGGAATGTTCACTGGAAAACTTAGAGGTTGTGGAAATACGGTTTTTTTGAATTTCTTCCGTCGACACACCGGTTAAACGGGACATTTCTTTTGGGTGTGGGGTAAGAACTGTTTCGGGTGGCAACTCTTTTAACCAATTATTATGGTGCGATATCGCATTCAAAGCATCGGCATCGAGCACCAGTGGACATTTAATAAACGGCAGAAGCTCACCTATTAAATCAACCGTTTCCGCATCGGTGGAGATGCCGGGTCCTATAGCTACCACTGACTTGCCCTCGAGAAGATCAAGAATGGATTCTTTTGCTTTCAAGGATAGCGTTCCGCTAGCCGTTTCAGGTAATGGCACGGTCATCACTTCCATAGGATGAACTTCAAAAGCTTTTTGGCTGGAGTTTGGAAGGGCCAATGTGCATAAACCGGCTCCGGCGCGCAGAACTGCAAGAGCAGTCAGCCCTGCGGCACCCCCTTTGCCTTTAGACCCTGCTAGTACCAGAACATGACCATAACTGCCTTTGTGCGAATTGGGATCGCGTTTTTGGAAATAAGACTTTATATCTTCATTTTCAGACTGATGGACTTGGATGTTTTGGTCTTCACAGGCCTTTACCGGAACTCCAATGTCGATGAGCCGGACTTCCCCCATAACACCGGCTGCTGGATGGAGAAAATGACTTTGTTTCCAGTGGGCAAGAGCGAGGGTCAAGTTGGATTTAACATGCGGTCCCATTAACTGGCCGCTGTCTGAGTCAACACCAGAATTTATATCCACCGAGACCACAAACTTTCCGGTACTTTTTGACTGATTGATTTTGTCGATGACTTTTTCGATGAAGCCGGTTGCTGGTTTGTTCAATCCTGTCCCGAACACAGCGTCGATGATGATATCGCAATGGCGCAGTTTATGATCGTGCCGGTTCAAATTATCGGAGTCTATTTCATCAACCTGAACACCAATGTTCCGGGCAGAGTTAGCGTTGGTTTCGGCACCTCCCTTTAAGTCCGACAATTTCCCAGCTAATAGAATTTGAATTTCAGATCCGAGATTGAACAGATGTCGAGCGACGACAAAACCATCTCCTCCGTTATTACCCTTACCGCAAAAAATGAAAATCTTCTTGCGGGACAGATCAGGAAACCTTTCTTGAAGTTCGCGAACAACTCCAACTCCAGCATTTTCCATAAGGGTGATGCCTGGGATGCCAAAACCATCAATAGCCTTCTGGTCAATGGCCTGCATTTGTTTTGCTGTGACGACAGGTCGCAATGAATTACTCCTATTACCGCAAGTCTAATAAAAAACTTTTATCTCAGTTAGCAGTAGCTTGTACTTTTCATTTAAAATGAAAAGGAAAATCGCATGAGTAAAAAAGATAACAGTATAAATTATATCGAGCTACCCATGGATAATAATGCTGAAAAAAAATTCTACAAGCAAGTATTTGAATGGGGATTTACAGCTTTTCCGGTGCAAAAATTGATGGAAGTTTTAATGGGAAGGCTAAGGTATCAAGTCCTGGAGTTTTAGTTTTCCTCTACGCAAATGATCTTAATCAACAATTAGAGAGCGTGACAAAAGCTGGCGGAGGAATTTCAAAGCCTGTCTTTGAGTTTCCCAGAGGAGAAGATTCCATTTTCGTGACCAAAACAGGAATGAACTTGCAGTATGGTCAGAGTAAATTTC
>CAJQRI010000004.1 GCA_905612265.1 uncultured Nitrospinota bacterium | reverse complement strand
ATGATGTTCTCCCATTCCTTACGGGATAAACCCTCAAACTCCAATTTTTTATTTAACGAGTCTTCTGCATATCCCACTTCTTTTTTTAATAATTCTTCACTCAACTCTTCATGACTGATTTCGATATTATTTTTTTTAGCTTTCTGTCGGAAAAGAGTATTCTGTACTATCTGCTCCAAAGCTCTGTTTTTCAGCCAGAGAAGTTCCCCTGGCGCGGATTCTTCTGAGCCCTGAACGCGGAATTTTTTCTTATGAACCTTAAGCTCTCTCTTGAATTGATCAAGAAGGATTTCTTCATTGTTTACAACTACGATGACAGCATTATCATCAAGCGAAGAAGAGTTGAAACAAGAAATAATATTCAGGCATATTCCCAGAGTTATTCCTGTCAACCATTTATTTAGCATTAACCTTCCACCTCTAATGATTGCAATGAATTAGCTAGTTTTTGCAGATATGTTCCAATAAGTTTCAAGTCTGTCTTCCATCCTTTACGATCCAAAAGAATATTAATTTTGTACTCCGACATAATACTCAACCGCTCATCGAACATGGGTGTTAAATTTTCCGGATTGATGGATGTTGACGGCAACAAGTGCAGGTGGGCTTCATTCTGCTTCACTTCAATTTTAGAAATATGAATCTGCTTACAATATATACGTATCTCTAAAAGAGCGATGAGTTTTGCTACCGGCTCAGGATGTGGTCCATACCTATCTACCAACTCACTCGCTATTGCTAAGCCTTCATGATTATCACTGGCTACCTGTATTCTGCGGTAAAAATCCAGACGTTGATTCAGATCGGGAACATAGTCCTTTGGAATGAACCCTTTTACCATTAAATTCAATTCCGTCTCAATGCGGGAATCGATTTTTTCTCCACGAATATCTTTCACCATGTCCTCAACCAATTTGCAATAGAGATCAAAACCAATCGACGATATATGGCCTGACTGATTGTGCCCCAGCATATTGCCCACTCCACGGATTTCCATATCACGAGCTGAAAGTTGAAAGCCGGCCCCAAGCTCACTCAGTTCTTCAATCGCACAAAGTCGCTTGCGAGCTTCAACGCTCAATCCACCCGTCCCCGGGATTAATAGATAAGCATAAGCCTGGTGCTTATATCGCCCCACCCTCCCGCGTAATTGATACAACTGGGCAAGCCCAAACTGGTCTGCACGATTAATTATGATGGTATTTGCAGAAGGAATATCAAGCCCCGACTCAATAATGGACGTGCTTAATAAAAGGTCAATTTCCTTGTCCATAAATTTCTTCATCACTTTTTCCAACTGGTGTTCCGGTAGTTGGCCGTGGGCAACGTCTATTTTAACTCCAGGGGCCACCCGACGAATCATTTCAGCAATAGAATGGATGCTGCGAATTTTGTTGTGCACAAAGAACACCTGCCCGCCCCGGTCTATTTCTCGCATTATTGCTTCGCGAATCACTTTTTCATCAAACTTTCGAATGAAAGTTTTGACGGCAAGACGGTCAACTGGGGGTGTTTCGATAACACTCAAGTCGCGCACCCCCATCAGAGAAAAATGTAGAGTGCGGGGAATCGGTGTAGCTGTAAGTGTTAGAATATCCACGGCATTCCTGAGCTTCTTCAACTTTTCTTTGTGTTTGACTCCAAAGCGTTGTTCTTCATCTACAATGATCAAGCCTAGCGCAGCAAACTCTACGTCTTTCGACAATAATCGATGTGTTCCTATAATGATATCGACATTACTTTTTTTCAGTTGTGCCAAAGTCTCTTTTTGTTCACTCGGAGTGCGGAACCTGTTTACCATGTCAATCTTGACCGGGTACTCTCGAAAACGCTCACGAAAGGTATGCAAATGTTGCTGAGCGAGAATAGTAGTTGGTACCAGCACGGCAACTTGTTTTTTGTCGAGAACCACCTTGAAAGCCGCCCTCATGGCGACCTCTGTTTTGCCATACCCCACATCACCACAAATTAGCCTGTCTGTTGGCGTATCCTTTTCTAAGTCTGCTTCTACATCCTGAATGGCCTTCAACTGATCATCAGTTTCCTCATATTCGAACGCGTCGGCAAACTCGCGCATCAAAAGAGTATTATGTGAATAAGAGTGACCGCTTGCCAGCTCCCGAGAAGCGTAAAGTTTCAGCAAGTCCCCAGCCATTTCTTCAATCGCTTCACTGACTTTTTTCTTCTGGCGTTTCCAGGCGGCTCCCCCCATCTTACTTAATGGAGGTGGAGTTTCTGTTGAGCCTACATATTTTTTGAACCAGACCTAACGCTTCCATCGGAAGATACAGTTTTTCGTCATCAGCATATATGATCTCCAAAAACTCTCCGCCGCCTACACCCGTTTGTAATTCACGTGTTCCTTGATATAAACCAATGCCATAATCTATATGAACCAGAAAGTCGCCATCCTTTAAATCTTTCAGCCCCCTTTGAAAAGGCTGCGAGCGAGGTTTTCTGCGATGCCGATGTTTATGAGTTCTTCCAAATATTTCGTGCTCGGCAATAAAAATCTGATTGAATGATTTCAGTTGAAAACCTTCACTGATCCGTCCAAGGTCGACATCGATTTCCAATCCCCATTCATGAAGCAACTCGTGAATACGGCGAACCTGCCCCTTTGTCGGCGCCACCACCACTACCCTATTTTCCTCTTCCTGCCATCTAAGAACTTGTGCACTAAAATCTTCAAACTTTCCAACTAATGGAGGAATGTGTTTCACCTCCAGCCCGATCGTACGACCCGATTCCTCATCAGAAACTTTGAGAGTGTTCAAGGCAATGCATCCCTTAAATTCGGACACATTCTTCTTGAATTGATCCATCATCAGATACAGTTCTTCTGGAGCGGCGGCAATATCCCCATTTCCAAGAACTGTGTCGTACTCCGTTTCAATGAGGTTTTGAAACTGTTCAGACTTGTCCTGCAACTGATCTTCATCTGTAAGCACTACCAGCGAATCTCGATCCAAATAATCAAAAAGTGATTCTTGAGCGGGGTTGAAGAAAGGAGCCAGATACTCCATCCCGGAAAATACCCCGAGGTGCTCAATTTTTTCCAGTAACTCCTTCAAGGCCAGACGATCACACGTATTTTTCTCGGCGAAGTTATTGATGGCCTCAATACCTTGTTTCTTTTCACCTTCGTTCAAACTAAGTTCCCGTAAAGGAAGGATATTCACACTATCCAGTTCATTTGTAGAGACTTGCGATAAAACATCAAATTCCCGAATGGATTCCACTTCATCACCAAAAAACTCAATGCGAATAGGATTCCTGCTGCCGGGCTGAAATAAATCAACAATATCTCCCCGGGCACTGAACTCGCCTCTGTTTTCCACCAACGGGGAACGTGTGAAACCATTGTCGGAGAGACAAGCTTCTAAAAATTCCCGTTCCAAGCTCATTTTACAATTGACCGGAAAAACAAGCTTCTCCAGAACTTCACGAGGCATGACCCTTTGCAAACCTGCTTCCAAAGGCACAATCAGAATTAATGGTTCTCCATTTCGGAGTCGGTTAAGAATATCCAGCCTTTCCCCTGATATTTCGTTTAAAGGCGAAAGCTGTTCATAAGGAAGAAGTTCCCAGGCAGGAAAAAAATAAAGCGGGCGTTTTATCTTTTCATAATGAAAAAAATATTTGAGATCATCTTGTAATATTTCAGCCTGGGTTTGATCTGTTGTGAAAATAATCACAGATCGATTCTTGTGTTTGATCAACTTCGACAGAAAAAAAGCCCGTGAGGAACCCCTCAGGCCTTCGACGGCAACAGGGTAACCCGACTCTTCAGCCCACTTTTGCACTTGATCGAGTTGAAATGAAAAATCTCCACTCTCAATAATGGTACTGCTTTCATTCATAAATTAAAACTCAAGACTTTAGGATGGGTCAAGCGGGTTTAGGATTAGAACCGGCTTTTTCGGGGAGCAAGGAAATCCACTTTGGCTCGCCCTTAGGTTTAAAGTTGACGCAAACAACAAATGATGGGCCTTCAAAGAAGTTTAATTTATAGTTTCCCCCACCAAAACGTTCAAAAAGATATTCTTCAGGGCCGTCTCTAAAACCATCCACTTCTTCTTTGGTAAATTTTGCGATTTCATAAAAGTAAATGGCAACCCCTTCAAGAACCCCTGCAAGTAGAATGCAATTGACCTGGCTATATATTTCCTCAAAACGCTGGTCCAGCTCCCCTTGCTCTGGGTCCCTTTTCAGCTCGCGCCTTAATTTTGGTTTATAGTAATCCCTGTATGCCTGCTTGATCCACATGGGTAGTAATCTATCTAATGGGTGTTTAATATAGAGCGGAGAAAATTTCACCAGAAACTACGAGGAAAACCGCTATAATGTCAAAGTAGTTGTATTATAACAAATTCCGCTGGTAGACATCACTATTTTCTATTTAAATTTTCATGGATAACACTAACAAATCAACAATATCGGTCGGCCTTGTTCAAATGGCCTGCTCTCCAGATGCGAGCAAAAACCTGGAAAAAGCGGTGGATTCCATTCGTGCCGCGGCTAAACAAGGAGCGCAGATAATTTGCCTTCCAGAACTATTCCTGACTCAATATTTTTGTCAAACTGAGGACCCCGATAATTTTTCTCTGGCCGAACCTCTGCCAGGTCTAACCAGCACAACACTCTCTAATCTGGCAAAAGAGTTGCAGGTCGTACTGATTGTTCCTCTTTTTGAAAAACGGACTCAGGGCATTTACCACAACACAGCAATTGTTATCGATGCCGATGGAAGCATTGCAGGGACTTATCGAAAAATGCATATCCCTGATGACCCCTGCTTTTTTGAAAAATTCTATTTCACCCCTGGAGATACAGGGTTCAAAAGTTTTTCCACTCGTTATGGAAAGGTTGGAGTACTCATCTGCTGGGACCAGTGGTTCCCGGAAGCGGCCCGCTTAACCGCTTTGTCTGGAGCACAGTTTTTGTTTTATCCTACCGCTATTGGGTATCAGGATGAAGATGCCAAAGTCTCTCAACAGCAAATTTCCGCTTGGGAAACTATTCAAAAATCCCACGCTATTTCCAATGGTGTATTTTTAGCCTCTGTGAACCGAGTGGGCCGAGAAAACGCACTGACCTTCTGGGGGAAATCCTTTATCTGCAACCCGTTTGGAGAAGTGATCGGTCAGGCAGAAGATGAACCACAAATCCTGATTGCCAAATGCACTCTCTCAGAGATTGAATCAACGAGGCAGAATTGGCCTTTCTTGAGAGATCGTAGGGTTGATGCCTATCAGGGTCTTTCTAAACTATACCTTGATGACGATGAATGAAAACCCCATTGACTATCGTATGCCCGCCGAATGGGAGCCTCATGCAGGCACCTGGCTGACATGGCCTCACAACCAGGAAACCTGGCCCGGTCAGGATATGGCTCAGGTCGAGTCCAACTACCTGCAAATCGTCAAATCCCTCGCACACGGCGAGCAAACTCATATCCTGGTTCAAGATAAATCCTCCGAAGAAGACCTACATAAAAAGCTAATGGACAGCGGCGTACAGATGGATCAGGTGTTTCTGTATGACATACCCACCAATGATTCATGGATTCGTGACTATGGCCCTAATTTTCTGGTTCGCGGAAAAGATGTGGCTATCAACGATTGGGATTTTGATTCTTGGGGAAGAAAGTATAAATGGGAACTCGATGATCTCGCGTGTAGCATCATTGCCGAACAGTTACAGCTCCCGATTTTTAAACCAGGAATAGTTTTAGAAGGAGGAGCTATTGAAGTGAACGGTCTTGGAACTTGCCTGACCACCGACTCCTGCGTCCTCAATCCAAACCGCAATGACGGCATACGCCGGGAACGCATAGAAGAATTTTTTAAGAATTATCTGGGAGTCTCAAAAGTTATTTGGCTACATGGTGATCTGGAAGGAGACGATACCGACGGGCATGTCGACAATTTAGCCCGTTTCGTGAATCCCACCACGATTGTTTGCTCGTTGGAAGAAAATGAGAGAGACTCAAATTTTCTCGGGCTAAAACAAAATCATGAGCGCCTGCAAACTGCAAAAGATCAAGACGGAAACGCCTTCCAGATTATTCCCCTACCTATGCCGGGTCATGTTGGCCCTAAAGAAGAACGTTTGCCGGCCAGCTACGCCAATTTTTATATCGCTAACCATGTGGTACTGGTCCCTATATACGATCACCCTAATGATCAGAAAACCCTGGACCTGTTAACGCCTTTGTTTCCAGGGCGTAAAATCATCCCCATTCAATGTAAAACTCTCATATGGGGGCTGGGAGGTATCCATTGTCTCACCCAGCAACAACCCGCTAAACCTCGCTGAGACTCTCTGAAGATTTTTTAAAGTCTGACTGAACCGGGTTCTGTCAGTTAATAAAGAATCCTCTCCCCAAAACCCCGCATCGAAACTGATAGTAGGGCGCACCATTGATTCAAGGAAAGTAACACGGTTACTAACCGCACTCCTTATTTGGAGATCAATCATGGTCACAAAGCATGTCCCTCACAAGTTTGCCAAAGACACAACCACCCGAACAGAAATACCTGACTTTATGAGTCCTTCAGTAATCAGCGTCAGGTCAAATGCTATGATTCAAGAAACTACTCAATTCATGAACAAGAAAAATATCGATTACTTTCTTATTACAAAGAAAAAAACGATGAGTATATTAGTATAGTCAAGGAAACGGATTTATCGCAAAAGATCCTGGGGGAGAGCTAGACACTAAGACTAAGGCAGCAAATGAAGTCATGCCCCCGCAACCCCTCCTCACTCTCGATTGTCACCAGCTGGTAAAGGAGAACGAAAAATTTGTAGGGGTGATTTTGGTCAAAGACCTTGTAGTTTTTTACACGAATCCGAGACTGTGATAATCAGGAGTCGTTAGAGGACTCTGCCTGAATAGGAATTTGAGGGTTGTTTTTGAGGTTTTCCAACTCTTCTTCCATGGAAGAGATAGACCGGTTTTGCTGACGAATGATGGACTTTAATTTAAACCGATCAAACAAATCCATGAACCAGGCGATCAGGAGTCCTAAGACTAAAGGGATCACGAGCACCACCATCAAAGGCAGTTCTATTGAATGGAGCTGGAGTTGCATATCGTAATAATTGAACTCCACTGAACCCATATTTTTTACGGCGAACGAAGCAATAACAATCAGCAACAGAATGGATAGTACAAATTTTATGGCTGGCATGAATTGAAGAACAGTAAGAGTGAATTGAAGGACTATTCGTCGTCTTCTTCTTCTTCCTCCTCATCTCCGCCTTCTTCCGCTTCGTCAGAGCTTTCTTCTAGGGAAGCTTCATCAACAGGCTCAGGCTCTGATTCAGTAGCTTCAGGTTCAGGCTCTGATTCAGTAGCTTCAGGTTCAGGCTCTGATTCAGTAGCTTCAGGCTCGTGTGCTGGCTCGGTGGTTTCATGAGGCTCTTCAGCGGCTACCGGTGCTTCCTCTAAACTTACGATTCCTGCAGGCATACCCTGAGTTGTACTTGGCACTGCTCCCAATTCAGTCAATAAGACTTCGATACCGGCTACTACTTCTCTGGACTTCGCCTTAATATTGGAAGAGTTACCCATAAAAATTTCTTGGACGGTGACCAATGCACGTTTGAGTTCCATCACTGCCATCATGCGCTCATAGTTGCCAACTTTATTTTTCAGCCCGATAATATCTTCATTAACCTTGCTAAGGCTATCGTCCACATGTTTTTTTAGAGGGACTATTTTTTCTTCAAGGCTGCTCACAGTACCATCCATACCCATAACTCGGGTATCCAGGTCGCGGACAAAAAACAAGATGAAGATAATTGACAAGGCCGCCATTCCAAAACCCAGAAAAGCTACTGCCTTCAGCATATTCATTTCTTCATGCTCTTGATGAACAGGGGGGACGGGCTTACTGAGTTCGGCTTCTTCATTCACATTATCCTTTGAGGATCCCTGAGAATAATAAGAGCTCGCGTCTTCCTTCTCCTCACGCTTGATCTCGTCTAACCGTTCTTGTGGATTCTTTTCCTTGCCTTGATCGTCCGTTGTCATAGTTCAACCTTTTATGAAATAAATTTTCTTGTCTGCAGGCCATTTTCAGGCCTATTTTCTAACAATCTAAACCCGCCACTCAACATCTAAATCATATATAATCATTGAGGTTGCTATGAGGCAGAGGTTTTAGCCCTCAAGTCTTTTATTAGAGACACATTCTTAAAAGTGCTCCGGATTTAACCAAAACGGATAGAAAAAATGAAGCCTGATAGTACAAGTGGAGTCCGTATTTTGTCAATAAAAAAAAAGGTAAATATCCTACTCATTCTGAGCCTGTTTATGTCTGGAATCTACACCCTTCAAAGCTTTGCGGGTGAGGTAGAACTTCTCATGACTCCGGAAATGGTCAGCGCTATTCCTGAACACCAAAGAGTCGTTGTAGATACTCGCTCGTCGTGGAAATTTGTTCTCAGCCACATCCCTGGGGCTATTAATCTCGGCGATTGGCAGGAGTTCACACATACAGTAAATGGTGTAAAAGGATTGCTCAAAGAAGAAAAAAGCTTTATTGCCGATAAACTAGGCCCCCTGGGTGTTTCTTCAGACAAAATAATCGTTATCTATGGCGAGCCCAATGACCCCTGGAGAACGGATGGCAGGTTCTTCTGGATGTTTGAACGTTATGGGTTTCAGAGAGTAGCTCTGCTGGACGGAGGATTAGCCGGTTGGAAACAGGCCGGAAAAAAAATTCAAAGAGGCCGTCAAAATTCGACGTTGCAGTCCAATCTAACCACAAGCAATATTAACCTAAACAATCAAGTTATTGCAGATAAAGTATTGATAAAAAAGGTATTATTAGATAAAAATTTTAGGATTATTGACAATAGAATTAGAAAGGAATTCGATGGTACGACGCCCTATGGTTCGCCAAGAGGGGGACATATTCCCAACGCAATTCATATTCATTGGCCTAAGTTTTTTCAAACTAACGGAAACCTCAAAACACTGCCTGCCCTTAATTCCTTACTGGATCAAAACGGAATCCGTCCTGACCAGGAAATCATCGTTTATTGCACCGGTGGAGTACGGTCGGCTATGGCCTATTTTGTTTTTCGCTATATGGGGTTTAAAGTTAGGAATTATGACGGATCTTGGTGGGACTGGAGTCGGTCCTCTTTTCCTATCGAGGTGAACGGATGACAGAGTTTATTGAAGTGGCTGGTCTTGGGGAAATACCCCCAGGTGAAAGAAAACGCGTCGAAGTTCGTGGCGAACTCATCACCCTTTTCAATCTCGATGGAGAGCTGTTCGCCATTTATGACCGCTGCGCCCACAAAAAAAAACGCCCCGCTGTTACGGGGGATATTGAATGGCGTAGGTGTGAAATGCCCCAATCACGGTTACCGGTTCGATCTCAAAACAGGAAAATGCGACCAGGGTGAAGAATGGAACACACGGGTCTATCAAGTTAAAGTAGAGAACGGAAAAATTCTCGTAGGGCCCGCCACCCTCTAAAGAAGGCGGCAGATAGCAAAAACTTGTTGAGCCTAGAAAAACGATGGCTCGCAGTAATACGCTATTATATTTGGCCCCTCGCCGAGTGGTTAGTGGGAACCCTCATCATGGCTGTGAGAAGAACCTTCCTCGCGTTGGGGAGCCGGGGCACTCTCGCCAGAACCTTCAGCCATAGGCATTCCGGCTGGACGGCCTAATGCCTCAGAACCATGTTTTAAAGCTTCATTATAATGCTTCAACGCTTCCTTGGCGTGTTTCAAAGACACGGGACCATGAGTCTTTAACTCCTCACTGGTATCCTGCATTTTCAGACTGAACTCCAAATGTTTCATCATTTCTTCCAAATGAAGGTAACCCTCTTCACCATGACCCAACCCAACACTTGCATGACCGCCAGACTGCGCCCAGACTGGGCTTGCGATAAATACAAATAAAACCAATATCAACTTCTTCATTCTATAAAACCTCCATGGCTATTATAAATTACCCCACCCTATATAGATAAGATGGGCCCATTAACGCTCCCCCTTCCACGAAGAGGGCTGGGGGGATTTGCTATTACTTAACTGAAAAAAATTCTGCTTAACTACATTCAATAATCTGCCAATAAGACTAGCTTGTCAACGATCAAGAAAACAAAAAAGCCCCCGGAAAAATCCGGAGGCTTTGGAAAATTTCAATTTATTAGCAATCCATCAAACTTGCGTTCGCATTACTTCCTGGTAAGCTTCAACAATTTTGTTACGTACCTGCATGGTCAAACGAAATGCAAGATCGGCTTTGCCCACAGCAATCATGGTTTCGTGAATGTTGCGAGTATCCCCCGCGACAAAATCCTGAATAGCCACAT
>CAJQRI010000003.1 GCA_905612265.1 uncultured Nitrospinota bacterium | reverse complement strand
CGTCTTTTTTCGTATAACAGGCCATACTAAAATCCGTTGCCAGTTGGCCCCACGCCTAGTGGAAAATCACATTTCGCCCTTGATGTCTTCGAAGGGAAACAATTTTTCGTATTGAAGTGCAAGCATTAGTCGGGGATCAGTAGTAAAACTTTCATTGATAACACTTAGAAGAGTCGACCCTTCGTTGAGAAACTTTTGCAGGCTTGTGTCATCTATTATTTTACGTTGTGAAAGATCATCATAAAGATCTAGAAGGCGTCTTGCCTTGGCGATGGACTCGCCGATTTCAGAATATGGGACTTTGCGGTCTCTGCTTTTAATGGCAAATTCAGCGAACTCCAACCACGTATCGATATCACCCTGCACTTCTCCCAAAGTGATAAAATAATTTTTATAACCTTCCTTTCCCATACTTTCATATCTTCTAACCGTCTCTGCGCCCCACCCGCTTATACGAATCTCCTGAGCGTTCTTACAAATATGTTTGAGGGAAAATACCAGTCTGTTCGTCTGGCTGTCCAACTGCATACCATAATCAGAATAAGGTTTTGCTTTGACAACTCTTTCATACGCATGCCAGATGCCTCCGCGCTCCTGCACTTCGGTGCGTGTCTTATCTAGAGTATTGGCCTGCTCTAAACATTCCTCTTGAGTGTTGAGATGAAGTTTTGCTGATTTTTTTAGTTCGGCCGCCAAGGCAGAATCGATGGGAACTTCAGCCCCTGTTTTATTTACATTGAAAGAGAGATCTTCTTTGGTTTTACGCAATGTTTCCTTGCGCACCCAAGTATTTTCTTTTACCGGCATCTGGAAGGACGATTTTTCGACTACATCCTCACCATCAACCCCATCGCCACAACCCGTAACCAAGACCAACATAATGAACATTATTCGTTCGTAGCGCATACCCCTTACCTTTTTGATTTTTAAATTGAAGGTGAGATTATACACTAAAATGCTTAATACATTAAAATGCTTACAACGAATTAAGGCGGGAAAACCACCACTGGCAAATTGTTTTTCCTTTAACTTGCGAGACACATATTCTAGCTGAAAAAGGCATTGATATTCATGCCCCAATCTAGTGCAGAGGACGTCAAAAAAATGGAAACTGGCAGGACAACTAGCGGTATTTACTACCTCGCTATCCGAGACCCATTTTCGTAATATACCCATAACCTTTTTTATTTAAATACTTTGAGCTCAGGGGTTAGAGAAAAAAAATGTATATCACAGCCAAGGCACACAAATTGCTAATACTTGTTAAGTGAAACTCAGTTTTTGACGATAAGACTATTAAAATTAAAGGTTTATAATTATGGACATGAAAAAACTCTTCTACTTACTAACCATTTCTGTCTTCCTTTTCGGTTGTGAAGTGAAAATGGGGCCCTCGCAGTTTTGGGACAAGATATTCAGAACGCAGACGGACTCCAACTACTACAAAAATAAATCTGAAGACCTGATACAGACTTTGACGGCTGACGTTGCCGAATATGAAATTAACAAAGTAACGGTTATGGATCTGGTCGATGAAGATGGTAAGCTTCCAGTTCTTGGAGAATACCTTTCATCGAGAATCGTCGAGGCTATCACCAAAAAGTATTTTTTCAAGGATAAGATTTTCCGGGTAGCACAAAAGGGAGAAGTCCAGTCGGTGATGAAACAGTTAAACCTGCAACCTTCCTACTCGTATAACAGAGAAGAAATCCGCAAGATGGGCAAGGCGCTCCAATCTCAGGCCCTCATCACAGGCAAGATCACAGACCTTGGGACTAACATTGATGTCCACCTCACCTTGACAGATGTCATGAGCGGAGAAGTGATAGCGTCCGCCACCGAACATCTAACCCGAACCAAGTTTGCCGTCGAGATGTTACGACACCACTGATCCTACAAGCCCGCCGAGGGCATAGTAAGAATTACTGACTGTCGACGCCAAGCGCGCGCCGGTAACGAGATAAAGCCATAAGAGGGAAGAAATGCTGATACATATGGTATTTGATGAAGAAATGGATGGGAAAACCAGTACCAGTAAACTCATCCTCCCACCAGCTTCCTGAAAACTCACCTGATTTTTTTTGCGTATCAATTAAATAAGCTACGCCACGTTTCACAACTGAACTTTGAGCTTCATCTGCGGCGACGAGCCCCAACAAGGCCCAGGCTGTTTGTGAGGCGGTGCTTTTACAACGACCGCGTAGGCTCGGTTCCGTATAACTCTGGCAGGTTTCGCCCCAGCCCCCATCTTCATTCTGATGAGACTCCAACCAGCGCACAGCTTTACGGCTGAACCTATCCTTCATGTCTTCACCAATAGCACGCAAACCGTTTAAGGCTAGAAACGTTCCATAAATATAATTCACACCCCATCGGCCAAACCAACACCCATCAATTTCTTGACGTTCTTTAACAAAATCGATGGCCCTTTTAACTTGCGGGTGCTGTTTGTTAAACCCCCATTTCGCCAGCATCCACAGAATCCGACTGGTCACATCCACCGTTGCAGGGTCTAACAAAGCCTTATGGTCGGCGAAAGGGACTTCATTGAGAACCTCTTTATCGTTATCCACATCAAAAGCTCCCCACCCGCCACTATTACTCTGCATCCTCAACAACCAGTCCATCGCTCGCTGGCATTCACTCAACTTCCAACGGTTATCGGTAATCTCGACCCGGTTGAGGAAAAGCAGTATCTCTGCTGTATCGTCAGTATCGGGATACAGTTCATTATAAAACTCAAAGGCCCAGCCACCCGGCTCCGCGTTCGGATTCTTCACCTTCCAGTCGCCGCTCGTGGTCACTTGTTTGCTAATAATCCATTCACCGGCTCTCACCAGAGCTGGGTGATCGGAAGGCAATCCCGAATCTAATAAAGCGTTAGCGCAAATAGCCGTGTCCCACAAGGGAGAAACGCAGGCCTGCATCCAGAGTCGTCCGTCTTTTTCCAGCATGAAGCGGTCCACTGCTTCCATTCCTTTCACGCAAGCAGGATGGTCTTTGGGATAACCTAAAAGGTGCAACGCTAAAAGAGCATTGAACATTGCCGGCTGAATGCCAGCAAAGTCGCCCTCGTCTTCCTGATGCCTCAGCGTCCATTCCTCAACTTTACGAAGTGCTTTTTTACGTAACGGTTTGAAGGGAAACTTACCGACAAACTTAATGAATCGGTCTAGGTAGATAAACGTGTCCCTCCAATTGGTGAAGGGTAGGCCATTGGGTTTGAAACCCAGATCCTGATCCTTTTCAGTGAATAATTCCTGAACATCGTGTCCCTCAGGAAGTTCGTGAATCGGCTCGAAGGAACGCACGACAGAAAGAGGAACCACCGTACCTCGTGACCAACTTGAAATCTCATAGATATTGAAGGGGAACCAGTTCGGAAACAAAATAATTTCTACTGGCACCGCTGGGCAGTCGTCCCAGGAGAGCTGGCCAAACATGGCGAGGAACATTTTTGTAAAAACCCGGGTTTTCTTTATGCCTCCGTTGGCAAAAATCGCCTGACGAGCCCGCACCACCTCCTCCCGATCGGCAGGAAGACCTGCCATTTTCAGAGCCATATAGGACTCAACCGTAGAATTGATATCACACAACCCCCCATAAAACAAAGGCCAACTGCCATCTTCCCTTTGTTTATGTAGCAAGTAATTTACAACCTTGTCTTGTTTGACAGGGTCCAGACGGCCCGTGAAATGCATAAAGAAAATATATTCGGCCGAAATAGTGACATTGGCCTCCAATTCATCCACCCAATAGCCTTCACCATTCTGAACAGAGAGCAGGTAGTCCTGCGAAGACTCAATAGATTGGTCCAGGGCTTCTCCCTTGACACCCTCTCCAAGTTGAGGGGATTCTACACCTTGCGGTTTTTCTATGTTTTCCATATAGTTAGCTTGCTGAACTTAAAAAGTTTTAAGCAGATAAATCTAGTCTATTTTCTCTGAAAAATAAAGTAAAGATACTTCCCCACAATTCTGTCATTACAATTCTGTCATTTAGTTTTGGTTTCTGGTTGACAGACCCACATATCTCCTTTATTATAGCCGGTTTACACCCTCAAAAATAAATATTGACTGAAACCGAGATATAATGAAAACAACATTTTTTGCCAAAAACACCGATGTCGTTAAGAAGTGGGTTGTGATTGACGCCACTGATAAACCGTTAGGGCGAGTGGCTAGCACAGCCGCATCAATCATTCGTGGTAAGACCAAACCCATTTACACCCCCCACGTTGACACTGGGGATAATGTCATTATCATCAACGCCGCCAAAGTTAAACTGACCGGTAAAAAATGGGACGACAAAATTTATTATCATCATACTGGTTGGCCTGGAGGAATCAAATCCGTGACAGCAAAACAGATGCTCGAAAAACAGCCTTCTGATCTGCTGAAAAAAGCGATCCAGGGTATGTTGCCGAAGACCCGGTTGGGCAGAACTCTGCACAACAATTTTAGAATTTATAATAACGACCAACATCCGCATACGAGTCAGAATCCGGAAGTAGTTGGTATCTAAACTTTTTAAAAGAGAGCAACCACGATTATGGAAGGCACCATCGAAAAATTTTACGCAACGGGAAAGCGCAAAGAGTCCATCGCCAAAGTATGGATTCAAAAAGGTAGCGGCAAAATCTCCGTCAATAAAAAATCTATTAAAGAATATTTTTGCCGAGAAAGCCTTGAGTGCATCATAAAGCATCCGTTAATCACGACTGAGACATTAGAGACCATAGACATTCAGGCCACAGTTCAAGGTGGCGGTCTTTCCGGTCAGTCCGGCGCATTGCGTCTGGGTATTTCCCGAGCTCTCATTTTGACCGACTCAAGCTTAAGAGCACCTCTTAAAAAAGCTGGCTTCCTCACTCGTGACTCAAGAACCGTGGAAAGAAAAAAATACGGACAACCCGGAGCACGCAAAAAGTTTCAATTCTCCAAACGTTAATTACCGGCTTTGCCCGGTGGTCAACCGGGGCAAAGCTGAGATTATTCAGGCATAAAACAAAGCCATACCATTATGGTATGGTAGTGCATAGCCTGCCCCGCCCAAGTATCAACTCTTTCAATCAAATTTAAGGGGCAAATAAATCCCCTATTCAACAGTCAGGTTTTGCTATGGTTAAAATAGGTATAGCTGGAGCCAGTGGTTACACCGGGCTGGAATTGATTCGTCTTCTTGCCGGACACCCGGAGGCAGAGCTTACAGTTCTCACCTCTGAGACTTTTCAAGGTCAAAATATTGCCGAGGTTTTTCCCTCCTTAAATGGAGTTGTTGACCTCAAACTTCGACCTCTCGATGACAGCATCACTCAAGATTGTTCAGTACTTTTCTTAGCTCTGCCACACATAGCGGCTATGGACAAGCTTCCTGTTTATTTACAGTCCGACTGCAAAACCATCGACCTGAGCGCAGACTATCGACTGAAAGATCCCAAAGAATACTCGGACTGGTATTCCGTCACCCATACGCATCCGGACCTTCTTGAGCAGGCGGTGTATGGTTTGCCGGAACTACATCGTAAAGCCATTCAAACAGCGCGGTTCATTGCCAATCCAGGCTGTTACCCCACCAGTGTGATTCTGGCTTTGGCTCCGCTTCTTAAGACTGGCTGGGTGGACCTCAGCTCCATAATCTCTGACAGTAAATCTGGCGTTTCCGGTGCTGGGCGCAAACCTTCCCTGTCCACGCATTATGTCGAAGTCAACGAAGGTATTAGTCCCTATGGATTAGCCAGTCATCGGCACACTCCCGAAATGGAACAGGAACTTTCTGCACTGGCAGGAAAACCCGTGCGCCTAACGTTTTCTCCGCACTTGGTTCCTATGACTCGGGGAATGTTGAGCACCGTTTATATCAACTTGAACAAACCTATCAGCGATGAAAAACTGGTCGAGCACTATCGCAGCTTTTATAAAGACGAATATTTTGTACGCGTTTTGAATCCGGGAAAATTCGCCAGCAGTCAGCATGTGAGGTCTTCTAATTTTTGCGATATTGGTCTTAAAGTGGATTCACGCAATCAGCGCTTGATCATCACAAGTGCGCTGGACAACTTGATTAAAGGCGCCTCGGGGCAGGCCATCCAAAATATGAACATCATGCTAGGTCTGGATGAAAAAATGGGTCTCACGGCTCCGGCAATTTTTCCTTAAATATTATGAAACTTTCAAAAAATCGCAATCCAGCAGTACCCGGCTTTAAGGCTGCGGGACTAAGCTGCGGGATTAAATCAAAAAACGCTAAAGATCTTGCATTGTTCATTTCCGATGTTCCGGCCACTGCCGCAGGAGTCTTCACCAAAAACCGGATTGTATCTCCCGGTGTAACATGGAGTCGTCGTGCGTTAAAACCTGGTAGTTGCCGCGCCATTGTTGTTAACAGTGGGAACGCCAACGCAGTGGTCGGCCCTAAGGGCATGAAGGACTGCGATGAAATCACAAAAAAAATTGCCGAAGAATTGTCCATTCCACAAAAAGAAGTTCTAATCGCTTCCACCGGAGTGATCGGGGTTCCTCTTCCTTCTGAGAAAATCATCAAGGCTGCCCCCCTACTGGTGAAAAAATTAGGACGGACTGCAAAAAACTGGACCGATGCCGCTGAAGCCATCATGACCACCGATCTGGTTTCAAAATCAGATCGCATTCAATATAATTTTAAAGGCAAACAAGTCACTATAGGCGGAATCACTAAAGGGTCCGGCATGATCCACCCTGATATGGCAACCATGCTTGGGTTTTTGTACACCGATGCTGTGATCGATTCCAAAACTCTAAAAATGGCCCTTATAGAAGCCGCTGATCGCTCGTTCAATCGCATCACTGTAGATGGTGACAACAGCA
>CAJQRI010000002.1 GCA_905612265.1 uncultured Nitrospinota bacterium | reverse complement strand
AACCATATCTTGAAAATCTAGTTTTAATTTCAGGACAAAACCTAATAGACTTAAAGAATTATACCAGGTTTTTAGTATAAAACACGGAGCAAGTCAAGGGAGAGTTTTGACCTCAAAAAGGTCTTTGTTCTTGTCTTCTTGAAACCCCTTTCAAATCAGTGAAGCCTGCTTTAAAATGGAATTAGAGATATAACATATTTCGTTTTAAGAGAGGGTTTCCCAGTAAAATATTCCATGAAATGGAGCGTGTAATGCAAAAAATATTTCTTTCATTAATTATTATGATTTTAGGTGTGGTCCCCGCTTTTGCAGGGGCACTTTCTCCAGGAGAACAGGCTCCTGAATTTTCTTTGAAAAACATGAATGATAAGCAAGTGGCGTTGTCCGATTTTAAAGGGAAGGTGGTTGTGATCGGTATGTTCCATATATGTGTTCCTTGTATGAATCAGGCCATGGAGTTCAATAAAGTTAGAAAGCAGATGAGTGAGGATCAAGTGGTGGTGTTGGGGATCAATACGAATGGTGATTCTAAGGAAGCGGTTGCGCAGTATCTCAGTAAGTTCCCGGAGAAAGTAGAGTTCCCTTATTTGTTCGATCCTGTGAAAGGGGTTTATAAATCATATTCGCAAAGAGAAATGCCAACCGTTTTAATCATTGATCAAAAGGGTGTTTTGAACGCCCGGGTTCCGGCTGTTGGTGCTGACCAATTGGTGACTTATATTAAAAAAATGCTTTAATGGAGAAACTAATTTAAACACAGAGCCGACAAGCAACTTTAGTAGTTGTGTTTGGTCTTTTGATGTTTTCCTCGTCGGTAATAGCTGGCGAAACTTCTGCAAAAGGCTGGTTGGTTCAATTGTGTTCATTCCATTTATAGAGAAATGCAGAGGCTTTTGTATCCGGTTTTAAAAAGAAGGGCTATACGCCTTTAGCAGATGGTTTTTGGCGATAAGGTAGGTCACAGCAATGTCTATGGTTTTGCTCTTCCCAAAAATG
This sequence comes from uncultured Nitrospinota bacterium, assembly GCA_905612265.1. Classification (GTDB taxonomy): domain Bacteria; phylum Nitrospinota; class Nitrospinia; order Nitrospinales; family VA-1; genus LS-NOB. The sequence goes on along the minus strand of CAJQRI010000002.1, from coordinate 49,707 downwards.
ACCTGTTCAATATTTTTTTAGCCGACTCAGGTTATCCTGTGCCGACTTCATTTCTTTAGCTCTTTCAGCACTTTTTTCATGTCTTCATGCACGGCCTTACGGTTTTCCAGAGTGTAGAACCGAATCAGGTAGGAGGGGTGAAGAGTGAGCATCAACTTTATACCTGCATATTCATGCCAGGTGCCACGTTCTTTGGTGATCGGCACGGACCTTCCGAGAAGTGTGGAAGATGCGGGTTTGCCCAGAGCGACAATGACTTTGGGTTTGATCGCTTTTAATTGTTGGATGAGAAAGGGATTGCAGGCTTCAATTTCCTCCGCTTCCGGGTCGCGGTTGCCAGGTGGACGACACTTGACGATGTTACAGATATAGGTATCTTTTTCCCGATTCAGCCCCATACCTTTTTCAATGATCTCTGTCAGCTTTTTTCCTGCCCGACCTATGAAAGGGAGACCTTGCTCGTCCTCATCGGCACCGGGCCCTTCACCCACAAAGACAAGGTCGGCATTTGGATTTCCCGATCCGAAGACGATATTCTTTCTTGTTCCTGAAAGTTTACAGCGGGTGCAGTCGCCCAGCTCTTTTTGAACTGCAGTCAGAGATTTATTTTTAGCCATTTCGTTGGGTGATTGAGAAGGTTTTGTCGTCCCCTGTTGGAAATTTACAAGTAATTCTGCCTCACAAGGGATTTCTGTATATCCCACGTCTTTTAAGTGGATGAGATAATCTTTTAATTCCCTTAGCAGGGGCTCTCTTTTAGGTGTTTCCATATTAATCGTAAGAATAGCAAACAGGCGTAAATAAAACAAACCATATGGAGAATTTGTGATCAGGGTGGAATAAAAAGTTTCTTATTCTATCTACTTAGATGTGTTGTTTTAAAATCAAGTGTTAAGTGTTGTTGGTTTAACTGGATTTGAGTTATAGATAGTGTGGTAAGAGCTTTCTTGTTGCAATAAACTTGAATTTTTAAGTCAAAAGTTGTTAAAATAAACATAATCGATGGACTTAGTTTTAAAATGATAACTGTAATACGCTAATGAATTTTCGACCAAAAATCCGAATTTTAAGTGACTTACTTATATTTTGTGTTGTCTTTTTTAGCGCTTCGTTAGCGCAGGCCGGGTCTTTACATCATCACCATGCAGATGTGGTGTCTCCCTTTGATGAAATCCAGAAAATTAGGCCGTTACATTGTGTTTTGAAAATGCACCAGCATTTATTAAACACACCATGTCCGCATAAAGACCAGAATGAGAAAAAATCCAGGGGAGTTATTAGATCTGAATGTGGTTCTTCAACAGGAACTGCTAACTCTTCGGCTTCATCTAGAGCCAAAATTTTATTTAATGATATCAATCAAGATGGCTTCTTTCCGTTACAATTTTATTCGGGAATAAAAACACATACGGATACCCTGAGTCAGAACTACCCTCGATCTATCGATCATCCCCCACAATTCATCTGAGAACTTCTGACAGGCTTAAGTAAAAGCGGTAGTGCGCTCGCGTGAGCTTTATTAAACTGTTTGTCTGTCACTCCATCTATCTCCATTTGCTATTTTAACTTTATTTCAGCTAGAGGAGTTTCATGCTCAAAAACAAAGTTGTATTTTTTCTTAGCTTTATCATGTTGTCTTGGGTATCTGTAGCCCAAGCTTATATTGGGCTCTGCTGTGCCCATTGTGGTGGAAATATGCCTCTGAATATTTTCGGCGGCGGTATCCCTGAGCCCAAGGAGTTCCGTTTCAAATTTAGTCAGATGATTATGGAGATGGGCCCCCTTCGTGACGGTACGGATGAGATTAGTAATGACGATCTTATTGGTTCTGCAAACGGAACCAATTTTCCTGCTCTTCCCACTAACATGCAGATGTATATGACTATGATTGGAGCCGCATATTCTTTCTCAGATGATTTTGCTGTGATGGGAATGACCAGTTATATCGAAAATACTATGCGTATGAATTTAAATAATGGAAATGATTTCACGATGACATCGGGGGGTGTTGGAGATGTTACCTTACTTGCTAAATATCGTGCCTATGCTGATGATAACCTGGTTCCGACAAACCAGGTATCAGTTTTGTTTGGTTTGTCCCTGCCTTCGGGATCGATCAACAAGAAGTTTAGTAATCACACGAATGATACGTTCAATGGATCTCTTCTCCCATTTAAGATGCAACTGGGGAGCGGCACTGTTGACCCCATCATTGGTTTAACCTATCAAGGCTCACGCGATCCTTTCTGGTGGGGGTTCAATACCCAGTTAGAAGGCCATATCTATGATAATGAACAGGGCTATCGCCGGGCGCAAGAGCTCCGTTATGATTTTTATGCTATGAAACAGGTTCATGACAAGGTGGTTGTTCATGCTCAGTTGAATGGTTGGTATGAAGGAAAATTCAGCGATGAGGCTTATGATGTAAGAGTTTTGGGGGCCGGTCATAATGCATTGAGCACGGCTAATAACCTTATTAGCCCCTTGTTCGATCCGGACAATTATGGCGGACATAAGTTGCATTTTGGTTTGGGAGTTCAGTTCCAACCTCTTCCTTTGCATGTTATGGAACTGACGGCAAGCGTGCCGATTCATCAGGACTTGAATGGTCCACAATTGCAGGATAACTGGATGGTTCAGTTCACTTATTACGCTGAAGTTCCTACAAAGAAAAGCATGCGTTATAAAGGGTTCAGTCCGCCTAAATCACTTGGCTTCTAGCAATGTATAAAGTATTGCCAATGATTTTGGTGTCTTTATTCGTAATATCTTGTGCCGGGACTCAAATGATTCCTGAACCGGAGAGTCTCGGCGGAAGGCTCTATCAAGAACGATGCACCCAGTGCCACGGTTTGCCAGGTGTAACAAGGCATACGCCGGAGCAATGGGACTTCCTCTTGGTGATGATGGATGGTTTTATGAAACAAAAAAATATTAAATTCCCTAATCAGGAAAAAGAGCTGATTCGAGATTACTTACACAGGAACGCAAATTGAGGAACTACTCATGAAGTCAATACTGGTTTTAATAATGATGTTGGTGTGGTTGCCAGTAAAAGCCTATGCAGAGCATGACTTTTTTAACAAGGTGGGAGTGGTGCCTCCAAAAACTTCTCAGCCTGCACCCGATTTTGTGGTGAAGAACCTTAAAGGCCAAGATGTCATGCTTTCTGATTTTAACGGGAAAGTTGTTTTGTTGAACTTCTGGGCTACTTGGTGTGCTGCTTGTAGGGAAGAAATGACTTCTATGCAAAACCTGTACTCGTCTCTTGGGAAAGATGGAGTAGAAGTGCTGGCTGTTTCCATTGATCGGTGGAACGAGGATCGTATTCAAAAATACGTAGAGAAAAACAATTTGACCTTTCCAGTGCTTCTGGATCAGAACCAAAAAGTTAGAAAGCAATATCATGTCAGGGGAATTCCTACCAGCTACCTGATTGATGGCGAGGGCAAAATCCGAGGTTATGCTTCAGGGGCTAGATCCTGGGATAGTTTAGATTCGCAGGACTTGTTTCTGTCTCTGAAGAGCAATGACTCCAATGATGACTTACCGTTGGTAGATCGTGTGTCAATACTCAAAGATTAGATCCAAAACTGATTACATGCCTCGATTAAAAATCTCTTTTGTTTTTGCTCCATTACTTGTGGGAATTCTCATAAGTTCTGCCTGGGGCCTATCCCTCGACTCAGTTCTTTTGAAGTTAGACCAAAACTACTATTACCCTCAGAAGCAAGGCTTGAAAAGCCTTTCCGTTCGAGTTCAGTGGGAGCAGTTAGATGTGGTTTCCGGCTCCGGAAAATTCCTGCGTAATCCTGACTTTAATTTTATATGGAAGGGGGGCTCCCAACTGGGCCGTTTTGAGTTGGCTGAAGGTCAGGAACATTTTTCTGAAGACCGGGTTCAGGAATTGAGTCTGCATATCAGCCCTTTTAGTGAGCCAATCATTCCTCTTACACTGCAGCAAAAATTCTCCAGCTTTGCCGGCAAGGTTCATGCAACGAAAAAAAATAAGTTTGTTGTAGGTCTAACACAAGTATCCTCTGATCAAGAATACAAACTTCTGGTCGATGCCAAAGAGTGGGTCGTCCGAAAATTACGGTTTAAACAATCGCGGTCACCACAATATATAGAGGGAGAGTTCAGCTATTTAAAGCTGGAGGGAAAACCCGCTATCTCTGAAACTCGTACCCGGTTCGAGGTGGATGAGGGAGAATATTTGGAAGTCACTCGCTATACCTATAGAAAGTCTAAGGGGATTTGGTGGGTTCACCGCATTGATCAGACTCTCAAGCAAGATGACCATATTTTACAAAGGTACGTCATTAAACTCTCCGACTTCAAGCCCGTTCTGTTATAGTTAAGAAGTTAAACTTTTTTTGAGGGATTAGGTATGTCGGGACTGAAAAGCGCTTGGGAATTGAGTCTGGAACGCTCTGATAAGCTGGCTCCAGAGCTTAAAAGTCAAAAAAAGCTGACTAAAAAGCAAAAGCAGGAAATTGCCGGAATTAGAAAAGAATATACCGCAAAGATTGCCGATCGGGATATTACCTCTCAAGATAAGATCCGCAAACTACCAGATCGAATCCACCCTGAAGAAATTGAAGCTCACAAAGTAGAGCTTGAAGAACAGTTTCGATTTGATAAGAAAACTCTGGAAGAAGAAATGGAAAAAGAAGTGGAAGCTGTTCGCAGCCGGAAAGACTAATCCTGTTGCCTGCCTGATATCTGCCCCCTGTTTCCCCTGTCTATAATATTCATGACATTTTTAAAGATAAAGCCTGAATGAAAACTGTGATTAAACAAATTATTCATGATGCCCTGGAAAAAGCCCAGCAGGCAGGTGAACTGGAACTTCCCTCGTTTCCTGAGATAGTGGTGGAAAAGCCTAAGGACGAAAAAATGGGAGACTTTTCAACAAATATTGGCATGACGCTGGCTAAGAGTGAGCGCAAAAATCCGAAAACGATAGCCGAAAGTGTTGCCCGTCACCTTAAAAGCGGGGACCTTAGTAAGGTCGAAGTTGCCGGTCCGGGGTTCATCAATATCAAAATGTCTCAGGAGTTTTTTCTGAAACGGTTGCGAAATGCTGTTTCGCAGGGAGAAAATTTTGGAAGTTCTGATTCCGGGCAGGGCACCAAAGTCATGATTGAGTTTGTCAGTGCTAACCCTACCGGTCCGTTGCATGTTGGTCATGGGCGAGGAGCGGCTGTTGGGGATTGTCTGGCCAGAATTATGAAAAAAGCTGGCTATGATTTGAGCACCGAATATTACATCAATGATGTGGGAAACCAGATGAATTTTCTCGGGCGCTCTACTTGGCTGCGTTACCGGGAACTGAAGGGCGAGGAGATTGAGTTCCCCGAAGACCATTATCGAGGCGACTATATTAAAGATATTGCCCAGGAAGTCATTGACCAGAAAGGTGATGTGTTTTTAAATAAATCGGAAGAAGAATGCATCCCTTTTTTTAGAAGGTTTGCAAAGGATAATATCCTTAAGGGAATTAAAAAGGACCTTTCTGAGTTCCGGGTGAATTTTGATAACTGGTTCAGTGAAGAATCCCTTTATGAGGATAAGTCGGTGGAGAATGCTGTTGACTGGTTGAAAGGTCAGGGGCATATCTATGAAAAAGATGGCGCCGTCTGGCTGAAGTCGTCCGCATTTGATGATGACAAGGACCGAGTCATTGTGAAGCAAACAGGAGAGCGGACTTATTTTTGTTCAGACATCGCCTATCACCAGAACAAGATCAATCGTGGGTTTAAAAAGCTCATCAACCTGATGGGTGCCGACCATCATGGCTATGTGCCCCGCATGGAAGCCGTTCTGGAGGCCATGGGTTATGATAAGAAAATCTTCAAGATTCTTTTGGTCCAGTTTGTCAGTCTCCTGCGAGCAGGAGAGAAAGTGTCCATGTCCACCCGGTCGGGTGAGTTTGAAACACTGGAGGATGTAGTGAGTGAAGTTGGGGTAGATGCGACCCGTTATTTCTTTCTGATGCGTAGTTCAGACACACATCTGGATTTTGATCTGGAACTGGCTAAAAAGGAAACCCCGGACAACCCGGTTTTTTATATTCAATACGCGCATGCTCGAATTTGCAGTATCTTTCGTGCCGCCGAAGAAAATGGTGTGATCTGGGACAGCTCAGCTGGAGTGGACCTTGCCCCGCTTAATGAGGACGAGGAGTTTGCAATTATTCAGGCAATACTGTCTTTTCCTGAGGTAGTTGAAAAAAGCGCACGAGCTTTGGAGGTACATCGAATTTCCCATTACCTGCTTGATCTTGTTTCAAGGTTTCACGGTTATTACAGCCGGCACAGAGTCATTTCTGATGATAAGTTGCTCACGCAAGCGAGACTATTTTTGTTGGACGCTTTGAGAATTACCATTCGTAATGGGTTTGAGTTGATGGGTATATCGTCTCCAGAAAAAATGTAGAGTGTACCCGCCGATGGCAATGAGCAATCACTAACAATTAATTTATTTATGAGATTTTTCCTTGTAATAATTTTTGTGGTGGCTTCCGGGGCTGGGTTACATTTTTCGGGAATCATCAGTAAGTTTCAGGAAAGTGCAACTTCTCCTACAAGGGAGAGGGCTGTTAAACCTGAATCCATTCGCAATAAAGTTAAAGAGCCTGTATCCAGCAAGCCAGTTTATACTTTTTTTGAGACCTTGGCTGATCCCACGATGACCCAATATGTGGACCTCAAGGGTGGGGTGATAGGGACAGCAATTACACCTGAAAAAATAAAAGTTGTTACTGCTAAAATTAAGTTAACTCCCGCTTCGATAGCGCCTGTTGAAAAAATATCCAAATTAGAACCTGCAATAAAAACTAAAAGTAAGAAGAACCCCAAAAGTGTAACAAGCGTCAGCCCTGAAATTAAAAGACCGACTCGTTATGCTGTTCAGGTAAGTTCGTTTCGTGATGAGGCACGTGCAGGTGCATTGAAAGTGCGTCTGCAAAAAAACGGATTCGACGCGTTTTTAATGCACACGGAACTCGCCAATGAAGCCTGGTACCGGGTTTTTCTGGGAAGGTATGCAGATGAGCAAAAAGCACAGGATGCGGCCAACTTGATCAAAAATGAGTATAAGCTGAACGCGGTAGTGGTTCGTAAAACTGGTTAGGGTTTACTGCAAAGGTGGTCATCGTCACAGAAGGCTTGAAGTTCTTCAACCGGGTCATCAATTCTTTCTCCCCCATAGAACTTTTCTTTGCTGTCAAACCAGGTGTTGAAGCGGTAACCTTCGATATCGTCGTGATACAGCTTTCTCTTTTCGTCTTTCCCGTTAAAATCGAAGTCTAATTTAGCGTCCCCTTTTTCGGGAATGGTGATTGTACCTTTTTGTTCGGCAATATAGGGATGCCAGGCGATGACATCATAAGTTCCGGGTGGAATATTTTCGATGCTGAAATTACCTTTTGCGTCGGACACAGTGTAGTAAGGGTTTTGTACCAGATAGGCAGTGGTCTGAAGGAAAGGATGTAGATTACATTTTATGATGTAATGATCTGCGTCTTTACGTACAAAGATACTTCGGACCTGACTGGATTTAGGCGGTACCGGTCGGTTGCTGGTTTGATCTGAATAAATATTGCGGACTTCATAAGTCGCGATCTCATGCTGGATAGGGTCTGTATTCTCCACCATAATATTTTCTCCATTTATTGCGCCAATCACGTAATCGTTAGCGCGGCAACGGTCGATGTAAAAGGTTTGCATTTTGGTCGAAAAGGGTTTTCCTTTTTCAACCCTCACCAGACGGATGATTGTATCTTTGAGTCCCCGGTTTTTTGAAACTGTGAAATCAAACAGCAGCCGGTGGCCTTTCCCATCGGATATCCTTGAGCAAAACTCTACATTTGGGGCGTGGATCAGGTGAAAAGAACGGACTCTGGGGACCGGGCCGGAAAGCGTTACTTGGCCTTTTAACGTCCCTCCATTATCAACGGTAACTACGGTATAAGCAGAATCAATTTGGTCGAACAGTTTTTTTGAAAGCTTATTATTTCTTTTGAATAACATCTCAACTTGTTTTAGAGCTTTTTCGCGTTTTCCCTGCAAATTATATAAGACCCCCAGGTCATATTCGGCTTTTACCATTCGACTATCCATGCTCAGGGCTTTTTCCAACTCCTGAACGGCCTCATCGAGCAATTTGACTCGGGCAAAGGAAACGCCTCTGTTATAGCGAAGACCAGGAGAGTCGTAGCCCAACCGCAATGCTTTTTCAAAAGAGAGCAAGGCTTGTTTATGCTTTCCGGTCTTGCTGAAGGCGACGCCAAGGTTCGCGTGAATGAGGCTGTCTTGCGGAGCAAGTTCAGCGGCTTTCATGAATTCGGTTACGGCTTGGTCCCATAATCTTTGCTGACTCAGTTTTAGGGCTTTTTTGTAGTGAGCCTTTGCTTCATTATTAGAAGCGGCAAAAGATGCAGGACAGAGGAGCAAAAAAGTTAGACAGAAGGCTATGAAGCTCAGGCTGGATTTTTTATAGGATTTAACAGTTTTCACTTTGGTAATATATTTTGAAAGTTGAATTTTTTAATTTAACAATACTTGGGTAGAGTGTCAACTTCCGGTTTTATGTCTTGGAGACCTCAAAAATTCAATCACTTGTTAGATACTCGTAAGAGTTTGAAAATTCCACCAAGTTGCTTGGTGTCTTAATTTGGTAAAGGGGTAAGTTTGAAGTCCATCTCGTTGATAGAGTCTTTTGAAGCGCATTGGGGTGCCCCAGGTGGCGTTGTCCAGACTATTGTCGGTTCTCAACTTCGGGACAAGAGCTTGCCCAGTCCTCCTCGAATTTTGCATGAGTTGCATTTGAATGACCAAGGAAGGGCAATTATATATGAAATTGAACCCAGAAATGAAACTCTACCTATTGTCTTATTGGCTCATGGTATGGGGGGATGCTCCGAGTCTGGTTATATGAAAAGGATTTCCACCAAACTCTGGATGCGGGGTTATGGAGTGATACTGATAAATCAATCAGGTTGCGGGCCGGGTATGGGATTGAGCCCGCGAATGTGGAATGGGGGTTCAAGCGATGACCTAGCCAAAATGATTGATTTTGCAGTTCAGCGATACCCCAAAAAGTCCCTTGCTCCAGTTGGTTTTTCCTTGAGTGGCAATGTCCTTTTAAAATATCTGGGGGAAGGTCGAAAGGTTCCTAGAAATATTTCAGGTGCACTCGCGGTAAACCCGCCTATCGACTTAAGGGTTGCGAGTGACATCATTTCGAGAAAATGGAGTTGCGTTCTCTTCAATAAGTATTATATGAGATTGATTAGAAATCAGGCGGTTGCTTTGGTGAAACAGTTCCCTTTGGCTTTGAATCCACTCAAAAACTTAAAAACTATCTGGGATTTTGATGTCAACTATACCGCTCCCGCAGGTGGATTCAAAGATGTTGATGATTATTATGACCAATCAAGCTCTAAATATTTCTTGCAAGGGATCAAAATACCCACTTCTATTTTGTCTGCCGAAGATGATCCTTTTGTTCCAGGTTATTTGTTTGATCAGGTTGTGATGAGTGAAAGGATAGCTTTGCACAAACCCGAGAATGGTGGGCATATGGGATATATCTCAAGACATACTACCTCGCATGGTGATCGGCGCTGGATGGACTATGCGGTGTTGGAATGGATTAGAGAATTGCATGAATCGGGAGGCAATCCATAATGAAGATCCGCCTTCTTTTAAAAGTATAGGCTGGTGCCCCATTACAGGGGGTGTGTTGTTCATGATTTTAGTATTGAGTTATATCGGCTTGATGTTAATGTTATGTTCCCGCTCGATTTATGGTCATTTGAATGAAATTTTTTTTCAAGTCGATTGGCGGGCTGGAGGTTCCTGTATATTATGCGGTGATTTTTTATTATGACCTGGGCCATTGTCCATATCCCGTTACTATTTGGAATCCGTTCCTTGAATGATCGAGCTTTTTAATGACTTTAGAGAATTAGTTGTGAAATTATTCCCCGAATATGAATCCCCCCTTGCGCCATTGGCAGATCGCTTGCGCCCTGAAAGTTGGGAAAGATTTGCCGGGCAGGAACATGTGATTGGTGAGGGTCTTCCACTGCGAGATTTGGTGGAATCTGGCTCAAACTTGTCTTTCATATTGTGGGGGCCGCCGGGGACGGGTAAAACAACCTTGGCGCGAATTGCGGCGCGGCTGACTGAAAGCGAGTTTTATGAGATCAGTGCGGTGAATGCCGGGGTCGCAGATATTCGCAAGGTCATTGAGGGGGCTCGTCAAACCTGGAAGGCGAAGCAAAAGGGAACGGTCTTATTTATCGATGAAATTCATCGGTTCAACAAGGCTCAGCAGGATGCTGTTTTGCCTCACATAGAGAATGGAACGATTCGCCTGATAGGTAGCACCACGGAGAACCCCTCTTTTGAAGTCAACCCCGCGCTGCGTTCGCGATGCCAGACTTTTCGCTTGGAATCTTTAGAGCGTGAACAAATCAGAGGTATCCTGAACTGGGCTTTGGTGGATAAAGAAAAAGGATTGGGGGAATCTGGACTTGAAATTTTTCCAGAGGCGATGGATATGATGGTCAGCCATGCCAATGGGGATGCCCGTCGCGCCCTAAATTTTCTGGAGGCGGTGCATGATGTGGTCGCACCACGAGACTCAAAGCAAGTCAATTTAAAAATTGTTGAAGGGATTATTCAGCAAGCCGCGACCCTCTATGATAAAAAAGGGTCAGAACATTATGACCATGCCTCGGCGTTTCAGAAAAGTCTGCGTGGTTCAGATGCCGATGCGGCTATATACTGGCTGGCAAAATTGATTGCAGGTGGGGAAGACCCCAAGTTTATTGTTCGACGACTGTTGGTCACGGCGGCCGAAGATGTGGGCAATGCCGACCCGCAAGCGTTTATATTGGTGCAATCGGTAGCAAATGCGGTAGAAAAACTGGGGTTTCCTGAAGCCCGCATTCCACTTGCTCAAGCGGTGATTTATGTGGCTCAGGCACCGAAGGATAACTCGGCTATTGTAGCTATTGACCAGGCGTTGGATGATATTCAGAATAAGGGTTTATCTTATCCCGTCCCGGATCATTTGAAAGACACGCATTATAAGGATGCCAAGTCCAAATATGGGTTTGGCGTGGACTATAAATACCCGCATAATTTCCCCGACTCTATTGTGGAACAGGAATATCTGCCAGAGGTTTTAAAGGGTAGAAAATATGTACCCTGCTCCGAAAAAAAATGAATTGGCGGTCTGCGGTCTTCGTGCTATAGAAAACACCCATAGATTATGATTTTAAGGAAGAGCGATGAACGATAATTGCAGGTTTAAAGATGTTGAAGAGATTTTTGAGGGTCGCTTGCGCGGCAATCAACTGATGCTAAGCGGTAAGGGGCTCAATGCAAAAGAAGCGCGTCTGTTATGGCAGTCACCCCGAATGCAGGAAATCAGTTGGCTGGATCTGGATGATAACAATCTGGAGGACCAGGGAGTTCAGGATATGGTCGAATGCGCCTATTTGGAAAACGTCCAGTATTTGAACCTCAATCAGAACAGTGTTAGCGATGAAGGTTTAAAGTTTCTAGCCAAGGCCAAACACTTGGGCAAACTCAAGCGTTTACACCTGAAAGAAAACTCGATCAACGGAGAAGGCCTCATCTCATTATTTAACTCCGAAACGTTGGTGAGTCTGGCGACCTTCCAAATCGATGAAGGCTGGACCTGTAAAAAAAGGGAAGGGTGGCGTTACAAGCCGCAGAACTGATTTATGTCTCTTTCTTCCAGCCAACTACATATTCATATCTCTGCACAGGATCGGCCCGGAATTCTTGCTGAATCTTTGACATTCATTGTCGAAACTGGTTGGAATGTGGTCGATATCAAGCAATTCGTCTTCAATGGATTGCTCAATCTTTCCATTCTCCTTGATGGTTGTGATGAGAGCCATATTCTTCCTCTTCGAGAGGCGTTATCTATCTACGCCGAGAAAATGAATTTTAAGGCCACCGTCTATCCCTGGAAAACAGTTACCCGGCCAGATGCTCCTTATGTTCATCGTTCAGTCGTGACACTACTTTGTGACTCCATGCCATCAGCCGGATTTCTAGAAATCACCCAAATTTTCGCTGAACTTGATATCAATATTTTACGTATAGAACAATTAGATTCGGGAGATATCCACGCGCTGGAATTTATTATAGGAACCCGTGAGGCACACTCATCGGAGGAAGTGTTGAACGCTCTGGTGAGATTCAAGGAAAACTACGGCGTCGATATCGCTGTTCAGGAGGAAACTTATTTTAGGCGTAATAAAAGATTGATTGTGTTGGATGCTGATATGACCTTCCTGCAATGTGAGGTCATTGATGAGTTGGGGAAATTGGCAGGAGTAGGCCAGGAAATGGCGGCAATCACCCACCAGGCTATGAGTGGAGAAATAGACTTCAAATCAGCCTTGCTCAAAAGGGTGAAACTGCTAAAAGGCTTACCTGTGGAAAGTCTGCATCATTTATCCAACTCCCTGCCTCTGACACCCGGTGCAGAATCTCTGGTTAATATCTTACGGCATTTGGGGTATAAAATTGCTCTGGTCAGTGGTGGGTTTCAGTTTTTTATCAGCAAGATTTGCGATAGTTATGGACTGGACTATGGCATCGCCAATCAGTTGAAGATAGAAGATGGCAAAGTCTCAGGTGAGCTTGAAGGTGAGATCATCGATGCCGAGGCTAAAGAACGAGCCTTGATTTCTCTGGCGGAAAAGGAAGGATTTTCCCTACGCCAAGTGGTGGCAGTTGGAGATGGAGCCAACGATATTAAAATGCTGGCACGGGCTGGATTAGGCATTGCGTTCAACGCTAAACCGATTGTGCAACGTCAGGCACAGGCCAGCATCAATCAGTCTGATTTGAGATTAATCCTTTATTTTTTAGGTATTAATGGTAAAGACCTTCAGGAATTAGATGAGATATCTAGCGAAGGTCGAGTGAAACCTTGGCCTTCAAGTTGAAGGGAAATAGTTGAATGTTTTAAGCAGGTGTTTTATTTCTATAAGCCAGATTTTTAACAGCGAGAATACCTGAGATTTTATCCTTTTCCTTCATCAATTAAGCCGCTTCTTGTGTGGTAGCTTCAGAATAGATACTGATTGCGGGTGTGGTCATTTGAGATGGAGTGATTATAGATGGTTCTAATACATCAACACCATGCCAATGGCATGAGTTGGAGTGCAAGGGTTCTGTTTTCCGAGGTCGTCCCATCCGTTACTGTTGATGGTTTCGTTTACATCAATTCCACAAGCTTGCAGAGTGGGTCGGGCTTTTTCAGGGTACTTACAATTTGTTGCAATGGTGCAGGGGTCGCAAAGGTCACAAGGTTTAGCAGATAACCCGAAAGCTTTGCTAAAACCTTTATCCTTTAAAAGTTTTTCCAGATGAACAACTATTTCTCTTACATTTACTTCCGGGCTGGCATTGATGAGCAGTGCCTTATCATACTCTATAAGAACTTCCGACATTTGTTCAGAATCGGGGGTGAAGGGAGGGCAGGTGTGGAGTGACCCATATTGAGAACAACCATATTGGCATTGCAACTTCATCCAATTAGCAATGGAAATGGTTTTTGTTAAGATTATTTTTGCTTTGGTACAGCCTAAGAAGATAGCCTCCTGAATCAACTCTTGATTCATTCTGATATTTTCGGGTATAGATTTTATGTTTTCCGGTAGCATGGGCTCTTATGTTTCGGCAGTTTCTTTATTTCTTTTGTATTGCTATTATTTAGTGGATAGGGCTTTGGGTCAAGAGCATACTTTGTGATGTTGTCAAAGCAAGCTTCTAAAAATCAACCTGCTCAGAGTCTATCATTTTAATCATTGATTATTAAGGGCTTATCGTTTTAAATAGGTTGATGTTAATGTCTCAAATATTACGGACTGTAATACAGCAACAACGGGTGATAAATGGATTTTCCTTTTAAGGCGATTGGTTTTGATTGGGCACATACTCTGGTAGATTTAGGAGAAGAAGGTGATCGGAGTCCTCTGGAAAAAGTTTTTACCCACCTTGAGGAAAAAAAAATTGCTTTGCCTGACTTTGAGGTGTGTCTGAAAAAATCACGGGAATTGTTCAGGTCGATGATCGAGCTATCCCGAACAAATCATATGGAAGCTCGTTACGAGGAGGTTTTACAATACTTACTTTTTTATTTTAAAATTTCCTGGAAAGGAAAGGTTTCGCTTCAGGAGCTTTTGCAGGTTTATTATCGAGAAGTCTATCGGGAAAGGGAGGTCTTCCCCGAGGTGAAAAATGTTCTTCAGCAATTGAGTGAATGGAATATTTCCATGGGAATTATCTCCAACACCACCAATCCGGTTTTTATGAAGGAGTTAGAACTGGAGGACACAGGCTTGAAGAAGTATTTTGATTTCACCCTTTACTCTTCAGGCCTTCCCTATCGCAAGCCGCACCCCTCAATCTTTCAGCTTGCGATCAATCATTTCGAATTGGAGCCATGCGAAATTCTTTTTGTGGGAGACAGTCTTTCGGCAGATATTCTTGGAGCCCAGAAGGTGGGAATGAAGACAGCTTGGATAAACCGCAAGCAAGGTCAGGCTGATATTGTCCCCGACTATGAACTGATCTCTCTGGAAGACTTATTACGGATCCATTGGGTTGAGGCATGAGCCATAAATTTTTTGTTCCTGCTGGACAGATTGTCGGTAACCGAGTGACGCTTACGGGGTCAGATGTTTCGCATATCAGAACCGTATTAAGGTTGAAGGTGGGGGCCTCCATTCAAGTCATAGGTGGTTCGGATAAACTGCTCACCGTTCGACTGGTTGAGGTCCAAGCGAAAGAGATACAAGGAGAAATCATTGCATCTGAAAAGTTTGATGTAGAATCTCCTTTATCGGTTCATTTGGGATTGGCGTTGACCAAAGGCAATAAGTTTGATGCAACGTTAAGAAAGTCTGTAGAGTTGGGGGCTTGTTCTATCACTCCTTTGACCACTGAACGATGCGTGGTAAAAACACATCAGGTTGGAGTAAAAATCGAACGCTGGAAAAAAATCGCACTGGAAAGCTCAAAACAATGTGGGCGTATCCAAGTTCCTTTGGTAGCAGAGAGGATTGAAACTCTGAAAACATTTTGCCGCAATAGTGATGACCGAGACCTTAAACTGGTCTTTTGGGAAATGGAGGGAGATAACTCTCTTAAAGACATTAAGCAGGATCGAAAACCCCGTTCAGTTGCTGTCTTAATTGGACCCGAAGGGGGATTTAGTTTGGATGAGATCGAGAAGACTCGGGAATATGGTTTTCAGACTATGAGTCTGGGGCCTCGCATTATCCGGGCGGATACAGCCCCTATTGTTGCTTTGGCACTTTTGCAGTCACTTTGGGGAGACTTGTGAAAAATTAAGCTCATTATTAAAAACTTAGTTATGATTGAGTTGAAATTGGGCCCTTTTTGAAACCTTGAATCTATGATCCGACCATGACCTATAAATGCAAGCTTGACATTTTTGAAGGTCCTTTAGACCTGCTACTTCATCTGATTAAAGAACAGAAGATGGATATTTACGATATTCCTATTGCTGATATCACCCGGCAGTATATGCAGTATCTGGATATGATGCAGGAGTTGAACCTTGATATGGTCGGAGAGTATTTAGTGATGGCTGCCGAATTGACGCGTATCAAATCAAAAATTTTACTGCCTGCTCCAGAAATAGAGGAAGAGTTTGATGAGGGAGGCGGGGCAGACCCGCGTGCTGAGTTGATGCGCAGGCTTAAAGAATACCAGCGCTATCGGGATGCGGCATTTGAACTGAGAATGAAGGAACATGACCGGCAGCAGGTTTTTGTGCGCGGTGGTCAGATTGAACTTGATGACAGCACAGAAGAGAAGGAATTGGTCGATGCATCGGTTTTTGATTTACTTAAAGCTTATCAGAAGATTCTGGATACTAAGTTGTTTGAGAAAGATTATGAAATTAAAATCACCGAAATGTCAGTCACAGACCAGATTCAGCACATTATGGAAATTCTCAACGCCTCGGAAAGTGTGACGTTTGAATCCTTGTTCACGGTGTTAAATACCAAACAAGAAGTTGTAGTGACATTTTTAGCTATTCTGGAATTGATGCGTCTTAAATTATTGCGTGTTCAACAAACCCGCCACTTTGAAACCATCCGTATTTATAAATCTGCCGATCAGGAAACTCAGGATTCCATTCTGCAGGACTATCACCGCTCTATGGATTCTGAGCCCTCTGATTCCTGAGTTTTCCTTTATAATGCTTACTTTGTTGCTGAGGTAGAAGACACTATCCCAGCTGTCAGCAGGAGGATTGTGGATAAAGTTGTCTCATCGCTTCAGGTAGATTTTTGAGGGCCATCTTCGGGTCGGGATATCAAGGAATTTTCAAAGCACTTTTTGGCTTCATCCCATTCACGATTATGATAATTCATCAAACCTTTTACACAGTTACTACGACAGACTCGTTTTAAAAACTCCAGTCCATTCATCCCTTTATTTCTATGTCACCCCTTAAGTTTTTTATGGCAAGATCTTGTTTATTAAGTAAAGATATGAAGTATTTAGACAGGAATTTATAGATTTTCATTCTTTTTGGTTTTAGATTGAATTTTCAGCCTTTAATGTTCGATTGTAAAATATGAAATCCGCCAAAAAAAGTATTTATAATTTTGATGTTCAAAGCATTAGTGGCGAGGTGTGCAAGCTTTCCAATTTTGAGGGAAGGGTATTGCTGATTGTCAATGTGGCTTCCAATTGTGGGTTCACACCTCAATATTCAGATCTGCAGAAACTGTATGAGAAATATAGTGAGCAGGGTTTGAGTATTTTAGCTTTTCCCTGTAACGACTTTGGTGCGCAGGAACCTAATAATGATGAGAAGATCAAAGGTTTTTGCCAGACAAATTTCAATGTAACGTTTAACCTTTTTAGTAAGGTGACTTTGCTGGGTCCGCAAAAACTAGATCTTTACCAATACTTATATGATTGTGGTTTGAAGCATCAAGGGGGAGGAGGTTGGCGATCGCGAATTTTCGGGTTGGTAAAAAGTATACTGTACCGGATAAAAGGAAAGTATGCGCCATCTAAAAATGAGGCGCAGTGGAATTTTCATAAATTTTTGGTCGGAAAAAATGGAATTCCGGTGGCCAGTTTTTTGAGTGAGGTGGCTCCAAACTCCAGCATTCTGACTTTTCAACTGGAAGAGGAATTAAAAAAATAGCGCACCTCTCATCGTATAACTTTTATTCTGGAGAGTAGGGGGGATGTGGGTTTATTTTTAGAGCAACCTCTTCCTCAGCAGGGATCAGTCTGTTGATCACCCCGAACAGGCAGGGGTCTGTGAGTTGCAGGTCTTTCTTTTCTTCTGGAGGTATATTGTTAAAACGTTCTGCATCCATTAAAAATCCGGTCCCAAAAAAATAATTTTCAAGGAAATGGTCGAAGTCAATAGTTTCTCCCAGAAGCTCTGGGAATATTTCTTTCCTTTGTGCTATTTCTGAGTAGCTATATTCCTCAAAAGTGCCATGAAGACTGTCAAATAGATATGTCATATGGTATGCATTCATGGTGTACCATTTTTTTTTATCAACCAGTCCTTCGAGAAGTGATCGGCAAAAGTTGTTGATTAGCGAGATAGACCCAAATCGGGACACATGAGGGAATAAAGTTTTGAAACGGTCCTTACCTTCTGTTTGAGAAAGCTGTTGCAGTCCGTAAAAAATTTCCCGGTCGGTGGTCAATGACCTGTAAATGAAGTCGCGCGGATCCAGGTTCTGTTGTGTTCCATTTTCAGGATGATGAGAGTGAAAAATTTCGTAGATATTTTTTTTAAATACAAGCATAAATAGACCTTATAAAAAGCAACTTGAAAAGTAAAGCAAGTCCTTGTGAGTTTGTCACGCAAAAAAATATTTAGGATTTCAGTATGCCAGATGATTCTTTATGGAATGAGTTGACTCAATCGCTTTCGGGCCCTCAATTAAATAATTATTGGGAGATGATTAGCCAGTTCCGTCAAGGACTTTCAAAAGTCGAGGACTGGAATTCAATAAAGTCTCCCGACTCCAAAAACCTGCCAGATTTTTCAAGTCTTCCATTCCCGAAACCTTCCCGCACTGCGCTTCAGCTGTCAAAGCTTGTTGTGGGCAAACTGAATGGTGGGATGGGTACTAGCATGGGCTGTGGGGGACCCAAGTCGCTGGTTGAAGTGCGGGACAATAAATCTTTTCTAGATTTAATACTGGAGCAAATCGAGAGCCTGAATCGGGAATGGAGTCAAAAAATTCCTCTTCTCCTGATGAACAGTTTCTACACGCATGAGAAAACCCAGGCCCATTTGAGCAACTTGAGTTTTTCTTCAGAGATAATCGGTTTTCAGCAAAATAAATTCCCTCGTCTGCATTCAGACGGCTTGAGTCCGCTTTCCACTTCTAAGTGGGGCGAGCAAGCATACTATCCTCCTGGTCATGGTGACTTTTATCAAAGTATCTGGCAACAGGGGGTTTTGCAAAAGCTTGTAGATGCAGGTAGAGAGATTCTTTTTATTTCAAATGCGGATAACCTTGGTGCCGTTGTGGACCCTGTTATCCTGAATTATATGGATGAGTTTAACGTACCCTTTTTGATGGAAGTGACGGCTAAAACTCCGGCCGATGTTAAGGGCGGTACTCTTTATCAGCAAGGTGGAAAGCTCAAGCTATTGGAGCTTGCCCGTGTTCCCGATGATAAGATTGACGAGTTTTATGATCAAAAAAAATTCAAGGTTTTCAATACCAATAATATTTGGATAAACCTAGTGGCCTTGAATGACAGATTGAAAAAGGGCCCTTTGGAGTTAAGCGTGATGTTGAACCGAAAAAATATTGATGAAACTCCCATTGTACAACTTGAGATAGCTATTGGTTCTGGCTTGGAATGCTTTGAGGAGGCGGTAGGTCTCTCTGTTTCACGCGAACGTTTTTTGCCGGTAAAAAAGACGGATGATCTTTTGTTGGTTCGCTCCAATCTTTTTAGCTTGAGCAATGGCAAGCTTGTCAGAAACCCCCAGAGGAAGTCGGCTTCTTTGCCCGCTATAGAGTTAGGTGACTTTCTGCAGAATATAGAAAATTTTCAAAACAGTTTTCCTGTTATTCCAGATCTTGTGAATTTGGAGGAGTTAAAAATAAAGGGTGCTGTCCGTTTTGAAGGTGCGGCTTCTATCCAAGGCAAGGTTCATTTGCAAGGGTTAAAAAACGAATTAACTCTTCCTGCAGGAGTGGTAATAGCAGATGAAACCCGCCAAGGATGATATTCGGGTATAAGATTTTATTCTCATATATTTATAGGATAAACACTTAAATCTTAATAGGATATAGTGTCGCAACTTGATTCGAGTCGATGCTGATTTGTTATTTAAACCATTGAAAATAAATGATTTATGTTTATAAGTAAAAATAAAGATTGACATGTTTTAATGCATAAGTATACTTTGTTGATAACCAAGGGCGGGAATAATAAGAGTAGGGTTTATCCTACCTTTTTGGTTTTGGAAAAAATGCTAAAAAGTACTCCATTCGTCGGAGTTTTAGCATTGAGTCGTTCTTTGAAAAGTTACTTTATCTTTCTAATGGGAGGAGGCTCATTCCTCTGAATTTGCCTCGTTTAGAATATTTAGTAGGTAACGTTTGTTAACTAGGGTAAAGGAGGATTTACAATGAAGAAACTCGCTATTTTATTATTTGTTAATGTTGCTTCTTTTTGTTTAGCCAGTTCTGCTTTTTCTGGATCATTAGCACCGGGTCAGATGACAAAGTGTAATAATGCCAGTTCTATCACCTTGGAAAATACGGGTGGTGGTGCACCGTTAGACTTTGGAACGCAACGTAATGAGGGAAATGCTTCGATCTGGAAGTCGTCAAATTTCACGACGATTCCAATTAGTTTGAGCCCGAGTGCTAATCAAGGTTTTCCTGGCAATGGTGGGGGTAGTACTGGCTACAAGGGCAAGGGTGGTAATGAAAAAGTAAATATGTCAAGTAAACATTCCATGGGAAGAAACAAAGTTGTATTAGGTTCACAAAATAACTTTAGTCGTGGTGACTCCATTGGAGACATCAGTGGTGAAGTTAGAATTACCAATACTGGAACGACTAACCTAAGCGTGAACTGCGGTTAATTCCTGACAAGTTTTAAATTAAAGCCGGCCTGATTTTTCAGGTCGGCTTTTCTTTTTCCAATAAGTCCTCAGTAATAGAGAAGAATCCCGCCAGCAAGAATCAGCCTGTAAATGATAAAGGGCAGAAGGCCCACTTTCGCGACAATCTTAAGAAGAAGCTGGATAGCCAGCAAACCGACCAGAAAGCTTATTCCCATCCCGATTAGAAGATGGAGGTTGGAATAGGTCTGTTCTGATGCCGGGTGCGAAATAAACTGCATCAGCTTGTGCATGCCTGCCGCGAAAATAATTGGAGTTCCCAGTAGAAAAGAAAACCGTGTTGCTGAAGTGTGCGAAAGGTTGCTGAAAAGTCCTGCCGCAATGGTGATGCCAGACCGCGAGGTTCCTGGCAGTAGGGCGATGGCCTGTGCGCATCCTATAAATAAAACTTGTCGTAGGCTCAAACGGTTCAACTCTTTATCCGTACTTGAAATTTTTGATCCGTACCGGTCGGCGATCAGGAATATAAGGGACCAGAAAAAAAGGTTATACCCGACAAAAGTGGGGCTCCTCAGGTTGATCTCAATCCATTCCCCTCCAAACAGCCCTATCAGTCCTGCTGGGAACGAAGCAAGAATAATACACCAGGCTAGATGATGCGTTTTTGGGGACCCTTGGCGATCAAATAATGCCTTGATTAAATCTATCAGTTCTTTGCGGAAGAATATTATAATGGCCAGGAGGGTACCTAAATGCAGAATGGCATCCAGAGCAAGGCCCTGGTCGTCAAAATTGAAGATAATAGGTGCTAATATCAAATGCCCGGAACTAGAAATTGGCAGGAATTCAGTGAGTCCCTGAATTATGCTCAATAAAATGATCTGAAAAAATTCCATTTGTTTATTTGGGGAAGATGGTCGGACCCGTTGGGAATGGGTTTTGTCATTCGAATACTGTGGGAACCAACATGGATTGTTGGTAGCTCAGGAAGATATTACTCCCCGTAATATACCAGAATCAAGAAAAAAATTAGCGGATTGGTTAAGGCATAAAATTTAGTTTTGACTTTGGGTTTAGGTTTGCCGGGTTTTGCAAATTATGCTATGTTACGCGGGCATTCGGCCGGATTTCCTTAGAACCTAACAGGTTGCCTCCTCACAGACCCTGACGGACCAGGATCTTTTTTTGCTGTTTGACCTATCCTGAGTCATTCTTAATGTTTAAGATTTAGATTTGCGGTGATCAATGCTCGGGACGCGATCTGCCCCTTTTACCTGTAATGAGTTATGAGAAAATTTTCCAGAATTGAGCGTCTCCCGCCCTATGTTTTAGGAATCGTCAACGAACTTAAATATGATGCTCGTCGACGCGGAGAAGATATTATCGACTTTGGTTTGGGAAATCCTGATATGCCGACCCCTAAACATATTGTGGATAAACTGATAGAGGCTTCTGAGAAGGAAGCTAATCACCGCTATTCTGTTTCCAAAGGTATATATAAACTACGCCTTGCTATCACTGACTGGTACAGGCGTAATCACGATGTAGACCTGGACCCAAACTCGGAAGCGATTGCAACTATCGGATCGAAAGAGGGCATTGCTCATCTGGCTCTAGCTATCACTAGTCCCGGTGACTCGGTACTAGTGCCGACACCCACTTATCCTATTCATACTTATGCTTTCATTTTAGCAAATGGTGATGTCATTAATGTCCCCCTTAGTGCTGACGTAAATTTTTTTGATGCACTGTTAGATGCGTTTAAGAAAAACTGGCCGCGACCTAAAGTGATGATTATCAATTTTCCACATAATCCTACTACTTTGTTGGTGGGTATAGATTTCTTTGAGAAGGTCGTCGATTTTGCTAAAGAACATGACTTGATTGTGATTCACGATTTTGCTTATGGGGACATTGTTTTTGACGGATATAAGGCTCCCAGCTTTTTGCAGGTTCCCGGAGCGAAAGATGTTGGAATAGAGTTTTTTAGCTTGTCTAAGAGTTATAATATGCCTGGCTGGCGAGTTGGTTTTGCGGTGGGAAATGCTGAAATTATTAATGCTTTGGCACGCATCAAAAGTTATCAGGATTATGGTATGTTTCAGCCGATTCAGATAGCTGCTACGGTGGCTCTTAATGGTCCGCGCGATTGTGTGGAAGAAATTTGTGAAACGTATCGAAGCCGACGAGATGTGCTGTGCGAGTCGTTAAATCGAATTGGTTGGAAAGTGACACCGCCGAAAGCGACAATGATGGTCTGGGCAGAAATTCCTGACCATTTTAAGAAAATGGGATCTCTGGAGTTTTGCAAGAAGCTTTTGGATACAGCCAAAGTTGCGGTTGCACCGGGTATCGGATTTGGAGAAGGCGGAGATCATTTTGTACGTTTCTCGCTGGTCGAAAATGAGCACAGGATTAGACAGGCGGTTCGGGGAATTGAAAGATATTTTAAGGGATCTGAGTAGACGATGAAAATGATTAAGGTAGGAATGATCGGTTTTGGCACTATAGGTGCCGGTGTAGCTAAAATCCTTGCGGGTAACGGTGAAATTATAAGGCATAGGTTAGGAGCCGGGGTGGAGCTGGTTAAAGTGGCGGATTTGGACATCACCACAGATAGAGGTGTGAAACTGGCCCCCGATGTGTTGACGACTTCTGCCGATGAAGTGATCAACCACCCTGATATTGATGTAGTGATTGAATTGATCGGTGGGTATGAACCAGCCAGGAAATTTCTTCTTCAGGCTATTGATCAAGGCAAGCATGTGGTGACGGCCAACAAGGCTCTGCTGGCTAAACATGGTGATGAAATTTTTTCAGCAGCTGCTAAAAAGAGTCTGTCTATTGGGTTTGAAGCTTCAATAGGGGGGGCCATTCCGATAATCAGGTCTATTAGGGAGGCATTTGTTGCTAATCGTATTAAGTCCATCGAAGGTATCGTTAATGGAACCGCAAATTATATTCTCAGTAAAATGTCTGATGAGAATTGCGACTTCGACACTGCTTTAAAAGAAGCACAGGAAAAAGGTTTTGCCGAAGCAGACCCTACATTTGATATTGAAGGCATTGACTCTGCCCACAAGATAGCCGTGTTGACCCGTCTGGCTTATGGAACCCCTGTGCCGTTTGACGATATAACTGTTACTGGTATTTCAGGTATTACCTCTGAAGATATAGAATGCGCAAGGGTGTTTGGCTACCGGATCAAACTGCTTGCCATCTCCAAATTTGACGGTCAGGCGATTGATATTCGTGTTCATCCTGCTATGATTCCGATTGCACACTCGATGGCCAATGTTAATGGAGCCTTAAATGCCATCCGTATCTGCGATGATATGATGGAAGAAAATGTTTTGATTGGGCATGGTGCAGGTGCTTTGCCTACGGGTAGTGCAGTGGTCGGTGATGTTGTCGAAATTGCCCGCAATATTCTTTCTGGTGTGGGAGAAAGGTTACCTGCTGGATCTTTTCAAGATAAAGAGGTTAAAAAAATCCCCTTTAAGAGTATCAGTGAAATCGAGTCTGAATATTTTCTGCGTTTCAGTGTGTTGGACAACCCAGGCGTGCTTTCAAAAATATCTGGGATACTGGGCAAGCATTCAATCAGTATTGAGTCTATGATACAGAGAGGAAGAGGCGATCGCGGAGAAGGAGTGCCTCTGGTGATGATGTGTCACAAGTCTAGCGAAAAAAATATTCAGTCGGCTTTAAAGGAAATAGAAGCATTGGATGTCGTGTGCGAAAAATCTAACCTGATTCGTGTGGAAAGATGAAAATGGAATTTAAAGCCTGGTTTCAGTGTATTAATCCGGAATGCCAAAGCAAGTATGAGCTTACAGACATTGTCTATCGTTGCAAGGAGTGTAATGAACTTCTGGAAGTGCAACATGATATGGAATTGTTAAAACAACGTTCACCAGAAAAATGGAAAGCTTTATTTGAAAGCCGCTACCGGCTTAATGAATGGCCTTATGGTAGTGCCGTATGGGGAAAAAGAGAACTGGTTTGTCCTGGTATCGAAAACGAAAATATTGTGTCTACCTATGAGGGAGGCACGAATCTTTTCTGGGCTGAGCGTCTGGGTAACCAGATTGGACTCGATGACCTATGGGTCAAACAATGCGGCATGGCGCATACAGGGTCCTTTAAGGATTTAGGAATGACCGTGTTGGTCTCCATGGTCAAGCAAATGATTGCTTCCGGAAAAAATATCAAGGCAGTGGCTTGTGCTTCCACGGGAGATACTTCTGCCGCACTGGCGGCTTATTGTGCATTAGCTGGTATCCCTGCCATTGTATTTTTGCCCAAGGATAAGGTCTCGCTGACACAATTGATTCAGCCGATCACACATGGCGTGCTCACCTTGTCTCTTGATACCGATTTTGACGGATGTATGCAACTGGTTCAAGAAGTATGTCAGAAAAACGATATCTATCTGGCAAACTCTATGAATTCTTTGAGAATTGAAGGCCAAAAAACTATTAGCTTTGAGATTGTCCAGCAGTTTAACTGGAAGGTACCGGATTTTGTAATTGTTCCCGGCGGTAATTTAGGCAATGTCAGCGCGATCGGCAAAGGCTTTCAGATGTTCTATGATCTGGGTTTGATCGACACGCTCCCACGTCTGGTATGTGCTCAGGCGGAGCAGGCCGACCCTCTATATCGTAGTTACATCAATGGATTTAAAACCTTCGAATCGGTTCAGGCCAAAACTACCTTGGCAAGTGCTATTCAGATTGGTGATCCGGTCAGTTATAAAAAAGCCATTCGTGCTCTGCAGAATTTTAACGGCATCGTTGAAAAAGCAACAGAAAGTGAATTGGCCAACGCGGCAGGTAGAGCTAATAAAACGGGATTGCTCTGTTGTCCTCATACCGGAGTAGCCTTAGCAGTTCTGGAAAAACTGGTCCAGAGTGGAGAAATAAAGAAAAAGGATCGAGTGGTTGTGATCTCTACTGCTAACGGATTGAAGTTCACCGACTTTCTTTTCAAATACCATACGAATCAAATAGAGGGGGTCGATTCAGAGCATGCATTCTCTCCAATTGAATTACCTGCCGATTATGAGCAGATTAAAAACGCGATTTTGGATAAAATAGAAATATGACTTTCCTTATACAAATTTTATTTTTGCTGGTTTTCATGATGTGCTCTCCTCTTGAAGTTTATGCAGAGCCAGACAAAGCGAGGGTTTTAGTTCCGGGAGGAGAATATAGCCTTGGTAGTCTTTACTGTGAGGAAGAACAGGGTAACGCGGACTGGTGCAACGATGAGTTACCGAGTAAGGTTAAGCTCGATGCTTTCTGGATCGATAAATATGAGGTCAGCAACGCTAATTATCGGGAATGTTTTATTGCCGGTGTTTGCGAGCCATCTGTGTTGCATGAAGACAGACCGCAGGATTTTAATAAGCCTCTCCAGCCGGTGGTTTTTGTAAGCTGGGAGGATGCCAAAACCTATTGTTCGTGGCGTGGGGGCAACCTCCCGACGCAGATGCAATGGGAGGTAGCAGCTGAAGGTGAGAAACTGGGCGGTGCTCACTTTGGTCAGCCTTATGGGAATGGTTCTCCTGAAATTATTGGAAAATTTGAAGTCAATTCCCACGGCCTCTTTGATATGATGGGTAATGTCTATGAATGGACTTTGAGCGAGTATGGTCCTTCTGGAAAAAATAAGGTTGTACGGGGTGGCGCATGGAATTCTGCGAGCCATTTTTTAAGAACCTCTGATCGGGTTGGAAAAGATCCCGAATTGAGATATAGCGATGTTGGGTTTCGTTGTATAAAGACCCAACAGTAGAAAGGGTTTATAAGCTTATGTCAGATGTTAAAAATGTTGTCATTGTCGGTTCTGGGCCCGCTGGGCATACTGCCGCAATTTATTCTGCTAGGGCTAACCTTAGCCCTTTTATGTTTGAAGGTTATGTCATGGGGGGCTCAGCAGGAGGGCAGCTGACCACCACTACAGAAGTTGAAAACTATCCTGGATTTCCTGAAGGGATTGAAGGACCGGAATTGATGCAATTGTTCCGCAAGCAGTCAGAGCGATTCGGCACTGAAATGGTTCAGGAAGATGTGATCTCCGCCGATTTAAGTCAGCGTCCATTTGTATTGAAATCCGAAAATCGTGAAGTGAAAGCGCATTCGGTGATCATTTCTACTGGCGCGACGGCAAAGCGGATGGGTGTGCCTAGTGAAGAAAAAATGTGGAACAATGGTATGTCGGCTTGTGCTGTTTGTGACGGAGCTCTTCCCATGTTCCGCAACCAGCCCCTAATGGTAATTGGGGGAGGGGATACGGCGGTGGAAGAAGCCACCTATCTGGCCAAATTTGGTTCTGTAGTGTATCTGGTGCATCGGCGTGATCAACTCAGAGCTTCCAAAATTATGCAGGAGAGAGCTCTCAAGCATCCCAAACTGGAAATCCTTTGGGACACAGTTCTAGAAGACGCAGTAGGCCAAGATTATGTGACCGGTGCCAGTCTAAAAAATATAAAGACTGGAGAAGCCAGGCAAGTGGAAGTTGCGGGCATTTTCTATGCTATCGGGCATACTCCCAATACATCCATCTTCAATGGACAATTAAACTTAGACGATGCTGGTTACATCAAGCTGAAGCTGGGGACTCAGGAAACCAATATTGAAGGAGTCTTTGCTGCCGGGGATGTACATGACCATATATACCGTCAAGCTATCACGGCTGCAGGCACCGGTTGCGCCGCATCTCTGGAAGCAGAACGCTGGCTCGTTGAGCAAGGGCTAACTGAGTAGGGTCTTGGACACTGAGCGAATCAGGAACCGGGACAATGCTGGCATCAAAGACTTACCCTTGACGTACAAACAAATCTTTGTGGTTGAGGTGCCGATCGAGTCTACGGAATAGCTTATCGATGGTATCTCGAAACAACCAAAGGGTTTTCGCATCTGGCCCCTGTCTTCGAAGTCGAGACTCAGAAAATGCATGAACGATAAACGATCTTTGATCTGAAACTTCGTTTGATCGTCACTTAATTTTTAGAGGATTTGCAATACAAGGATTTTGAACATAAAAATACTATTGTAAGGTTTACGACCCGCATTGCTTTTTTTGAATTTGCACAGAGCTTTACTCTCTAAAGGTCGAAACGTTTTCCACGAAATAGACTGATCCATAACCTCCATAGGATCACCCAGTCTGCTGATCGTCTCATAATGGTTATCGACATAAAAAATCCGGGCTGGGCCATGAGAACTTTCTTTTTCATTAGATAAAAGATCCTATCATTAACCTATAGCCCTTTTTCTAATCTACTTATCAACTTTTTAGACTGTTTTTAGAGGTGCCTTACAGTAGTATGCCGTTGTTCAAACTGATTCTCAGATCTAACTGCTATCAAAAGGGACTGTCTTTAGGGGTGTGGCACATGACACAGTTTCCCATAGGACGGTGCGGCATGATGGGGATTTCTTCTACTCCCTGTATATGACATTGCATGCACTGCTCTGCGGGGAGAGAGGCCTTATGATATTCTGATATTCTAAAGTCTGGTGCCGCACTTATGAATGAATAGCCTAAGCTACCAATCACACCAATTCCAATCAACATCATAAATCTATAAAAATTTCTTGTTCCGTTTGATTTTTTAGCCACGGTAATTTTGCCTGCTGCGTTAAATTGTTTTAGGAGTGGGCAATTGCGTCAATTTCTACTTTTGCCCCTTTAGGTAGTGCTGCAACCTGCACACAAGCTCGGGCGGGTTTGGTTTCGCCAAAAAACTTTTCATAAACCTGATTCACTCTGGCAAACTCTCCCAGGTCGGTTAGATAAACCGTGGTTTTAATAACATGGGCCAAACTTATGCCGTCGGCTTTTAAAATAGCTTCTAGGTTTTTCAAGACCCATTCAGTCTCTTCTTCAATTGCGCCATTCATCATTTCCATGTTCTCTGGGTTGAGAGCGATTTGCCCGGAAGTATACAGAAACTCACCAATACGAATGGCTTGAGAGTAGGGTCCAATTGCTGATGGGGCTTGGGTTGTTTGTATCTGTTTTTTTTTCATAAAAGTATTCCTAAATTTTTGCCATATATTTAATGAAGGGATAAGACTTCAACTCACGACCTAAATGAGAAAGGACTAGACGATGGGTCACCTTCTCGATTTCTTCTGTCTGAGATTTGGGGAATTTTAACCTTTCACAGGTTTTGATTTCCACCTCTAATAATTTTTTTATGTAATTTCTTGTTCCGACGCTGAATTGTATGTCAACCCTTGTAATGTTGGCGCATGAACTACAAAGAATTCCATTATGAGCATAGCTGAAAGGAATCATGCCATTTGCGGGTGTTTTTCTGCAAAGTACACATTGCTCCAATTGCGGTTTGTACCCGGATAATGAAAGCAAACGAATTTCAAAAAGTCGGCGTAAAGGCTCTAACTCGTTCTGTTGATTAAGAGCCGCCAGTGCCTGGTAAAGAAGGCCGAAAACTTTTGGTTCCCAGTGTCCTTCAAGAATCATGGCATCAATCAGGTCAAGAAAATAGATTCCTGTATAAAGTTTTTCGAAATCATCGCGGATCGTTTGAAAGGATTCTATGATATCCGAATGATTAAGGCGGAAAAGGCTCTGATGCTCCCTACCAAAATAAATCAGGTGGATTAAAGACATGGGCTCCAGAGAGCCCCAGAACTGGTTCTTAGCTTTTCTGGCACCCTTAGCAACACACTTAACTTTTCCGTGGTTCTCTGTCATAAAAGTGATTAACCGGTCGGACTCTGACAGGTTCATACTTTTGATGACGATGGCTCGGGTTTTATAGAGAGCCATTAAATTGCCTTCTCTAATTCTAGTAGGTAACGCTTAGTCTGGATACCTCCTGTGTATCCTCCGAGGTCGCCATTTTCACGAACCACCCTGTGGCAGGGAATGATTATAGGAAGAGGGTTCTGACCGTTTGCGTTGCCAACAGCTCTGGCAGAGTCGGGATGCTTGATAGATTTAGCTAACCATTTATAACTGCGCGTGGAACCATAGGGAATTGTGAGAAGGCCTTTCCAGACCTTTTGCTGGAACGGTGTTCCTAGTCTTAAATCCAATGGAAATTGAAAGGACTCTAATTTGCCTTTAAAGTATTTTTGAAACTGCTCGACAAGACCATCAAAATGATTGGGGTTTTTTAGAATATGAAACCCTAAATTTTTAATTAAAAGTGTTTCAAAAGATTTTTCGTTGGGAACTTTGTTTGCCAAGCGGATCAAGCCTTTTTGCGTCGCCGCAAGACCCGTTAACCCAATTGGATTTTTAAAGACGGTGTAACAAACTGTTTTATTATCCAGGCTGTGGTTGTATTTTTTTTTCATTATATCTATTAACGAGAAACCCAATAGACCAAAAAGTGGCTTTCAATTTTTTCCAGAAACCGGTCAATTTGTTTTAAGATGTGCATGACTAATAAGGTCGGGGAAAATGATGGGTTTGCAACACTATCGTATCCATATCGTAGTCTATAATAAACTTTTAAATTTTAAGGCTCAATACATTGTGGCCTTGATTGTAATTAATAGAGATTATGAGACAGTTTTTATACATTTGTTTGGCTTTGGCCCTGTTTTCTCAGGCTGAGGCTAATCCTAATCCTGAGATGGCCCATATCCCTGCGGGAGAATTTGAAATGGGCAGTCCAGGTGGTGAGGGGAAATCCAATGAGCATCCGAGCCATAAAGTTTATCTGGATGGTTTTTATATAGATAAGTATGAAGTGACCTTTGAGGATTTTGAAAAATATCTGGCTGCGAATAGCAAGCAATACCCAACCATAACTGGCTGGGTTGATCGAAAGGCCCGGCCTGATATGTTGAACAAGCCCATATTTGGGCTCATGTGGAAGCGTTGTAAGAAATATTGTGCATGGAAAGATAAGCGGTTACCCACAGAAGCAGAGTGGGAGCGTACTGCACGGGGTACTGAGAATCGAGCCTATCCCTGGGGCAACGAGCCTCCAGACGATAAACGAGCTAACTTTGGGAATTGTTGCTTTATACAGAAGGGGACGGTATTGTCCGAAGTCGGTAGTTTCGATCAGGGTAAAAGTCCTGACGGGGTGTTTGATCTTGGGGGCAATGTTGCCGAATGGGTGTATGATTGGTATGATAAAAAATATTATACAAAAGGTCACTATAAAAACCCCAAAGGACCAGAAAAAGGGAAATACCATGTTATTCGTGGAGGAGCCTGGAACAGCCTTCCCGTTTATCTTCGATCCTCAAGCCGCTATGGGGATAGTGACGCCAAGGATTATTACGGTATAGGGTGTCGTTGTGCCAAAAGCGCGGATTAATGACTCATCTCAATAACACTATTTTTGAAATTTAATTATGGAAGATCTAGATAAGACCCTGGATATTATGGAAAGGGATAAATGCACTTCCCTCTTAGCTGAAAATTCGGTTCGCTTGAAAAAGAACAATATTAAATTTACCAAAACAAATATGAAACATTCTCAGGAACATTTGGATGCTCAGCTTGTTTCTTATGAACGATTGATACGCACTCTTATAAGAGGACTCGTTACTATTGAAAAAAAGGTGCGGCTGAAATATTTGGTACCTCTTGAAAGCGTAAGGGCCAATAAATTGCGCGGTAGTTGGAATACAGAGGTTGAAATAATCCTGGAAGATTTAAACAAGAAGTACCGAAGCGTTCATGCGCAAAGAAGGAGCGTAGATGTGTTTGATGAAAAGGCTTCACAAATGCTTAAAGGAGCTAAAATCTCGGTGGACACGGAAGTAACAAAGCTGCAAGAGAAACTGGAGGTCGAAATTGGTGGTTCCGACAGAATTCAACCTTCAGAATTGAGCCGTATGTATGGTGTGGATGAATCTGTTTTGATTGATTTGCAGGTTATTGACCCACTGCAAAATTTGAAAATCCTTTGCAATAAACTGCAGGCCTCTGGTTGTGATGAGGAGGCTTTAACCCCTGTGGATGAAATCATCAAGATGTATGTGACAGAAATAAAATCTGTTGAAAGTACTGTTTGGTCCGGTCGTTCTGCTGATCAGCGTAAGGAAATTAAAATGCGTGCCGCAAAATTGAATTTAAACCTCAAAGAAATCGTTCACGGTTTGCTTGATTTGACCAGTCAGGCCATGCTGGAAAAAGAAAAACGTAACGAAGAAGTTATTCAGAAGATTCGTAATAACCTTGATAAAGTTTTTAAGTCCGAAACTGATTCTGAACCATTTCAGAAAAAGTTGGAACCTTTTTTGGGTATTTTGGCTTAACGCCTATTTTAAATTTTTGGAAATGAAAAGCTTTAAACTCATTCAATATGGCTTGTTTCTATTTTGTGCTGTTTTTTTTAACAGTGCCTGTGCGTCCTTTAACCTAGGGCCGTCCATGGGTCCTTTGAAAGAAACCCTTTTAGAGGGAGAGGGGGCTGAGAAAATCCTCCTGATCAATTTGCAGGGTGTAATTAACAATCAAAAAGATCAAGCATTCACAGGCGCTACGACAGCATTGGGTATGGTTGAACAGGTCCGAGAAATTATTTCCAAGGCGGCGAAGGATGATGACATCAAGGCTCTTTTAATTAAGATGAATAGCCCTGGTGGCACAGTTACTGCGAGCGATATCATTCTTCATGAACTGGTGACCTATAAGGAAAAGTATAAAATTCCTGTTTATGTGCATGTTGTCGACCTTGCCGCTTCTGGTGGATATTATATCGCTCTCGCTGGGGATGAAATAATTGCGCACCCAACCTCTTTGATTGGCAGTATCGGTGTGATAGCACTTAAAGTGAATATGGAAAACCTGATGGAAAAAATTGGTGTGGAGTGGGAGATTGTGAAATCTGGAGATAAGAAAGATTTCATGTCTCCATTTCGTTCTTTCACAGTTGAAGAAAAAAAACTTTTTCAGAATACCATTGATAATTTTCATACGCGTTTTGTCACCATTATTGCTGAAAACAGAAAAGAGCTTGATATAGATGAAGTAAAACCGCTTGCTGATGGACGTGTTTTTGACTCAAAACAAGCTATGGACCTCAACCTGATTGATGGAATTGGTTATATCTCGGATACCGTAGAACGGATCAGGCTGAAACTTAAAAATCCTAACCTTAAAGTTATTACCTATCATCGCCAAGGGGATTATAAATCTAATCTTTACTCATTTTCCCCACAACCTCCTACCTTTAACCTGATCAACTTGGATCTAGGATTAGATAGAAGTACTCTAAGCCCTCACTTTTTATACCTTTGGATGCCTTAAAGCTTTAAGGGTAATATTTATAACCATTTTTAAAAATGATAAGCTTAACTCCTACACTTTGGTGGTTTAGGACTTATTTAGTCATCTTTTTGAGAGTTTAAAGAAGTTAAAAAAATGAAGATTATTTCCATTAATATTGTTTCTCCTTCCCGCGTTTCCCTAGATGGGGGTCCCAATAAAGTCAGATCAGGTTATTTCAAGTTACCTGTTACCCAATCTACATTTTTGGACTATCAAGGATTTGAAGGTGATGGTGTTGGAAGCTGCAAAATCCATGGTGGAGTGGATAAGGCTGTATGTGCCTACTGCACTGAACATTTCTCTTATTGGACTGATAAGTTGCTGCGTGAATTCTTACCCGGCTCCTTTGGAGAAAACCTAAGCCTGTTGGGCATGCTTGAAACAGAAGTTAATATTGGAGATATTTTTAAAATGGGAGCGGCTCAGGTCCAAGTCTCACAACCTCGCCAGCCTTGTTTTAAACTAAATAAAGTGTTTAAAGACCAGAGCATGGCCTGCAGTGTAAAGACAACTGGTTTCAGCGGGTACTACTTTAGGGTTCTTAAACCTGGTTTGGTAGAACCTGGTTCGCTCGTGAAAAAAATTCAAAAAGGCTCATTTTCAATTGAAAAAGCCAATGCTCTCTTACGTAAGGGGGGGGCAAATGAGGAACAAATGCAAGAATTAATTTCTCTTCCGGAATTGTCAGATGACTGGAGGGGAATGCTTCAAAAGCGTTTAAATAGATTAAACTCTGACAAAGAATCATCAGCGATATGAGTGCTATTTATATAGCTTCCAGGGGATAGTTTATGAAAAAAAATTATTCAAGCACAATGGAAAGACCTAAATGGATAAGATTTTTTATGGAGTTTATCCTTTTCGATGATTTGAAGGAAGACGTTACAGAATCCTTTATACGACACCTTACAGAACTCGGAGTTTTGGTTTTAGTTGACGATAATATGTGGCAATGGAAGGATTGTGACTCTCCCGTTGATTCGGAAAAATTGATATTAAAGGTTCAAAGCGATCTTGAATTATTAAGTGCTACCGAACCTGGGTTCGCTCTGTCTTATTTCATTGGTTATAAGGACTTAAACAAGAAGCCACTTTTTACTATAACAGGTAGTTCCGATTCTAAAAGTGCGAACGAAAAATGTAAAGAGTCTGTTCCTCATGGCAAGCCCGCTTCAAACTTGAGCAACCTTCAGATTGTGAAAAAGGTTGGCAAACAACTGCAACCCTTTTTGCAGATAGAAGAGTCTGTTGTCTCTCGACTTATTGGTGAATATGTTGACAAACAGGATGCGCAAAAGCTTTTTCATTATATGTTTGGCAAGGCAGGTTCTAAAGCTGAACCAAAGGTTTGGGAACAGCTGAGCCGTAAACGACATCGTTAGGGAATATATCAGTGACTGAACAAACAATAACCATTCTTGGTGCTGGCCCTGGAGGCTATACAGCTGCATTTCTTGCGGCCGACCGCGGTATGAGCGTGACTCTCATTGATGAGAACTCGAAGCCGGGTGGAGTGTGTCTGCATAGAGGTTGTATTCCATCCAAGTCTCTACTACATTTTTCTCGATTGATAGAGGAGACACGCAATGCGGAGACTTGTGGTTTGAAATTCCAAGCTCCTGAAATTGATTTGAATCGGGTTCGAGAATGGAATCGTGAGATTATTAATAAAATGTCCAATGGACTGATTTCTCTTTGCAAACAACGTGGAGTGAAGTTTGTAAATGGAAGAGCTCGGTTTCTTGATGGCAATAATCTTATCATCAACGATAAAGATCGGTTGAGCTTTGATCATTGTATTCTGGCAACAGGTTCTCAGCCAATTTGCCCGCCATTATTCTCCGAAATCGGTGACCGTATTCTAACTTCAACTTCAGCGCTTGAGCTGGAAGAAGTTCCAGAGCGCTTATTGGTGGTTGGCGGTGGATATATTGGACTGGAAATGGGAACTGTTTATTCCTCTCTGGGCAGTCAAGTGTCGGTGGTGGAAATGACTGGTGACTTGTTGACGGGGGTGGATCGTGACCTGGTTCGTCCTTTGTTTACAAGACTTAAATCGCAATTCCACAATATTTATTTAAATACCAAGGTTGTTTCCTGCGAGTTGAAAGATAACAGGATTGTGGTTCAATTTGAAGGCGAAGTTAAGGCTTCTAGTTATGATCGAATTTTGGTAGCGGTAGGCAGAAAACCCAACACGGTAGATATTGGCCTGGAGTCCACAGGTGTTAAGACAGATGGTCATGGTTTTATTCAGGTGGATGCAAAATTTCAAACTGATGAATCCTCCATCTTTGCCATTGGTGATGTTATTGGTGGTGCCATGCTGGCTCATAAAGCATCTGCAGAGGGAAAAGATGTGGTTGGGATTCTAACAGGTTATGAACCCAGTCAAAATGCACGCACTATCCCTGCAGTAGTTTTTACTGATCCAGAAATTGCATGGTGCGGATTGACCGAAACGGAAGCTAAAAACAAAGATATGAAGGTTCAGATTGCGAAATTCCCTTGGGGAGCATCAGGAAGAGCCCAGACCTTGGGTCGGCCGGATGGTGTGACCAAGTTGATCCTTGCCCCGGATACAGAACAAGTTTTGGGGATGGGCATAACAGGTGTTGGGGCTGGAGAATTGATCGGGGAGGGCGTCTTGGCGGTCGATAATGGTTTAAAAGCAAAAGATCTGGCGCATTCCATCCACCCACATCCAACTCTTTCTGAAACTATCATGGAAAGTGCTGAGGTATTTTACGGAGAGGCCACCCATATCTATAAAAGACAGAAGAAATAAAGCGAGATCCTTCGACTTCTTAAGGATGACAATTTCAGGAGTTTTTTAGCAACCTTCTAGATATCTATGACGTCATCACCATCTTTTATGTTCCGGGGTGTTGTATAGGGCCGAGTTTGTGTACTAGGGTAGGGGATTGAATTGGGTCGTTTTGTTTTCTGGAATAGCTTTGTTGCAAATAAAAACAGACCCACCATCAAGGCAACTAAAAAAATACCGAACGCAAAAAATGACAACAGAGCTAGACTAAGGATGACCCAAAAAACCAAGGCCAACTTAGTTGTGAAAGGGATCTTCTGACTGGGGCCGACTTGTTGAAAGAAAAACATTTTTTTATCGAAAAGTTATAAGAACTCTTTTAATTTCGAGTGTAGGTTTGTTAAGATAAATTATGAGTGATCCCAATTTAGCCATCATACCTTGTCCGCAATGTGGAGTCAAAAACAGGATTCGAAATTGCGATTCGGGTAAAGTACCCGTTTGTGCTCGTTGCCGAACAAAACTGATGGATGAAAGCGAGCATAAGGCTTTCCAAAAATTTCAGGATAACCTAAACCAGTTTAAAGACTTTCCGGACATTGGACTTCGATCCAAGCCTCCCGAATAACATTTAACAATACAAAAAAGACTTTAAAATCATATGGATACCGCAGAAATAATCAATGACAATCTCAAGGATAAAATTGCTGCAGAACATGTAGAGATCATCGATGAGAGCCACTTGCACCGAGGGCACAAAGCTGCCGGAGGCGGTGGACATTATTCAATCGTTGTCGTCTCACCACAATTCGAAAAACTCAATGTCATGGACCGAATTAGGCTGGTTCACAAAGCCCTCGACGTGGAAATGACAGGCACTCCCAAACTCATTCACGCCTTGCAGGTCAAAACTTTTGATACTGCTGAATGGAGCGCGAAAGGTTGAAGCTGCATTAGTCCCGATAAACCTCCAGTTCCTCACAGTTTTTAAGGTTCTCTGATTCAGTAAGAGCTTTATAGCCGATCTCAGTATATTGGTTTTTATAGAGATCAAACTTGACGTATTTCTTGCTGGTCGGAGAATTGGCAAAAGCCTGAGCTCCAATATCTCCCACTACATTTCCAAACATGGTGACATTCTTTAATTTTGGCAGGTTTTGTGAGTTTGCCAAGGCTACTGCACCGTCATCACCAATATCGTTGTGGTTGATGTTGAGAACTTCCAGGTTTCCCAAATGAGGAGAGGCGGCAAGAGCCTCTAGCCCTTCATCTGCAATCTGGTTTCCCGGTACAATTAGCTGTATGACGGTTTTTAATTGTTCTTTTGTTGCAAGTTCCATGCAGCCACGTATTCCTATGTATTTATCTCGAAGAAGAAGGATGGTTCCATTCTCCAGCAGGTTTTCTTTTATAAAAACATCAATTTTACTCATTACAATCTCCAAAGAGGGTCAAACTAAACAGTAACATCATTCTAGCAAACCCGTGTGGGTTTTGTCGATCAGGCAAAAATAAAGCCGACCCCGTTAAACGGGATCGGCTTTACGTGTTTTATAAATTACTTTAGAGCAATGGATCGAGGAACATCTCTTTGGATGTCCAGTTTGCAACATCTTCTTTCGTAGGGACGGGTGGTACAGGCCGTTTGGCTGTACGTTTGTCAAAAGGATCATGAAATGTTCGGGCATAAGCTTCTGCCTTCCAGAGATAAAGATGCTCAAAAATCATTCCCCAGGGAGCCATAGGCGTATTGGGAACACCACGTGTAACTCGGCGATACCAAAGGTCATCCGGCCAGTCTTTTAGCAACTTGTCGGTATGATCGCCTTCAATTTTATCAGTGTCCTTATTGTTTTCATCTCTAAAATCGAGAGCCCCAGTCATCATTGGAGTACCATCTTTACCGTGACAAACTGCACAACTGAGCCCTTCTGTGGCAGGGTGAACACCTTCAAACACCTGTTGACCTTCAGCAAGTATGTCTTTATCATCCCACCAAGTCCATTGCGCGCCAAACTTTCCCTCAACCGGCATATGAGTCGGATCACGCATAGTTTTTAAATATGAAACAAGAGCTATCATTTCATCATCACCTATATCATCGCCATAATAAGTTGGCATAGCTTTTTTCGACTTAGGATCATCAAATCCTGGTGACTGTTTTATGCGGGGATCAAGGATCTGCTCTTTAATATAGTCTTCAGCGTAAAGACCAATCTGTTTAGTACCTAGATTCGGTCCACGGTCTGAGTTACCTTCCCAGAACACTTTATGACAGTTAAAACATTTATTGTTTTCGAATACTTCGCGTCCAGCTGCAATGACTTCAGGTCCTGCCAGACCGCTTAACACAACGGGAGGCCTGTTAAGCTTGGTAAGCTCATATTCAGGGTCAAACTGTGGAAGTTGTGCTGTCACTCCAATAAATATTGTGGAGGCAAGTGCGTAGGTAGCAAGAAGTCGCTTTATCCAATCAAAGTTTGATTTTTCCAGTTTTAGTGTCTTCGAGTCCAAAAGCGCAAAGAAAAAGAAGCCCACAAAAGCGAAAGACACAAATTCTATTTGCCACCAAATAGGGAAGTTGAATTTTCCAGCCAGAAACCAAATACCGCCGGCTATGACGATAGTAATTGGGAGTTTAAATCGAATATTCTGCGAAAGAGTTTTTTCTTGTGGTTTTTTGGATTTGACCTTGAGGAGCAGGACATAAGTTACCATCACTGCCAAACCGGCACAAGCTCCCACAACTCCAAAAGTGCTGTAAAGCGCGTACAGACCACTCAATGCAGCAATTAAGCCAACAATGATAAAATCAATTTTCATTAATCATTTGCTCCTGAAAAATCTTATTCGGCCATTTGCGGTGCTGCTTGCGTAGGCTCAGTTTCT
The DNA here is from genome assembly GCA_905612265.1 of uncultured Nitrospinota bacterium. Classification (GTDB taxonomy): domain Bacteria; phylum Nitrospinota; class Nitrospinia; order Nitrospinales; family VA-1; genus LS-NOB. The sequence continues at coordinate 11,603 of CAJQRI010000002.1, read as the reverse complement.
TTCTTTTTGGTTTTTGGGTATTTGATTCCGACCCAGATAATGGCTGTCATCAGAATGAAAAATGTCCAGACTAATGTTGTGACGTGAAAGCCTGACTCAGCCAGACTAGGTGCAAATTTTTCAGGCGTCACATCTTTGAACACCTTATATACATGCCAGTTCATTCTAGATAATGAACGAATGGTACCCATCCAACTCATTAGCCAAATATCAGCGAACCCGAGGAAAATAAGAACGTAAGGACCCAATGGATTTATCTTGCCGTAATGAACTTTTCCAGTTTTTGTAGCGATAGTGTAGAAAATATAGTTGATGAAAGTAACGGTCACCAGACAAAATGCTGCCGTATTCTTTGAGATCATCAATGCTAGAAAGGCTAAATTGTCGGGCAAAACCATATCCGGATTCATACTGGGTTCAGGAAGCATGGTGGCGAAAAAACGTCGGGGAGTGAACCAGATTGTCGCGGAAATAACAATCAATACGAAGCCGAACTTCATGGCTGGAAAAAATCTCTCAGCGTTTTCTATACGTTTCATACTGACCCACATATAAATATTACTGGCACTGAACATAGTTCCGACCAGAAGTCCTTGTACCAGCATAAACATAGACTCTCGATCAGACATGATGTACATGCCAATGGTTGCATCGTATTGGTAAATTTCGCGGACGAAAATATAACCCATAGCAGGCAGAGGAATCATGATGGCAACGCCAATAAGGTTGCCGATGTATCCTACCCAATCATAATATTCTCGTTCTTCTGTTTTGTCTGACCAAAGGTACATATATGCACCAATGATACAAACCATATACCCACCAAAAGTGCCATTACCGACTAGCCTGTGATAGTTCAAGGGCATCCAGGCCATATTGGCTATCTTATCCCACTCGCTGATATTTAGAAGTTGATCAAGGGGTTTTGGCGGCGTTTGCATGAATGTTGTAGGGCCGTCAAGAGCGAGAAGAAGTGTAAGTCCAAGTACATTTAGAATTACACCTGTAACAATATGCCTCCCTTTTTTATTTGACTTATTAAGAGGGTCCCATGAATAAACGTAGATGTACATAACCACTGTTTCCAGAATAAACAGGGTGGGGTAGGCCACCATGAAAAGTGTCGGAAAAGAGGAGATGAGATAGGTGATGAAGTCTTGATAGGCGACCAGCATAACGAAGAGGAATAGTCCTCCTGTTAGTGCTGTAAAACTATAACAAATGCCGATGACCTTGGTGATTTCGTGAGCCAATCTTTCAAATTTAAAATCTGATTGGGCGAACATGATGCCATTTGATATCAAGCCTCCAACGGCTCCATTGACCAAAGCGAGAATAATGCCGGAGACTTCATAATGTTCTACGGGTGTTAGTGCCATAGAAATCAGGGCCCCAAACACCGCTCCAACAAAGGCCGATGCCCGGATATTCATCAAACGGTGGAAATAGTTCAGAAAGCTAACTATCAGAGCGCCAAAGGCACAGGCCCATAGACCATATAAAACACCATGATGGATTCCGACTATGACTTCGCCGGTGATGCCTATAACAACCCCTATAAGAACCGCTAAAAATACGTTTGAGAGGATGATTGCTTTTCGAACGCCTTGTGTACGCCTAGCACCCATAACTTCCATAATGACCACGAACATCGGACACCCTAGAATGAAAGAGGCGAATAGTATATGTAGCTGAGCCGCTGCCCAAGTGAACTTGCGATTACTCATACCGAGAAATGAGTAATCTTCAAATTCGTGCTCTGCGGCCGGCCCAATATCAGTTAAATAAGAAAGATCCTCTTCTTCGGGTTCTCCTTCTTCTCCTTCTTCTCCCTCATCGTCTTCGTCTTCATCGTCTTCATCTTCTTCTTCGTCATCTTCGTCATCTTCGTCAGCGTATGCCACGGACTGAATATTTAGACTTGTAAAGATAGAACTGAAAGAAGCGGGAATGAATGGGGTTAAATGCCCTAGCATATAAACAAAAATAAGGCAGATAAGGGATTTTAAAAAGGTGCTCTTGAAGAAACTTTGAAATTGATTCATCATCACTTAAATGAAAGGCCTAGAAGAAGGCGGTAAGTACCCGTTTCCCAACTATGGGAAACTTCTATTCTCTAATATTTTAACCTCTTTTGAGGTTGAAATTAATTAAAGAAAGTAGAGAAATATCATACGGGTTAGGTAATGTCAAGAACTTTCAAAACTGTTGCTAACTAAAGGCTTGTCTTGCTTTTTGAGTAAGAATAATAAGGTGGGCTTTGAGGAAAAATGAAGAAAGGCGATGCTATTCAGGTGTTGAGTTGTCTTCGTGTAAATCTAGAGGCATGATGAGAATGGCAAACCCCATAGCTGCGCTGAAAACAGAGAGTAAACCCACAAATATTTGCGGCCATTCGGATTGAATATATTTTACTGACCAGACAAAAAGGAATCCACCCAGAACCATGAGCGCCAAACCGCCTATTCTAATTTTCCAGTTGTTCACTATCAGCTCCCATTGATGCCATGGATTTTCGTTTGCGATCGATGAGTATCAGGTTGCGGACATAGACGATGCTTCCCAAGCTTTGCCCCACAATGAAAACAGGGTCCTCTTTATAGATTGCATAAGTCAAAAGCACTATTGCGCCACCAATACTACAGTACCAAAAGGAGAGTGGAATGGTGCTTTCACCTTTCTTTTCGGAAACAATCCACTGGATAATAAAACGAGCACCAAAAAGAGCTTGCCCCACAAACCCAATGATTAACCATTGGTTTGTTGTCATTCAATCCTCCTTGATAATATCATAATTAATCTGTCGCTTTTTCATCCAACGGATGGCCATTAAATCCTGAAAAGAAGAAACCAGACGGTTACGTATGTTGTATTTTGAAACCCCATGAAGCCTTGGGTGGTGGCTGACCTTGACTTGAGTAACGCGAAAGCCTTCCATTTTCATCAAGGTGGGAAAAAATCGATGCATTCCTTTGAAAAGCTTAACATTATCGAAGCACTCTCGACGAAACGCCTTCAATGAGCAACCGGTATCGGCAATTTCTTCTTCGCTCAATTTATTCCGGACTGCATTGCCAATTTTTGAAGAGACTCTTTTGATCCATGGATCGTTTCTCTTGTGACGCCAGCCACACACCACATCATAATTTTCCATCTCTTCAAGAAGCAAGGGGATGTCGGCAGGGTTGTTCTGTAAGTCGGCATCAAGTGTGACAAAAATCTTTCCTTTTGCGGTTTTAAAACCAGCCGCAAATGCTGCTGACTGTCCATGGTTGTGGCCAAACTGAATAAGTCGGATGCGTGGGTTGTGCTTTTGCATAGATTCTATCAAATGGGCACTTCCATCGCTGCTTCCGTCATCTATCAAAATGATTTCATAACTCTTGTTTAGCTTTGTAAGCTCTGCCTCCAACTTGTCTTCAAGGGGAATCAGATTATCTCGTTCATTATATACAGGGATGACAATAGACAGCTCAAGGTTTTGAAAGTCAGGACTGTTCATGGGAGTATTGGGAGTAATAAAAAAATGGTTTGCTCAATTTCCTCACTGTGGTAGGCCTCGCTTCGAGGGAATAAGAGATTAACCAATTACAGTGTTCTACAAAAAAAGCCATTCTAACACACGGAATACGACTTTTAGAACAAAATGGATTTGTAAAAGTATAATGATTTGGATCGAACCTGATAATAGAAATACCGGAGCCGGCTAAAGGTTGGGGAAACTGTTAATCACGAACCTTGAAATATTGTTTCATTAGGGATTCTTTTTTTTTCTCATATTCATTTTTTTCAATAATACCGACGTCCAAAAACTTTTTCAGAGCATCTAGCTTGCTTTTCAATTCCAGCTTTTCGCTTGCAGATTGAGTGGCCTTTTTTTGGGACGTTCTGGTTGTCGGGCGAGACTGAGATCGCTGTTTTGGAAATGGAAGGTTTATATTGGCTATAATTCTATTTTTAAATATTTTTATGAAACTGCTGGATTGTAACTTTTGATATGTCTGACCAGGCATACGAACCAATTTCCATGAAGGCTTTCTAATCCTTAAAGGATCGTTAGAGAAGTCCTCATTATTTATTTTTAAAAAACGCCAATGGAGTTTTTTAGCAGTAGCGAAAACCTGCCCTTCAATTAGACCTTTGGAAGATTTGAATTGAAAATTCAGGTACTTTGTCGGCTCTACTTTTTTTAGTGCAGCACTAAAAAGAGATGATAGTTTGGCAACTTCATCAAGGGAAAACACTGGTTTGGGTTTTCCCGGAGAGACAATTCTTTGGTGCCATAGAGATAAAAGGTGGTTGAGCACCTGTTTTTCCGAAAGTATTATTGGGTATAGGAACTTGATGCTTTGTATATCATCCAAAGCGTTTAGGCTACGGAAAGTCACCGTCAAGCCGTTCTTTGAAAAAGTCTTTTCTGGCTTAAAAGCAGCACAAGATGTGATGAAGAAGGCGAGGGAAAAGGCAAAGATTTTCAAGGTTTTAGGACTTACAATAATCATGATAATATTTCACTTGTTAGCCTTTAGGGTAAGTTGATTTCTTTATGATATTCACTTTACTATGGCTGAGTTAACCTTCAAGAGAAACTTGAGACATTATTTAGTTTGATTCGTTGGGTATCTTTTTTCAAAAGGAAGTTAGGAGGGTAATGAGTAGAGCCAGGTTTTGAGCAAAAGCCCAATCCCTGACTCTATACATTCATGCAAAAAAGGATGCTCTTGGAGGAGACCTTTTGCTTACATTTGGTGCTTGAGTTCGAATTAGAAGCTAAATTCTAACCCTGCCATCATTGAGAATGGCATCCCAGGTCGAGGTCCGAGAGGTTGACGAGAAACCATGTATTTATCATCAAAGATATTTTTAAAGCTCGAGAACGTTCGAACGTTCTTGTTGAACTGCCAACCCAAACTAGCATCTACAACAAACTGGTCTTCAATTTTTCCGAATCGCGAGTCTGCTTTTCCTGTTTCTGGGTTCTCCTCGGTTGTCCTGTTGGAGCCATCGGCCCAAACCGCGGCAGTATAATTCGCATCTAAATTAGCTGAGAATTTTTTATAAATATATCCTAAGCCAAAGCTTACAACTTCGTTTGCAATGTAAGGAAGTTCGTTTCCTTTTTTTGCTCCGGCAAAAATCGACTCCTCATCTGTGGAACTTATATCTTCCCTGAAAGTTGCATCAGTATAGGTTGCCGCAACATACAAAGGCATTTGAAATGACCAGTTTTTAGCCAATCCGGGATCATAGTTTACCTGAAGTTCGATGCCTTGAGTTCTAACTTTTCCTGCGTTTGTAGTGTCACCTGATCCTGAACCCCCGACTGAATCAACAACAATTAGATCATCAATTATTGTATGAAATAAAACTGCCTCGGCTGAGAATGCTTTTTTTGCATTTTTGTATCGAACTCCTAATTCGCTACCAATGCTACTTTCTTCCCGCAATCCATTTTTAATGGCTCCAGTAGGACTAGGGGGAGAAAACCCTCGGTTGATTGAACCGAATAGATCAATGTCTTTATTTCCATCATCATACATATCGTATTTTAAGCTACCACCTCCCACAAGAACCATCCAGTCTTGAGCTCCTTCAGCTACAATTACGCTGTGGTCAACTTGGGTGTCTTCACTATATTGAATATATTTTGAATTTATGTACTCTAATCTTACTCCCGGAGTGAAAGTGAATTTTCCATTTTGTATTGCATCTGAAGCGTTAATAGTTGTTGCGTATGTAGATTGCAGCTTATTACCATCATCTCCCAAATTTGTAGTAGATGCTGAGGTTACATTCCCATTAGCATCTTGTTTGTAAGAGGTGGAATTTTGAAGTCGGCGTATCTGATCATAGTGAACACGTACCCCTATATCGAGTTTATGTTTTGTTTCACCCATATCCATTTTATGAGTTAAGTTGCTATCGATTCCATAAAGATAATAGGTTCGGGCATTATTTTTAACTTTGAGGGTACCAGCTCCTTCCCCCTTAAGAACCGCCAAAGCACCAGGTATAAAGTGAGCTTGACTAATATTTTTGCCACCAGCTTTATCGAGTTTTGACCAGTTTCTACCGAAAGTATTTCCATAAGCAGTAGTTACTAGATTGGTCTTTTTATTAATCTCCGCAGAATGACGAAGATATGTTCGGAAATGAGTAGTTTCGATTTCATCAAACCGGCTCCCTACATATCGGCGGTTAGGAGAATTATTAAAATCAGTGGTGGTAAGTCCTGAATATGTTTCGTTTGCATCTAGGTTTGTGTAACCCATCTTAAATTCAAACTTTTGATACATATCTGATTTAGGTTCCCAAAACATTTTGATCATGGGTTCTTGTTTATCAAAACCAGTATTTGCTTCATGTTCGTCATTAACAGATGCAGGATTGGTGTCCGTAACCTTAAAGCCAGTGTTGCTTCTTTGGTAATATTCAAGTAAATAACCGAATTTCCCTGAATCTGTTTGGTTCGTTTTACCAAAATAGGAATGATTACGAACTTCATTGAATGTTCCGAATGATGACTTTGTGTAATATTTTTCAGTCGTAGGAACTGGAGTAGAAAGAAAGTTAATAGCCCCACCAGTTGTGTGAGGTCCATACTTGACTTGGCTGGAGCCCTTTAAAACTTCGACTCCGGACATACGAGCAGTTGTTGGGGAATAATAAGCTGAAGGAGCAGAGTAGGGAGCAGGAGATGTTAAAACTCCATCCTCCATCACTGTTATTTTATTATTTCGCCCAGGGTCTACACCACGCAGGGATATATTTGGAAACAAACCAAACCCATCTTCCTGACGTAAATTGACACCTGGAACACGTCTTAATAAACGATTTATATCAGAAATATTGTGCTCGCGAATATCCTGTACGTCAAGGTATGCGGCAGAACCGGCAATATTTTTTATGTTAAATTTCGAGCCAATAATTGAAACCTCCTGCATTAATACTTCGGAAGGAGTAAGAACTTCTTTATCAGCGGCAAATGCGGCGGACACGGATCCCAACATAAGCAACCCTGCCAGGCCAATTTTATTAAATCTTAACTTCATCCGAAATCTCCTCTTAATTAGTGAAGTTTATGGTTCTGTATTTTTTGAAATAATAAAAACTACAAGCGACTTTGATTTTCGTTATCAAAATAGAGGTAAAACGTTTATTTGTCAACAGTTTATTGTCAATTATTGATTTATATATAAAAGATGGGAATAACTATTATAAATTTATAGGACTAATTGAGGTACGTCTTAGGTGAAACTACGATAATGAATTCAATACTATAAAGCTTTATTAAGACTTTGAATTTCATTCTCAATTGAGTAAAAAAACAAATAAATAAAATATTTGATTATTTTTTCTGAGTCATGTCAATTTTACCATCATAATTACGATCCAGTTCAGTTTTTACAAGTTTACCAATTGAATTGAAATGTTCCCAACGATCAGCCTTTCCGTCACTGTTAGTATCGTAATCTGTTTTTTTTAAGCTTTGGTCATCATGATAAAACTGCCACTGGTCTGCTTTTCCATCTCCATTGGTATCAAAGGCTGTGCGATCTAACACTGAGTTACCACGAAAATGGCTCCAACGATCAATCTTGCCATTCTGATTTGAATCCGTATCTATGCGCGTTAACTTATTTGATGAATCATAAAATTGAGTGGTGTCAGCTTTTCCGTCACCATTTTCATCGATAGCTATATGCGTTAACTTCTCGGTGTGATTGAAAAACTCTTTCCAGTCGTACGTGTTGTTATACTTGCTTGATTTTTCAACTCTAGAAAGCTTACCACCATTTGCATAGTATTGCAGGTGATCCATTTTTCCATCTTTGTTACGGTCGAATTCAACTCGGTCAAGAATCTTTTCACCTTTAAAGAATTCTCTCTGGTCTACCTTACCGTCAAAATCGCCATCGTGTTCTATTTTTTCGACCCTTCCTTGAGAGTCGACATACTGCCACTGATCTATTTTACCGTCAAAGTTAGAATCTATTTCATTCACTTCAGCCATACAAGGTAGAGCGCTGACGAGGAAGACCAGCATTGTCATGACTGATACTTTTCTGAATCTCATAGGGACTAAACCTCGTAAACCATCGAATTTATTTCGCTTACTTATAGTAAAGAAGAATTTTAATATTATTTACTTTATATACTAAAATTTATCGCAACTCAAACCTGAATGGCAGAATAACTTTTACAGATTTTTCCATCATACTATCAGGAAACCCCGAAAAAGGGGCGGATCTTTCAACTGCATCAATGGCCTCTTGATTCAGGTTTGGGAAGGGTGTTCGTGTGAGCAATTTTATGTTGCGCACATCACCATTCCTGAAAATGGTGAACTGGACTTTTACCTTACCTTCTCGACCTGCCCGACGTGAGGCTTCGGGATACTCCTTGGCACCTTCAATAATGCGTTGTATTTGCCCAAGATAACCATTTAAAGCACCACTGTCGACTATGTTTGGTATTCCTCTGGGGTTAACTGGGAAAGATACGGAAGCATGTTTCATTCCAGTTAGTACAGGAGTAACACGACCCTTTGAACTCTTGGAAGTTGATGTGTTGGCAGATAACCGTGCGACTAGTGTCGGTATTTTATGAGTTTTAATATGTTTTGCGCTATTAACCATAGCCATTTTTTTCATGCTGTTTTGTGACGTTTTTTTGTTTACAGATGCAAAAGATCTGGCCGTGGGAATGTTGGCGGTAACCCGTCTACTCATTGTTGACCTGACAGTGTGAATAACTGCCGATCGCATTGCAGGAACTTTCTGTGTTTGAATCTGTCTTGGCGCATAATTTGGGATTGAGACAGAAGGAAGTGAAGAGCTAGTTTGTCGGACGGTCACTTTAGGTTGTATAATTGGCACGGCTTTGGGCTGTAGACTAGCTACTTTAACCTCCTGGCGAACGATCTCTTTATTGATTTTCTTCTTTTTGATCAGGGGAGGGGTCTTCTTTTTTACGAATTCGAGTTTATAGGTTTTTTGTGTAGCAAGACTCTTATTGATACTTATAAGAAAACTTCCTGCTCCCATAGTAATCATCATATTAACCGCCAGGGAACCGGCCAGGGAATAAAATGTAGATTTATTCTGAATCATGATTTTGCTCAATATCTATTATTGGTTTAGGGCATTGCCTGTTCTGTTGCAAGTATGAAGTCTTCAGCACCTGCCTGCTTAGCAAGTTCGATCACCTGACCAAAAAGCTCAAACTCAATTACCTTATCTGCATGAATGGAAATTACTGTATTTTTTTGTCCTCTTATTTTACTTTCTAGTTGACCTTGCAATGTCTTAAGAGTGACTTCGTTTCCATCTAGTTGTAGAGCACCCACCTTGTCAATTGTCACCGTGAAATACTGTTTATTGCTTTTCTCAGCAGTCCTGGCTTTGGGTAGGTCTACTTCCCTGCCTTCTTTTGTAGGGGTGGTGGCTGTCAGCATAAAAAAGATCAACAATAGAAAAACAATATTGATCATCGGTATCAAATCGAGTTTGAACGGTATTTTTTCTTTATATTGAAATTTAACCATTACTTTATGATCGAAAAATTTTCTGCGCCTGCCTCGCGTGAAATATCGAGAACTTGGGCAAAAAGTCCATATTTAACTCTAGGTCCAGAATCAATAATAACTAATTTGTTAGACCTACTTTGAACAAGCTCTTCTAATGCATCTCTGAGAGAATCGATCATTATATGTTTACCATTTAAGCGGAGGCTGTCGTCTTGATTGATCTTAACGATGAGGTCTTTCTCAGTATTCTTCTGTTCTGTTTCTGCGCCTTGAGGAAGACTGATAGTTAATCCTTGTCCTTGTATCGCAAAAGTGAGCATAAAAAAAATCAGGAGAAGGAAAACTACATCAATTAGTGGAGTCATATCAATCCCGTAACGTTTTACATTTGTTTGGGATAAATTCAGCATAGACGTTGTGTTTTTTTCTAAACCCTTTGTTCTGTCAATTCGGATGGAATTTCTTTCTTTGGGGTACTTCGACTTTCACCGTTACCACTCGGCGATTCTCCTTGCTCTTCATGAAGATGGTGAACCAAATACTGTCCGTATTTCTCCAATAGGATGGTAATAGACTCTACTTTTCGTTCAAAATAATTGAGCATGATGACTATTGGGATTGCTATGGCAAGCCCTGCAGCAGTTGTTAATAGAGCCTCCCAAATGCCACCTGCCAAAAGGCTAGGGTCAACTTGTCCTTTGTATTGGGCTACCTTGTTAAAAGCTTTAACCATTCCCAATACGGTGCCGAGTAATCCCATAAGAGGAGAAATGGTGGCTATAACTTCCAAGCCTCGGAGATTCTTTCTTAGTCCTTGGATTTCTTCTCGACCATTGATCGCCAACTTTTCCTCAAGTTTCCACAGGGGATCTTTTTGTGCTTGAACACCGACTGCTAACATTCGAGAGATAGGGCCTTCATTTATTTGGCTGGAATCAAGTGTTCTTGGATTCTTATTGTTTACCAAATCCTTGATTGATTGAAGAATTTCATCTGGATTTTCTTTGCTATTTCTATAGAAAATCAACCTTTCGATGATAATTGCAAAAGCTATTATAGAAGCAAGGAATATGGGGTACATCATAACGCCCCCTTTTCCCATTATTTCAATTCCAGACAAAAAAGTTTCGATCATTTTTCATTGCCTTTATTAGTTAATTTTTTGGTTTCTTGATTCAGCACAAATATTGATAGCCTCTCTCAACTTGCTTAATTAAGAAAGGTGAATAAAATCAACCTTTTATATTTGAAAATGATTATCAATACCGATCATTGATTATAGAAAAAATTAAGTATATATGCAATTAATATTTTTTTTGAATTCAATATTTATAAAGGGGAGGGTCGGGACATTAAATAGAGTTATTAAGAATTGTCCTGAGATGAGGAATGTAAGTCTGATACTCAAATATGAAATTGGAAAATAAATTCATTGAAGAACCAGTTATACAAAACTGTAAGCCTTAAACTTGGCTGGCAAGTTGTCCACAGGCCCCGAGTATGTCTGTAGCCCGGTTTTTTCTAACAAAGGCAGAAAAATTCTGTTCGATCAAATAATTTTGAAACTTCAAGACTCTCTGATCAGAGGGGGGTCTATATTCAGAGGAGTCAAAAGAGTTAAAGGGAATCAGGTTGATCTTGCAGGGAACTCCTATCAACCATTTTGCCAGCCTCTGGGCATCATCATCAGAGTCATTTATGCCCTCCAAAAGGACATATTCGATAGTGTGTCTTCTTTGTGGTTTCAAAGGGTATTTTTTAAGGCAATCTATCAACACTTCAATGGGATATTTTTTGTTGATGGGCATTAACCGATCACGGGTGACATTGTCGGAAGCGTTGAGGGAAATGGCAAGATTTATATGTAGATTTTCCTCTTGAAAAGCTTTCATTTTTTCAACCAACCCAGAGGTTGAAACGGTTACCTTGCGAGTTGACACTTTCATGGCTTCCGGAGAAATCATAAGACGCAATGCATCGACAACCGGAACATAATTATCGAGAGGTTCGCCCATTCCCATAAAAACTACATTGGTGATCTGGTCTTTCTCCTCAAGTTCTTCGTTAATCGCGA
>CAJQRI010000001.1 GCA_905612265.1 uncultured Nitrospinota bacterium | reverse complement strand
TAAAATTGATGTTCCTATCACGGTGATTGAAAATGATGATTGGGAGAAAGCTAATGGCCTGTCGGTGCTTAAAGCAAATAAATTTATAGATGAGCCTTTCTTCCTGTTGATGGGAGACCATCTTTTTGATCCTGATATTGCTCGAAAAATGATCGACTTCCCCTTAGCTGAGGATGAAATTGCTTTGGCAGTGGATCAAGACCTGAAAAACCCTATGGTTGATATGGATGATGTGACTCGGGTGATGGCAAAGGACGGTTTGATTCAAAATATAGGTAAGGGAATTGAGGATTATAACTGCTTTGATACGGGAATCTTTCTATGTAACCCGGTCTTGTTTTTAGCCCTGGAACAATCTGTGAGAGATACTGGAGACGACTCGCTTTCAGGAGGGGTCCGCATTCTAGCCGGGAAAGGCCGGGTGCGTGCTATGCCGATCGATGGCAGATTTTGGATTGATATTGACGACCCCGAAAGATACAAGCAGGCAGAAAGCTATTTGCTTTCCTGAGTGAGGCGCAGGTAAACCATATAAATGGTGAAGATGGTGGCTCCGATAGCGGCGATAACAATGAATACCTGTACTTGATCGATCAAAGCCATCAGCATGAGAAAATGAATGAAATCTCGATTGGCGAGTTTCTCAGCCATGGAGGGTTCTGAATCCCGTGCCGGAGAGGTGGCGCCGGTATTTTTTTTGAGAATGATCGCACCCAAAAGAATAAAAGAAGCCAGGCTTGCAAATGCTGCCAGTCCACCTAGATATAGATAGATCTCATCGCCCGATGTTTTGCTCACTCCCCAGCCAATTGCTCCGAACACAAAGAAGTGGACGATATTGTCGCAGATAATATCAAGCTTGCCGCCTAATTCTGATTCCATGAATTTCAATCGGGCGATTTCTCCATCTGCTCCATCCACCCAGGTTGAAAATAATAACAAGAGGCCGCCGAACAAGTTCATCGGATAAGTTCCTCCGGCAAAGCAAATGGCGGATCCCAAACCCATACCAAAACTGAATAGTGTGATCTGGTTGGGAGTAATTTTTGTGTTTAAAAAAAAACGGGTCATTTTTTGCGAAAATGGACGCGACAGGAGCCGAGTGATGGGGCTGTCGTGGTTTTGACCGGAGCCTGCAAGCAATCGTTCATGCTGGATGCTGAAATCTTTTTGTTCCTTTACGTGGGCTTGTTCCGATCCTGGTATGTATGTGAAGGAAGGTGTTTCTTCCTGAAACTTGATCAATTCTTTTTCGTCATTTAGTTGAATTTTTTCGATCAGGGATTTCAGTTGGTCCTTGCTGATGGATAACGCTTCGGGAGTAGTTGCTTCTTGCTGAGTAAAGGTTTTTAAAAGAGAATGTACCTCTTTTTTGTCATGCAGAGCCGATCCGTTGAAAAGCAGCATCTGACCTTCCCGGTTTTGCAAAGTTTCCTTTAGTTGTACGGAATTTGAAACCCAATGAATATTTGCGATAATGCGAGCGTCTTCTTTGATAGTGAATACTAATTTTTCTATTTCTTCTTGTGACTTATCTATATAGACGATCAGGTCATGGAGCCCGGAACGCTGAAGGCTCATAATATTTCTTAACAAAAAGGGAACACCGGCAATGCGGGATGTGTACCACTCACTAGTTTTACAGGGTTCCGGGGGAGATTTTAAATGCAACACGCTACATGGGATATGGGATAAAGGATGGGTGTTTTGATTCATACAAATACTGTCAGGTGAAAATTATTGTGATAATTTAAAAGAAATTCCGACTAACCGGATATGGAGTGTTTGGTTGAGAAACTGGTTTTTAAGTCAGAGTTTTATCGCAAGGCTAAAAAATAAAACTATCCAATACAGGTTGCAGAATGGTATTCTCGCACAGAATTATTGAGTTTACCACGGTTGTACTTTCTTCATGTGCTAGAGACCTTCCAGCTGAACCTGTTTACAACTGATTCGTCATCCAATTTGAGGGAGATAGGGTTTAATGAGTGAGACCAAATATAGTGGCTTGGCGAAAAAAATTGAGTCGTCAAAAGGAAAACTAGGGGTGTTATTGCCAGGAATGGGAGCGGTGAGTTCAACGCTTATTGCAGGAGTCTTTCTGGTAAATGCAGGCCATGCGAAGCCCATCGGGTCGGTGACGCAGATGTCACGAATCCGTTTGGGAAAAAGAGATAACCCACAATACCCCTTCATCAAGGATTTCGTTCCTCTTGCAGGATTAACAGATATCGAATTCGGTGGATGGGATATTTATGAAGAGAACTGCTATCAGGCCGCTCTAACTTGTGGTGTGATCGATAAGCAGGAGCTTGATTTGGTGAAAGATCAGCTTGAAAAGATAAAGCCCTGGTCTGCTGTGTTCGACCCTGTATTTGTGAAAAACCTGACAGGAACCAATATAAAAAGTGCTCCCAATAAAATGGAGTTGGCCAAACTTTTGATGAAGGATATTGAGAACTTCAAAAGAGAAAAAGGTTTGGAACGACTGGTGATGTGTTGGTGTGGATCTACGGAAGCTTATCAGGACTGTATGGACGATGAAGCCTTTCAAACTTTAGATGCGTTTGAGTCAGCCCTGGAAAACAACCTTGCTACGATTCCCCCTTCAATGATTTATGCCTATGCGGCACTGAAAATGAAGGTTCCCTTTGCTAACGGTTCTCCAAACCAGACTGTTGATTTCCCGGCTCTGGTCGAACTAGCTATAAAAAATAACACTCCAATCGGCGGCAAAGACTTCAAAACTGGACAAACCCTGATGAAGACCATCGTGGCTCCAGGACTTAAATCTAGAATGTTGGGGCTTGATGGCTGGTTCTCCAGCAATATACTGGGTAACCGGGACGGGGAAGTGCTGGATGACCCGGACTCATTTCGATCCAAAGAAGTCAGTAAAGGCTCGGTTTTAGAGAGTATCCTGCAGGACGATCTTTACCCTGATCTTTATGGAGACTATTACCATAAAATTCGCATCGAATATTACCCCCCAAGAGGGGATGCTAAAGAGGGCTGGGACAATATAGATATTCGGGGCTGGTTGGGGCAAAAAATGCAACTGAAAATCAATTTTCTTTGCCGCGATTCTATTCTTGCGGCACCTGTAGTTCTAGACCTAGTCTTATTCCTAGACCTAGCTCAACGAGCTGGAATGAGAGGGGTGCAGGAATGGCTGTCATTTTATTTTAAATCTCCCCAATGCCGACCAGACCTTAAGCCGGTGAACTCCCTCTTCGACCAAGACGAAAAACTGAGAAATACATTGAGAATCATTATGGGAGAAGAGGTCATAGATCACTCAGGCCTAGACTATTATGAAAACAAAGGCTGAGATTATTTTTTTTTAGAGATTAGGGGGCGGTAGCCTCCTAAAAGTTTGCTAAAAAACCGAATCCCGCAGAGTTTTTCCTTACAGATGAAGTAGTACCCCTTCCTTTAATGAGTCACCTATATATTCATATGCTGATATTGATATAACTGCTAAAACTATTTTTTTGCGGGGGAGTTTATTTTTACAATCTCTATTTACTCTAAAAAAATTAATAAAGATGAGCTTAAATTAGAGACCTTATTTTTGTTTATTCGTAACTATTGCATAGCCTAAATCTACTTTGCATTAGGAAGAAATGTCTTTAGCCATTGAAAAAACTAGCCTTATTTGATTGACAATTATTATTATTGAGATTATGGTTAATGTTAGTTGCAGGGTAAATCTTATTTTTTGGTCGACTGTGCAGGTAGAAAAGAACACCAGAAGATAGGGTATTGAGGACTTTTTTTGGAGGCAAGGCTCGTTATGTTCTACGAAGTCAGGATTTTCGACGCCAAAGGAGAACTGAAAAAAATTTTATCCCCCAAAAGGCTAAGCAACCAATTCTGGAAGAGCGGTGAACAAAATTTGATCGACTTTAGCGACAAGGAAAACTCATCTTCTTCGGACTGGGTAAATAAAAAAGTTGAGAAGGATGAGCATCAACTGGAAGATAGTTGATTAAAAATACTTTAACGGGTTATATATAAATAAAAATGGCATTGAGCATATGCTCTATGCCATTTTTTATGCCCTGAATAAGGTTGTTTTCTAGTGTTATTCGTTTTGCCCTATTCATCTGCAGCCGATTCCCTTATAATTCTAAAATTGTAATTAAAAAGGACTTAAACCTTTTTAAAGAGCTAATTTATGTATATAACCACTACAGATCAGTTAAAGACATTTTGCGAAAACATTCAGTCTGATGATGTTTTGGTAGTAGATACTGAGTTTGTCCGGGAAAGGACATACTTTCATCGTACTGGGCTGATTCAGGTAGGGGGCGGAGAGCATTTTGCCGCCATTGATCCTATTGCGCTTCCTGATATGACTCCCTTGCTGGAGCTGTTAAAGGACCCCACAAAAGTAAAAGTTTTTCATGCGGCGAGGCAAGACCTTGAGATATTGGTGCGCCTCTGTGGTCAGGTGATTCCTCCGGTATTTGATACCCAGATCGCTGCTGCTCTGGTGGGATGGGGGACTCAGATTTCTTTCGCGAAAATTGTCTATAAAGCTTTGGGGAAGAAGATCCATAAGTCAGAAACCTATACCGACTGGTGTCGCCGTCCTTTGAGCGATAGCCAGATAGAATATGCCATTGACGATGTTCGCTACCTGATGCCGGTCTATAACAAGCTGATCGAACGATTGAAAAAAATGGATCGTTTGGATTGGGTGCAGGGGGAAGTTAAAGCATGGGAAGACCCCAAAACATTTGCTTTGCCAGACCCGTATCAACGATTTATGAAAATCAAAAACCTGCGTAGCTTGAGACCCAGAAACTTGACAGTGCTTCAGGAAATCGCTGCCTGGCGAGAAGGAGAGGCGGTCAAGAGAGACTGCCTAGCCAAGGCCATCATCCGTGATGAAACGCTACTGGAAATTGCTCGTAAAGCTCCGAGGGATGCAAAAACACTATCCGGAATTCGTGGTTTTTTTCAAAAGGAACTGAATAAAGGTGGGGCATCAATTTTGTCTGCAATTGAAAGAGCCATGGAGGTTCCAGAGTCGGATCTTGTTGAACTCCCGGAAAGTAATGGGCACGCGACGACTCGAGGAGTTGAGGAACTACTTTCAGCTTATGTGCAGATTCGTTCTGAAGAGTTGAAAATTGAGCCCAGTGTTCTGGCAGACCGAAAGCAGATTCACAGTTTTGTGGCCCACTTTGAGCAAAAGGAAGATATGGAGGAACACTTTCTGTTTCAGGGGTGGAGAAAAGAATTAATAGGATCGCCTATGTTTTCTTTGTTGAGTGGCAAGGTGGGGCTCAAGATTGATCCTTCAGGACAAGTTCGTTTAATTGAGTCGTGAAAATTAGGTTGCTCTCGCAGAGGCTAGCGTTTCTTTCCAGGTTTTATATTCGTCCGATTGTCGCAGATTGCTTAGATCGGTGTCGCTTTCTATTTGTTCGAATTGTTTGAATCCTTTCTTCACGGCTTGCTGAAGGGCTAAAAGTCCTGGTCCCGGGTTTCCCTTCAAAGAAAAATAGCAGGCAAAGTTGTAATCAAACAGAGGTTCCTGAGGGAATTGGTTTTGCCCAGCCTGAAGTGTCTCCAACGCTTTATCGAAAAATTTTGTTTTCATATAAGCAGTGCTCAGGTTAATGAGAGCTTCCTTGAATTTTTCGTTATGACGCAGGGCTCTTTCATAGCGTGTGAGGGCCTCGCCATATTCCTCTTTCTTATAAAACTTGTTACCCTCGTTGTAGTGAAAAACTGCCATTCTGCGTACTCGTTCTTCTTGTGAAAGGTTTTCACCTTCTCCGTTGCTACCTTCTTTGTGCCCCTCCTCTTTGTGGCTTCCCTCTGTATGACTGCCTTCTTCCATGCTTTGAGTCTTTCCCTTATCGAGTGAGGCTGAATTTTGGGGTGAAGAGAAATAGTCTGCCGCGAGAAAAATGATTAAGGCGGTAAGTCCCAGATGGGGCAGATACTTTTTGTAAGGAGTCATAGTGTTTAGATTTTAGAAATAAAAGACCGGCGTTTTAATTCGTTCACCGAGCCTAAGACAGGTGCCTGTTCAATTTCAGCACCATGGGAATAAAGGTTGAAGACACGGGTGTCGGGGTTAGCCTTGATGATGTGCTCCAATGTTCGCAAATAACTATACATGACTTGATCGGTGAGCAATGGGTTACCCTGTGTGCATTTTACCGTGAGTTGTTTTTTCTCTTGGGCCTTTTCTCGATGCAGTTTTTCGAGGGGCATCATTCTTGCGATTCTACCTTGAAGCTTCTGATTGAATTGGGAATGATTTGAATAATAGCGCTTTCCAGCAAAGGCACAATCCTGACCGGTTAGAAAAATCGGGTCACAACCAAAATGGATCAACATATCGAGCGCCAGGCAGGCTACTGAGCCTCCTGCCTGCGTGGTGCCTTTTTCTTTCATGGTAGATTCGCTGTCTTTTGAAAGATGGTGTCCTTCTTTATAAACGACGTATCGTTCACCGGAAAAATTTTTTAGTACATTGTGGTTGACGGTCGGTGTGAAGACCAATCTTGTTTTTTCTGTAGGGTATTCTATGAAATACTCAGTGCTATCCAATTGTGGGTCGAGGGAGAATATATAATCCGGTTGAATATTATTTTTTGCAAGAATAGGTAAAGCAGTATCCACACAGGCGATCAAAAAATCTTTTTGAATTCGATGCAGGTGTGGAATTATAAGATCAAGAGAAGGTCCAGCACTGACTAAAATACCTGGCTTGCCTTGGCCTGAGTTTTTTAAGATGTTGATGCCTGGAGATTCTGTTATCACCTTTTGGTTTAATGAATAGTTTGCTTTCTCCAGCTTTCCGAATATCGTTGGAAACCGACGCTCAAGCAGTAAAACTTCGAGAGCATTAGTGAGCAAGGGAAAGGTTGTCGGAATGCATTTGAAGGAAGGTGCGTGAAATAAAACTTCGAATGAGTCGGTATGATCTTCGGTAATACGTTCCATTTCATAAGCGATTTCACGGGACACCTTGGCCTCATCGGTACCATAAATCAATCGAAAACGTTGATCTTCAAAAACTTCTGTTTGATCCCTCAGTTGTAATGCGGCTGTGAGAATATCGAGATTAAGCTCGATTGCCAGAAGGTATCCGTCAGGGCCAATTTTTTCAAGAATGGTGTTGAGATGGTAACCCAAGCCAAAACCATACAGGCATACACGAGATCCCGATTTAAGTTTTTCGGCGAAGCGAACAGCCTCTTTTTCCGGGTCATAGCTACTGTGAAGCAGTGTGTTATCAAAGCGAAGGCTGGGTTGACCTGTAGGTGTTGAAATCACTGAAAATTTTTCAGAAAAAATTTCAGGAAGGCTCCTCGACTGGGAGGTGCAGGCTTTCAATGACTTGATGTTATTTTCGAAGAAATGATTGTCCAACGGGGCGTCTCCGTATTGCATCTATACCATCATATCACCAATTGACTTGCAAAGGGGTAGGATGAAACAGATGGACACAAAGTTACCACACTGATATGGTGCGGTGGCCTTAAATAAGGGGGAAGGGCGGTATATACCAATTGACTTGCAATCGTTTCCGAATTGCTTTAAAAAAATGATCAGATCTTCCTTGATTAAACTGAAGGATTTTATGTCTGTTCCCTCTCAAAAAAAAGTATCGCAAATTCGTGTCCTTTCCGACGATCTGGCTAACCAGATTGCTGCGGGAGAAGTGGTGGAACGTCCCGCTTCCGTGGTCAAAGAACTTGTCGAAAACTCCATCGACGCTGGGGCGAACCTGATTCGTCTGGATATTGAAGGCGGAGGGAAAAAGAAAATCCGGATTATGGATAATGGTATGGGTATGGCCCCGGAAGAATGCCTGTTGGCTTTTTCACGCCATGCTACCAGCAAGATCTCTCAATTTGAAGACCTTGAGAACATCCAGTCGTTAGGTTTTCGTGGCGAAGCCCTGCCAAGCATCGCATCAGTGGCTAAAGTGCGTTGCACTAGTGCTCGGAGCGAAAGTGAAGGTGGCAAGTTGATCGTCGTGGAAGGCGGTGAACTTATGGAACAAAAAGATGTGGCCTGTCCCCGAGGAACGACACTTGAAGTGGCGCAACTTTTTTATGTGACCCCCGCGCGCAGTAAATTCTTAAAAGGTGACTCCACAGAGTTCTCCCATATCACTCAGGTGGTCACGCAACAGGCGCTGGCTAATCCTTATATACAGTTTCATTTAACTCATAATGGCCGCGAGGTTATCAACACTCTGCCAACGGACCAACTGCATTACCGGATTGCTGAATTGTTCGGACCCGAGCTTGCAAAATCTCTGCTGGAGGTTGAGGCACAATCAGGTGATTACCAGATAAGTGGATTTGTATCGAGCCCTGTTTATACTCGTTCCAGCCGAAACGCTCAGTATTGCTTTATCAATGGCCGGTTTGTGCGAGACAAAGTCATTCTGCATGCCACCCAGCAGGGCTACAGTCATCTATTGCCTAAAGGCCAGCACCCGGCAATGTTTCTTTATTTGACGATGGACCCGAAATTACTGGATGTGAATGTCCATCCATCGAAAGCCGAAGTCCGCTTCGCGTTTCAGCAGGATGTGCATCAATTTGTGGCTCATGGTGTTCGCGCAGCTCTGGAAAAAAACCAGCAAGTCAATTTGACGACGGCACGAGACGAAACAGATATACCGCTACAAGAGTCATCCTATTCGTCACGACCAAGTTATCAGCCACCACAGTGGACATCGCTTCCTCCGGTTCAAGGTGACTTGTCGCAGTCTTTGAGAACCATGCTGAGCCAAGATGCGGAATCAACGCAACAGGTCACATGGTTCGACAAAGCACCGACACCAGTATCAAATCTCATTTATTCGAAGTTCGAGCCACTGGGTCAGTTAGACAGGTCTTTCATCATCATGCAGGGCAAACAAGGAGTTTTGGTTGTCGATCAGCATGTGGCCCATGAAAGAATTTTATATGAAAGGTTTCGCGCTTCCGCTAAAAACCGCAAAGTAGAAGTGCAGAAACTTTTGTTTCCTCTTCCTATCGAGCTTTCCCCAGAGGAAACAGAAGTGTTGACTCCACATCTGACACGATTGCTCGACCTTGGTTTAGAACTGGAGCTGTTCGGCAAGAATGAGTTTTTACTCCGGTCTGTCCCGGCAATACTCAAAAATGGTGACCACGAAAAACTTCTGCGCGAAATGATTGAATCTCTCCCCAAAGATGCGCACGTCGATGTCCTCAATGAGAAATACGAAGATGTGTTGATCATGATGTCGTGCCGAAACGCTATCAAGGTCAACCACACTCTCAACCTCGACCAGATAAGAAAATTAATTTCCGATCTGGAACAAACCTCGATGCCTTATACCTGTCCGCATGGACGACCCATCTCCCTGTTGTTCGATATGGACGACATTCTG